>JABDJL010000034.1 GCA_013002505.1 Lysobacterales bacterium | reverse complement strand
GGCCAACATTGGACTGGCTGTGCGCGCAGGGGGGTATTGCACATTCAGACCGGCTGTGGGTGCGCTCGGTGAAGCTCTATGCCGACGGCGCGCTGGGCAGCAGGGGCGCCGCCCTGTTGAACGAGTACAGCGATGAGCCGGGCAATCGCGGATTGTTGTTCCATGAAGACGAGGCGCTGAGGGCGCAGGTTGCCACGGTCATGGCCTGCGGATTCCAGGTTGCGATACACGCGATCGGCGACGCCGCCAACCGCCAGGCGCTTGACGCCATCATTGCTGTGTCAGGCCAGTATCCGGACAATCCCGGCCGCCACCGCATTGAGCATGCACAGCTTCTGACAGACGGCGATCTCGAAAAGTTTGCACCCCTGGGTATCATCGCGGCAGTGCAGCCGACCCACGCCACCAGTGACATGTACTGGGCGGAACAGCGGCTGGGACCGGACCGGGTTCAATTTGCCTATGCGTGGCGCAAACTCGTTGAGCACGGGGCACGACTGGCGCTGGGTTCGGATTTCGTCGTCGAAGAGGTCAACCCGATGCTCGGATTCTATGCCGCGGTAGCGCGCTCGGACCCCGAAGGCTGGCCCGAGGGTGGCTGGCACCCTGGCCAGAGACTCAGCCGCGCAGAAGCACTGAGGGGGTTCACGCTTGATGCAGCTTACGCGGGTTTCATGGAAGACCGGGTCGGTTCGCTGGCGCCGGGAAAACTGGCGGACATGGTCATACTCGACCGCGACATCATGCAGGTTGACGAGGACCAGTTGCCCTCGACACTGGTGCTGGAGACGTGGCTGGGCGGCCGGCGTGTTTATCATCGCGGCGCCCGTTAAGTCGATTCAAATCGTACCGATTAGGGACTATAATGCTCGGATAATCCGCAGCGCCCGGGCTCCCCGGGCGTTTCTGCATCATCACCGGCCGGCGGCAATTCCGGCGGCCCGTGGACCGTTAAGGAGCACCATGCCATGCGACTGATCGGTGAAGCGTTGACATTTGATGATGTCAGCCTGGTACCCGCCTACTCGGATATCCTTCCGCGCGATGTCGACCTGCGCACGCAGGTGACCCGCGAAATTATGTTGAACATGCCGTTGATGTCTGCGGCCATGGATACCGTGACCGAAGCGAGGCTGGCCATTGCCATGGCGCAGGAAGGCGGCATCGGCGTGGTACACAAGAATATGGGTCTCGACAAGCAGGCTGCCCAGGTGCGGATGGTCAAGAAATACGAGGCCGGTGTCATCAAGGACCCGATTACCGTTGGCCCGCAAACCACGATTCGCGAAGTGCTGGACCTGACCCATCGACATAACATTTCGGGCGTCCCGGTGGTGGACGGCAACGAACTGGTCGGCATTGTGACCGGCCGCGACATGCGATTCGAGCGCAAGCTCGATGACCCGGTGCGCAATATCATGACGCGCAAGGATAAACTCGTGACGGTGCAGGAGGATGCCAGCCAGGACGAGGTACTGGAACTGCTGCACCGCCACCGAATCGAAAAAATCCTCGTGGTCAACAGGGATTTCGAATTGCGTGGGCTGATTACCGTCAAGGATATCCAGAAGTCTTCCGATTTTCCGAATGCCGCCAAGGATAGCCAGGAACGCCTGCTGGTTGCCGCCGCGGTGGGCGTGGGAGGCGATACCGAAGAGCGCATCACGGCCCTGGTCGAAGCGGGCGTGGATATTGTCGTGGTCGATACCGCACATGGTCACACGCGAGGCGTGCTCGATCGCGTCACCTGGACGCGCAAGCACTTTCCTGATGTGCAGCTGGTTGGCGGGAACGTGACGACCGCGGAGGGTGCGCTGGCGCTGGTCGAGGCGGGTGCGGACGGGGTCAAGGTTGGCCAGGGCCCGGGATCAATTTGCACCACGCGCATGGTGGCCGGGGTCGGTGTACCCCAGATTACGGCGGTCAATAATGTTGCCGAAGCCTTGCGCGACAGCGGCGTGCCGATGATCGCGGACGGTGGCATCCGTTTTTCTGGTGATTTCGCCAAGGCCATCGCCGCCGGCGCCAACACCGTCATGATCGGCGGATTGTTTGCAGGCACCGAAGAAGCGCCCGGCGATGTCGAGTTGTACCAGGGGAGGTCGTACAAGTCTTACCGCGGCATGGGTTCGATGGGCGCCATGCAACAGGGTTCCAGTGATCGCTACTTCCAGCACGACACTTCGGCGGACAAGCTGGTGCCGGAAGGCATCGAGGGCAGGGTGCCGTACAAGGGTACCCTGTCCGGGGTCATTCACCAGCTTCTTGGCGGCTTGCGCTCGTCGATGGGTTACACCGGCTGCCGGAATATCGACCTGTTCCGGAACGAGGCAAATTTCGTGCGCATCACCAACGCCGGGGTGAGAGAAAGCCATGCACATGACGTGCAGATCACCAAGGAAGCACCGAACTACAAACTTGCCTGATGGCCAGCCAGGACATTCATCTTCACCGTATCCTGATTCTCGATTTCGGGTCGCAATACACGCAATTGATTGCGCGTCGTGTTCGTGAAATCGGCGTGTATTGCGAAATCCTGCCGTGGGACGTCAGCGAACAGGAAATCCATGATTTCAAAGCACGCGGCATTATCCTGTCTGGTGGGCCTGAATCCGTAACCGATGAAGACGGCCCCCGCGCGCCCGACGCGGTTTACGATTCGGGTATCCCGGTACTGGGAATCTGCTACGGCCTGCAAGACATGGCGCAGCGCTTTGGCGGGCGCGTATCCCCGTCCGATGAAAAAGAATTCGGCTTTGCGCAGGTCAGCGTGACACAAGCCTGTACCTTGCTGCGCGGCATTGAAGACCATGTGCGCGATGATGGCACGCCGGTGCTGGACGTATGGATGAGCCATGGCGACAAGGTCGTGGAGATGCCGCCCGGTTTCGAGCTGGCGGCGGTTACTGCCACGGCACCCATTGCAGCGATTGCCGATGATGAACGGGCCTACTATGGCATCCAGTTTCACCCCGAGGTGACGCATACGCTGCAGGGTCGGCGGATTCTCAAGCGCTTTGTCGTTGAAATTTGTGCGTGTGAGGCACGCTGGACGGCCGAAAATATCATTGATGATGCGGTGGACCGTATTCGCCGCGATGTCGGCGACCAACAGGTGTTACTGGGGCTTTCCGGTGGCGTCGATTCAAGCGTGGTGGCCGCGATGCTGCACCGTGCTATCGGTGAACAGTTGATCTGTATATTCGTCGATACCGGCCTGTTGCGCCTGCATGAAGGTGACCAGGTCATGGCGACGTTCGCCCGCCACATGGGTGTGCGCGTAATTCGGGTCGACGCGAAAGAACGCTTTCTCGAAGCACTTTCTGGCGAGTCCGACCCCGAGATCAAGCGCAAGATTATTGGTGGACTGTTTATCGATATTTTCGAAGAGCAGGCCAAGGCCGCCGGCGAGATCGCTTTCCTGGCACAGGGCACCATTTATCCGGACGTCATCGAGTCCGCCGGTTCGCGCACCGGCAAGGCGCACGTCATCAAGTCCCATCACAATGTCGGCGGCTTGCCGGAAAAAATGAACATGCAGCTGGTAGAACCGCTGCGGGAATTGTTCAAGGACGAGGTGCGCCGAATCGGTGTTGAACTTGGTCTGCCCAGTGAGATGGTCCAGCGACATCCGTTTCCGGGACCTGGCCTTGGTGTCCGGGTGCTGGGCGAGGTGCGCGAGGAGTTTATCGAACCCCTGCAACGCGCTGATGATATTTTCATCGCCGAGCTCAGGAACCATGGTCTGTATGACTCGGTCAGCCAGGCATTTGCCGTATTCCTGCCGGTTAAAACCGTCGGCGTGGTCGGTGATCAGCGCCGCTACGAATGGGTGGTTGCATTGCGCGCGGTCGAAACGGTGGATTTCATGACCGCCCGCTGGGCGCCATTACCTTACGAGTTTCTGGAACTGGTATCTTTACGTATTATCAATGAGATAGATGGTATTTCTAGAGTAGTATATGATATTTCCGGCAAGCCGCCTGCGACGATAGAGTGGGAATGATTGACTGCCGTACACGGGTTGATGTCACGTCGCGAAATTCTATTTTATGAGATCAGCCACGTCGCGGGACTGGCGAGCGCTGGCCCAGAATGAGCGCGCCTGTACCACACGCGCTTCCACGGCCGTGTTTGCACCCTGTTGCGTGGCTGGGTAGGCCAGTAATTCGAGCAATTCACCGGCGAGTGCCTGGAATACCGCCTGGTCGTCAGGCGCCATCTGCTCACGCCAGTCACGCAAACCCTTGGTCGCGGGTTTCCACGCGGATTTTGCCGATAAAGCAGGGTTGTCGACGGTTTTACCGCGGTGAAAGTTGGCCATTTCGTCGGAGTATTCGAGTCCCAGGAAATCGGACATGGCCTGCAGGTGTTGTGCCGGCCGCTCAACCAGGTCCTCGTAGCGCAACTCGTGGTAGCGACCGGGTGACAGAGCACGGCCGTCCCTGATGCCCTGCCAGGTTTGCCAGGTCCACCACAAGGCGCAGCAGGCGAGGGCATCGCTATCCCACCACGGCCAGCGGCCAGGGCCCTTGTCCGGCTTGGCCCATTTCAAGGTCGAAAGTGCTGTGTTCCGGCCATCGCGCACGATATGAATAAATCGCGCATCGGGGAACAGGGACGCCAGGGTCGGCATGTAGCGGCAGTAATCAGGGGTCTTTTCACCGCTGAACGGTTTTCCCAGCAGCGCAGCGCGGCGATTGTATAGCTGCGACACAAATGCACTATAGGAGGATGCGCCCTCGGCGGCTGCCTCAACTTCGTCGCGATCCAGGCCCATCCGGTGGAAGCGATGATATCCAATGACCTCGTCAACGATCGCCTGGTTCATGGCCGGGTCAGGATCGGTTTTCAGGCGTTTTCGGATCGCGCGCACTATGAAGTGACTGTCATTGGCCACCGTCAGCCTGGGGTGGTGATCCAGCATGCGCTGCAGCAAGGTCGTGCCCGAGCGCGGACAGCCAACCACGAAAACGAAAGGGTTGGTGGCTTTAACCGGCAAGGGGCTCGGCTCCCGGATCCAGTGGCGATGTTTGTGCCCGTCCGCCCTGCAGCCGGCAGATGCGGTCGGCGACAGCCGCCTCTTCCATATCGTGCGTGATCATCAACGTAGTCTGGCGCCGTGCGACGTCTGCCAGGGTATTGACCAGGGCGCGGCGGGTTTCTGGGTCGAGCCCGGTGGTCGGTTCGTCCAGCACCAGGATGGGCCGCGCCCCAAGCACGGCGCGTGCGATGGCGATACGTTGTTTCTGACCAACGCTCAGGGTCACGCCGCGCTCGCCGACCATCGAAGCATAGCCGCCAGGCAGTTCGGAAATGAACGCATGGGCGCCGGCAAGCTTGGCTGCTTCGACTAACTCTTCATCGCTGGCATCGGCGCGGCCATAGCGGATATTTTCCGCAATGGTGGTGGCGAATAGCAGCGTGTCCTGCATAACGACGCTGATCTGAGTACGCAGTGACACCAGGGTGTAATCGCGCAGGTCGTTCCCGTCGATCAGTACCTTGCCACGTTGCGGGTCATGCAAGCGGGACAGCATTTCAACGACGGTCGATTTTCCCGCGCCGGATTCTCCCACCAGGGCGACAAATTCTCCTGCCTTGATTTCAAGGTTCAGCCCAGCAAGCACCGGGGCGCCTTCTTCGTAACCAAAATGCACATCCTCGAAAGCAATATCGCCACGAAACGGCGGCGCATCCGTGGCATGGGGCAGGTCCTCGATGTCCTGCGGCGTTTCAAATATCTGGATAACCCGTTCACCGGCTGCCGAGGCCTTGGCCATGCGCCCGGTGTACTTGGCGAAATCCTGCAGGGGTTTGAACACCGCCTTGAGGTAGGACAGGAACACCAGCAGTTCCCCCGCGGTCAATGCACCGCGCAATACCAGCAGTGTTCCGTAAAACAGTACCGCCGCGGTGGAAACACCTGTCATCAGCAGGACAGTGGCCTGCAGCCGCGCCAGCAGTCGCCTGACCTTGACACCTTCCTTGAGGCTTTTCTTGTTCTGCCCTGAAAAGCGGTCGGCAAAGTCGGAATCCAGGGCCAGCGACTGGACTGCCTGCACGGCCGTGATTGATTCCGATGCCATCGAGGCCATCGCGCTTTCGCGCTTGCGCTGTACACGGGACACTTTCTGGATACGCCGGCTCAGGAACAGCGTGGGCAACCAGAACAGCGGTGCCGAGACCAATACCACCAATGCCAGTTTCCAGTTGATCCACAGCATCAGGCCCGCCATGGTCGCCAGCACCAGCACGCTGCCAATCAGCGGCATGAAGGCGGTCACCGCGATATCGCGCAACAGCCCGATGTCGCTGATGACCCGGAATATCAAATCACCGCTGCGCGCCTTGCTGTGGAAAGCCATCGACAGGCACTGGATGTGGCGATACAGGGCGCCGCGCACCTCCGTGAGTACCTTGATGCCCACCAGCGCAAACCCGACTTTCTGGTAATAGGTGCTTAGACCGCGTAAGCCATAAACAACCACCAGGGCTGCGCCTGCCAGCAATAGCAATTGCAGCGCGCTTGGGGAGCCGGGAAGACTGCTGTGGTCTATGCCAGAAACCGGAATGACCAGGTAATCGATAACAAACTTCAGCGGCCAGGGTTCCAGCGCGCGCATGGCGACGCCCGCAAACAGGGCCAGGAAAGAGCCGGCCAACAGGGATTTATGCTGCCTGACGTAAGGCCACAGAAAACCCAGCAGGCGGCGAACCCCCGGCAGCGACTTGGTGAATGTCATCGGTCTGGCCATGTGCTTTAGCAGCGCCTCAGGGCGCGCTCAGGGCCTCGCAAAGCGCGACGTTACTGTCCAGCACCCGCGTCAACGTCACCTGGCCGGATATGCCCAGGGAAGGGAACTCGTAGTCCATGGTGGCCTCGTTACAATCGATGAAGCGGATGACCAATGTGCCATAACCCGGTTGTTGCG
>JABDJL010000169.1 GCA_013002505.1 Lysobacterales bacterium | reverse complement strand
GTGGGCCACGTTGTGCACCACGTACTTGAAAATCAGCATCTCGTCCGCCTTTCGCGTCAGTGAACTGAATTTCGTCCCGATCTCGCACTGCCCGCCCGTGCCCACTTCGTGGTGGTGCACCTCTACCGACAGGCCCATCTCCGACATCAGCTTGCACATCGTCGAACGCAGGTCATGCAGCGAATCAACCGGTGGCACGGGAAAATAACCACCCTTCACACCCGGCCGGTGTCCGGGGTTGCCCGCCTCGTACTCAGAGCCCGTGTTCCACGCGCCCTCCTCCGAATCAATGTGGTAATACGCGCCGTGCATCTCGTTGCCGTATCGCACATCATCGAAGACGAAGAATTCTGGCTCAGGGCCGAAAAATGCCTCGTCAGCCACGCCGGAAGCCTTCAGGTAAGCTTCCGCACGCTTGGCCAGTGACCGCGGGCAGCGGGCATAGCCTTCCATGGTGTCCGGTTCCAGTACGTCGCAACGAAGTATCAGGGTTTTATGATCGGAAAAGGGGTCCAGGACCGCGGAATCCGGATCCGGCATCAACACCATGTCCGATTCATTAATGCCCTTCCAGCCGGCAATGGACGAGCCGTCGAACATTTTTCCCTCTTCCATGAAATCTTCGTCGACGACTTCCGCGGGCAGGGTAACGTGCTGCTCTTTGCCGCGCGTGTCACAGAATCTCAAATCAACGAAATCAATGTCATCCTCTTTAATTGACTTCAACACCTTGCTTGCACTCATGTCATTTTTCCTGTCTTGATGCGGGTTTTGACCCAAAATGGTTCAGAGTATTAATGCAGCAATCGTGCCATTCATGCAAGGTAGCCAATTTATTCAATATACGAAATTAGGCGCTTTTGACGTCTTTTAAATGCATGTTCGGCGTATTTGAAACACAAAAACAGAGCATGCTTGAAGAGAAATACCTGCTTTCAAGCCGATGCACCATTATGGCACATTCAATAATCTATATGCACTTATTTGGTGCTAAAAAGCAAGATAGACCAACACAGCGCCCAGGCCAAGGCGGTAGATCACGAACGGTACCAGGCCCACTCTTTTCAACAACGCGAGGAAACCCCCAATACACACCAGCCCGGCACCGGCCGAGGTGATGACGGCGAGCAGAAACAAACCCCAGTCCGGGGATGCTTGATCTTGTAGCGTGCGCAGTATCCCGTAAGCACCCGCCGCGGCAAGCACCGGGATCGCCAAAAGGAACGAAAACCTCGCCGATGCCGTTGCGCTGAATCCCAACATCCTGCCCATGGTCATGGTCACCCCGGAACGCGAAGCGCCTGGAATCAGCGCCGCCACCTGGGCCAGGCCAATCCACAGGGCAGGCCGCAACCGCATATCCTCGATCGTTCGTTGACGGGAAAACTTTGCATCCGCCAGCCACAGCAACAGGCCAAAGAATATTGTCGATACCGCGATCACGCGTACATCCCGCAGGCTCGATTCAACCCACGTGTGCAGCACGGCTCCGGCCAATAGCACCGGAATGCTGGCCAACAGAATTTGTAAGCCAAGTTGCCGCTTGCCTGCCGCCCGTGGATTGCCCGGGTCCGATTTCCATGCGCCGAGCATCTCGCGCAGATCGCGATGGAAATAGATCAATACCGCAAACAACGTGCCAAAGTGAATGGCCACGTCGATGACCAGGCCCTGGTCTCGCCAGCCCAACAACCAGCTGCCCAGGATCAGGTGGGCGGAACTGGATACCGGCAGAAACTCGGTCAACCCCTGTATCAACGCCAGCACCACGACCTGGAGCGGACTCATGTCGTTAGCAACATGGTTTCAGCGCTCTGCCGCGGTGTAACTGATGCGAAATATCTTCCCGCCCTGGTCATCTGAAACCAGCAAGGCGCCATCCGGCATCTGGAACACATCCACCGGCCGCCCCCAGTTCCGTTCGCCCTGGAGCCAGCCCTCGGCAAATACGCGCTGGCCTGTCGCCAGGCCTGACTCGCCAAACGTCACCAGCTTGACCCGGTATCCAATCTTGGAACTGCGGTTCCACGAGCCATGTTCGGCTATAAACAATTGATTCCTGTATTCCGGCGGAAACATGTCGCCGGTATAAAATGTCAGACCCAGTGGCGCCACGTGCGGGCCCAGCTTGACGGCCGGCGGTTCAAACTCGGCGCAATCCCTGGCTTGCCCATACTGCGGGTCCGGCACATCTCCGGCGTGGCAAAATGGGAAGCCAAAGTGCATACCCGGTCGCGGTGCATGATTGAGTTCACACGATGGAATGTCATCACCCATGCGATCCCGGCCATTATCGGTGAACCACAGCTCACCGCTACCGGGGTGAAATGCAAGGCCCACGGAATTGCGCACACCCTTGGCGAAAACTTCCATTTCCCCTGTTTCGAGGTTTACCCTGCGAATCTGGCCATAGCCTTCCTGCAGGCACACGTTGCAAGGCACGCCCACGGCAAGGTACAGCCAGCCATCGGGACCAAATCGCAGGTATTTCCAGTTATGGTGCCCCAGCGGCAGATCGCTCCTGATGAGCACCGGTTCCGGTGGGTTTTCGAGCCTGGATTCGATGTTGTCAAGGCGATATATTTTATTAATATCAGCGATATAAAGCGTGCCATCACGAAACGCCAGCCCGGACGGCATTTCCATCCCGCCAACCACCAGCAACACGCGGTCTGCACGCTGGTCCCCGTCGTCGTCCAGCACAGCGTAGACTTTCCCGGGCGACCGGCTGCCAACGAACAGCGTACCGTCATCGCCAAGCACCATCTGCCGTGCTCCGGTCACGTCCTGTGCATAGGGTTCTATGCTGAAGCCTTCCGGCAAGGTGATCTGATCGATGTTTTCGGCACAGGCGGGCGCCCAGGCAGAAATCAGCAATAGCGCTGTCACGAGGCGAATCCGCTTATCCATGCGCGAATACTAGCAGGCCCTTGTCAGCCCGTTAATTGAATTAACCGTAATGCCCCGCTTTGCCCTAAAATGTGCCGTTTAATTGACTTACTCTGGAGCAACCCATGCGCGTTTTCCTCGCGGTCCTCGGCCTTGTCGCTTCCTTTTCCGCCCAAGCCCTGACATCCGCCGAGTATCTGCCCGAAAACAGTGCCCTTGATCCGGCTATTCCTACTCCGGAGTCAATGCTGGGTTGGGACGTCGGAGACTGGCGCGCCAGTCACGACCAGATCGTCTATTACATGCAGGCGCTCGCCGCTTCCAGTGACCGTGTTTCTGTCAAGACCATCGGACGAACACATGAACAACGCCCCTTGCTGCAGCTTATTTTTACCAGCCCGGAAAACCACCGAAATCTTGAATCCCTGCGTCAGGCCCATATCGCCTCGGCCACCAACACACTGGATGACGATGCCCCTTTGGTGTTGTGGCTGGGCCACAGCATTCACGGCAATGAAGAAAGCGGCGCCAATGGCGCCTTGTTGTCGGCCTACTACCTGGCCGCTTCCAACTCGTCGTTCGTCACCCAATTACTGGACAGCACCATCATCCTTTTCGACCCCGCATTCAACCCGGACGGACTGAACCGTTTCTCGAGCTGGTCGAACAGCAATCGCAGCATGAACCCGGTGGGCGATCGACATCATCGGATCAACAATGAAGCGTGGCCAGGCGGGCGCACCAACCATTACCTGTTTGATCTGAATCGCGACTGGTTGCCCCTGGTTCACCCTGAATCGCGGGCGCGGGTTGCCCAGTTCCAGGAGTGGCTGCCCCACGTGCTGACTGACCAGCACGAAAGGAGCCGTGACGGATACTTTTTCCAGCCCGGCGTTCCGAGCCGCCAAAACCCATTGACGCCTCCCGAAAACTTTGAAATGACCGCCGCGCTTGCCCAGTACCATGCAGCGGCAATGGACGCCGTTGGCGAACCCTATTTTACCGAGGACGACTACGACGACTTCTACTTCGGCAAGGGATCCACCTATCCGGATATCAATGGTGGAATCGGAATACTGTTTGAGCAGCCCAGCATCAAGGGGCCGGTACTGGATCGAGACAGCGGGCGCATGAGCTTTGTTGACGCCATCCAGAATCAACTGCGAACCACCCTGTCCACGCTGAAAGGCTCATTCGAATTGCGCGATCGCCTCAAGGGGCACCAGAACCGGTTTTTCAAAACCATGGCCAAGCGCGCGCAAGATATTGGCTTTGCCGCATGGGTGATTGGAGACGATGGTGATTCGGCGCGCGCCGCGGCGTTGGCTGAGATGCTGGCGATACACGATATCAAGCACTACGTGCTGGCCGAAGACGTACGGGCCGGCGGTCAGCAATTCGAGGCCGGTAGCGCCTGGGTCATTCCCACCCGCCAACGTCAGTTTGGACTCTTGCAGGCAATGATGGATGTGCGCACCGAGTTCGAAGACAACACGTTTTACGACGTGTCGGCGTGGACACAACCGCTGGCATACAACCTGCCATACGCACAGTTGTCCCGCATGCCTTCGACGAGGGAAGTAACGACAAGGCAGCGCGCTGCCCCTGAACGTGCTGCGGTGGCCTGGATCGTGCCATGGTACCAGCTGAATGCACCCGCCCTGTTACAGAAACTGCTGAACGCTGGCGCGCTGGTGAAGGCGGCCACCAAGCCGTTTACTGCCTTGGGCAAAAACGGACAGGCAATATTCGACCGTGGCGACATCGTCGTGCACGCCGGCCTTCAGCAGGACGAGGGTCTTGCCGAAAGCGCCTACCGGATTCTCCTCGATGCCGCTCAGGACGGCATCCAGGTATCGTCGGTCAGCACTTCTCTGACGCCACGCGGACCGGACCTCGGCGCGCTGCATTTTGAGCGGGTAAAGAACATCAAACCACTGATGATCGTGGGCGGCGGTGTCAGTTCATACGATGCTGGTGAGGCCTGGCACCATTTTGACCAGCGGCTGGGCGTCGTGCCCGTTATGGTTGAACCTTACCGGCTCGACCGCATCCGCCTGGCGGACTACAGCCACTTGATTATCGTCGACGGCGACTATTCGGGAATTGGCGAGTCTTTTGGTCAGCGCCTGGTGGCGTGGGTGCAAGAGGGCGGCACGATTGTCTCTGTTGCACGGGGCGCTGCCTGGGCGGAGTCTCTTTGTTTTGCCAGCGAACCACAGGAATGCGCCTCTGAATCGGCTGCGCCGGAAACCAAGCCCGCGGAGAGCCGTCCTTATTCAGACCACCCCGACGACGCGGCCAAACGCGTGATCGGTGGTGCCATCGTCGCTGCCCGTGCCGACCTTTCTCACCCAATTGCTTACGGCTACCAGCGCCAGGACTTACCGTTGTTTCGCCGCGGAACGACACTGCTCAAAGCCAGTGAGAATGCATACTCGACGCCTGTTCGATACGCCGATTCACCGCTGCTGGCTGGCTTTATCGGCGATTCAAGACAGGACGAGATGCGTGGCCAGGCGGCAGTGATTGCAGAGAGAAAAGGCGCCGGGCTGGTGGTACGTTTTGCCAACAACCCGTTGTTCCGTGGCTTTTGGCGCGGTACTGAAAGATTATTCGAAAACGCACTGTACATGGGCCAGTTGATTGACGATACCCAGCAGTCAGACTGACAGGTTTATTTATTTATTCTGAATCAATGATTTGCAGGCGCATTTTTGGCACACACGCGGCGTCAGATGTGTAACAATGATGGCTGACAGTGAATTCCTCACAAACATCAGTAGACGAGGCGCGTATTTAGAATAGGGAAGGACTAAATTCAACCAGTAAAACCGGCCTGCCCAGGTCCAGGATGTTGTCATACCCGGGTGGGCCTGTCGTTTACCGCGGGGGTAACAACGACGTGTCGTTCTTCAAAGAGTTGAAGCGCAGAAATGTGTTTCGTGTTGGCGTTGCATATGCAATTTCGGACTGGATACTCATCCAGGCGCTTTCCATATTTTTTCACTCATGGGCCACTCCGGATTTCGGTGCGCCATCATGAGTCTTCTTAAAAATTTCTTGATTGAGCAACTTAGCACTTCGCTGTCGCTCGTGTCGGCACATCCCTGTGCCAAGAGGTAATGGACGAATGAGTTTTTTTGAAGAGCTAAAAAGAAGAAACGTGTTTAAAGTCGGCGTCGCGTACGCGGTCGGTGGCTGGCTGTTGTTGCAGCTGACAGAGGTGCTTTCGGAGTTGCTGTCACTGCCCCCCACGATAGGAC
>JABDJL010000168.1 GCA_013002505.1 Lysobacterales bacterium | reverse complement strand
AGTCAGGGCTCCACCAGGCATTGAAATCGAGCCCCTCCTGCTCGCAGAATTCCTTGAAACTGGAGACGTATCCGATTGGTGCATCTACCCAGACATAGAAGAACTTGTCTTTCTCACCAGGAATCTCGAAGCCGAAGTAGGGGGCATCGCGCGTCACGTCCCAGTCGCGCAGACCGTCCGCGAACCACTCCTGCATCTTGCGCACAACGGACATGTGCATCTTGCCCGAACCCATCCACGCCTCGAGTTCTTCGCGGAAGGCCTCCAGCCGAACGAAAAAATGCTCGGACTCCCGCATCACCGGTGCGGTGCCGCTGACCGCCGAGCGCGGATCCTTCAGGTCGGTCGGCGCATAGGTGCTGCCGCATGATTCGCAGGAGTCACCGTACTGGTCTTCCGTGCCACACTTCGGGCAGGTGCCGCGAATAAAGCGGTCCGGCAGGAACATGCCTTCCTGTTCATCGTAGAATTGCGAGATCGTTTTTGTCGCGGTATAGCCCCCTTCCTTCAGGCGCGCCCAGATGGTTTCCACCATCGCCCGGTTAGTGTCGCTGTGGGTCGAGGAATAGTGGTCGTAGCTGAGCCCGAAATCGCGAAAATCGCGTTGATGCTCCTCGTTCATCCGGTCGATCAGGCCCTCGGGTGTAATGCCCTGCTGTTGCGCTCTGAGCATGATCGGCGTGCCGTGCGCGTCGTCCGCCCAGGCAAAGTAACACTCGTGGCCGCGCGCTCGCTGGAACCGGGCCCAGATGTCGGTCTGCACGTACCCGAGCATGTGTCCCAGGTGCATCGCGCCGTTGGCGTAGGGCAGAGCGCTGGTCAGCAGAATTTGTCTTTTTTTATCAGTCATGAATTTGGTGTGTCGTTTCTGCACGCTGCGAACAGCGCACGCAATTGTGAATTCTGGGCGGCTAAGCCGTTGATTATCGCATGATGGTCGCCATATCAGTACCCGTTCGCAGCTAAGCGGGTGCCGGCCGTCAAATGCACGGTTCGCGGCACCACTTTGATACACTGGCTGCCTCGAATTTTAAGCGGCAATTACCGGGTGAACATGTCCATCAAGGAAACCGTAAGACAGGCGCTGGCCGGGGTGACAGACCCCAGCACCGGCAAGGATCTCATCGCCTCTGGCGCCCTGCGCGGCGTCGGCGCGGATGGTGACAGGGTGGCCGTGGAAATTCGCCTCGGTTACCCGGCTGACGGAGTCGCCGGTGAACTCGAAGCTACGATAAGTGCCGCCCTGGACGCCATCCCGGAAATCTCATCTTCGGTCATCAATCTTTCCTGGAAGGTCGCCTCGCACCAGGTCCAGGCCGAACTGAAACCGCTGGATAATATTCGCAATATCATCGCCGTGGCCTCCGGCAAGGGCGGCGTCGGAAAATCCACCACGGCCGTCAACCTGGCGCTGGCGCTGGCCGCAGATGGCGCGCGCGTCGGCATCCTCGACGCGGACATCTACGGACCGAGCATTCCCCGCATGCTGGGCGTGTCAGGCAGGCCGGATACCGACGGCAAGCGCATTGAGCCGAAACAGGCGCATGGCTTGCAGTTGATGTCGATCGGCTTCCTGGTAGAAGACGAAACCCCGATGATCTGGCGCGGCCCTATGGTCACTTCGGCGTTGCAGCAACTGCTGGGCGAGACCAACTGGCGTGATCTCGATTACCTGGTCGTGGATCTGCCGCCGGGCACCGGTGACATCCAGCTGACACTGTCTCAGAAAGTACCGGTTGCCGGCGCGGTGATCGTCACCACGCCCCAGGACATTGCCCTGCTCGATGCCCGCAAGGCGTACCAGATGTTTCGCAAGGTCGGCGTGCCGGTGCTCGGCGTGGTCGAAAACATGAGCATTCACGTGTGCTCCGAATGCGGGCATGAAGAGGCCATATTCGGATCCGGCGGAGGGCAGAACATGGCCAGTGACTACGAGTTGCCGCTGCTGGGTCAGCTTCCGCTGGCATCAGAGATCAGGTCTTCGCTGGATGAGGGGCAGCCCACCGTCGCGGCTGACCCGGACTCAAAGCTGGCCATGCTGTACCGGCAATTCGCGCGCCGCACCGCCGGCGAGCTTTCCCAGATGCCACGCAATACCAAGCTCGATTTGCCCGGCATCGTCGTGCAGAACCGCTGAAGGCCAGTTCCATGAGCATCAAGTCAGACCGCTGGATTCGCGAAATGGCAAAGGAAAAAGGCATGATCGAGCCTTTCGAAGCGGGCCAGGTACGCCATTGTGAGACGAACGGAAAGCTGATTTCGTACGGCACCTCAAGTTATGGCTACGACGTTCGTTGTGCCGGTGATTTCAAGATATTCACCAATATCAATTCGGCCGTGGTAGACCCGAAAAATTTCGATGACAACAGTTTCGTCGACCTCAGCAGCGATGTGTGCATCATCCCGCCGAATTCGTTCGCGCTCGCACGCACAGTCGAGTACTTCCGCATCCCACGAAACGTGCTGACCATTTGCCTGGGCAAGTCCACCTATGCGCGCTGCGGCATTATTGTCAACGTCACACCGCTGGAGCCAGAATGGGAAGGACACGTCACCCTGGAGTTTTCCAATACCACGCCACTGCCCGCGAAAATCTATGCCAACGAGGGCGTCGCCCAGTTCCTGTTTTTCGAGTCCGACGAGGCTTGCGAGACTTCGTACAAGGATCGTGCTGGAAAATATCAGGGGCAGGTTGGGGTCACGCTGCCCAAAGCCTGACCAGGCTCGGCCTTTTTCCGCATGGCGGCGTTGCAAGGTTCTTCTCACCGGTCATTACCCAAATTGGTAACTCCCGGCTCGAATTCAGCTTGCGCCTTGTCCTGCGAAAAAATGCCTTCGCCTGGTACCCGGCCGCTTTTTCCGCATGACGGCGTTGCAAGTTTGATATGAATCTTGATGAACACGATATTGCCTGCCCCTATTGCGGCGAGACCATCAGCATCCTGGTCGATCCGTCGGTTCTGGATCAGCAGTACGTCGAAGACTGCCAGGTTTGCTGCCGGCCTATCGAGATGACTGTCCAGGTCCAGGGCGACGGTGAATTCCGGGTCGAGGCACGCCACGAGGACCAGTAAACGCATCCGTTCCGGGCGCAGGCCGCACGCTTGCCGCTGTGGATTTATACTTTTAAATCTTCATCAAGGTAGAGCCCCATGCAACTCGTTGGCTATCTCGACTCTCCATTTGTGCGCCGTGTTGCGGTGAGCATGCGATTTCTCGGTATTGCATATCAACACCGTGAGCTTTCGATTTTTCGGAACTACGATGAATTCCGGGCGCTGCATCCGTCGGTCAAGGTGCCAACCTTGATTCTGGACGACGGCAGCAAGCTGATCGATTCCTCACTGATCATCGTCCACCTGGAGCAATACGTTGCAGGAAGATCGCTGATGCCGGTCGATGCAGCCGACCATGCGCGTGCAACAGAGCGGATTGGCGTGGCGACGGCTGCCATGGAGAAGGTGGCAC
>JABDJL010000152.1 GCA_013002505.1 Lysobacterales bacterium | reverse complement strand
AAACATCCTCGTTTTACAGTCGATCCAGCTCGGCCGTGACATCCTCGCCCTGCAATACCCGGATCATTATCAGGCCCCACCATGCGTCTGACTGGCCGCGCTCACCCCATTGCTGAAAATGACTCCTGGCCTCGTCATACTTGCCTTGCATCATCAGCGATGTCGCCAAGGTGAACTGGCCGTCGCGCGCTGCTGGAACTTTCCGCCAGAATTCCAGCATCGCACGTTCCGCGTGCGCGTATCGTTCTACCCGGTTCAGGGTCCTGCCCAGCCAGTAGCTGCACATGGCGCAGTACGGGTCCCGCCTCACGGCGCCCTCGGCCAGGGCGACCGCCAACTCATTGCGGCGAATTGCCAGCGAAAAGATGATCGACGACTGCACCACGTCCCAGTTGGCTGCATCCCTGCTCAGTGCCGTCGACATCAGGTCGGCCGCGCCGGCGAAATCTCCTGCGGACATGGCATCAAACCCGTCCCATGCCAGTATCACCGGGTGTTCAGGATCAAGCGCTTTCGCACGCGCCGCAAACTGTTCGGACAGCCGCTGGTATTCGTGCTTGTCCTCTTCAAGCTCCGCGTAATCGGGCATCAGGTTCCAATAAGCCATCGACATGCCCAGCATGGCATCAATGTATTCCGGTTCGATCTCGAGGGCCTGCTCGAAATAATCGACGGCTGCCGCTGAATCGACACCCTGGACCAGGTGGTGGCCCCGCAGGTAGTGGAAATAGGCATCCGCGTTGATGCGCTCGGCGCGGGGCGGCTCGCTCAGCAGCTCGATACCCACCTGCTCTGCTGCCGCCAGCGAGATCTCATCCATGATCGCGAAGACATCTTCGACATTCCGATCAAAATTGTCCGACCACAGATGCGAATCGGTGCGTGCGTCGATCAACTGCGCCGTGATACGGATTCGCTCACCGATCCGGCGCACCGAACCTTCCAGCACATGATCCACGTCGAGCAGTTCGGCGATCTCGGGGACAGACACGTCCTTGTCCTTGAAACGAAATGACGATGTGCGCGACCGCACATCGAGTTGGGGCATACGCTGCAACAGGTTCAGGATATCTTCGGCAATGCCGTCCCCCAGGTAATCCTGGCCGCCATCCGGTGACAGGTCGGCAAAGGCCAGGACCGCAATAGAGGCATCTCCGCGCGACTGTTGCAGCCCTTCGGCAATGCCCTGCTCCCGGGCCTGTTCCAGTTCGGCCTGCTGTAGCTGGGCCTGCCTGGCTTCACGCTGCGGGTCGAGGACAAACTTGTCCGTGGCAAAGTAGCCCAGTGCCAGGACCAATACGATGAGGATAATGCGGTCGAGCCGTTTGGCAGCAGCCAGGGAGGCCGGTGCGCCAGCCTCGACATCGGAATCCTTCTTGAGCCCTTCCGGTGTCCATTCGAACACCCACGCCAGCACCAGCACCGGCAGCAGGCCAATGGCGAGGATATTCACAACCAGGCGGATGGCACCATCCGACAGTCCGTAAACCGGGAACAAGGTCTCGACCACCTGCACCACCAGCCAGGCAGTAACGATATAGGCCGCGCCAACGCGCAAGACGTTGCGTCGTTTGAGTTCGCCTAAAAAGCTCATGACTTAAGCGTAACGCAAGAATTGGTTCCAGAAAAAAACCGGGTCACAGTAAATGGCCAAGATGGCGTACCCATTTCATTGACGACCTGGTCATCATCATCCATCGGTGCTGGAAGCATCATTCCGATGCCAAATCACCTGGTTTCAGTTTTACCAGGCCTTCTGCCGGAGGAAGGTTGGGCTGATACTCAATGACCGCTAATTGATGAGGCGCTATTCCGGCCTTTTCCTGCCATGCTTTCCACCTGGGATCTTCGGTCATTTTTCTGAACAGTGGATTCATTAACCCTGCCGCGAGATCGCTGTTGTATTGTGTGCCATAGCCGCGCTCGAATAATTCAAATGCTTTATCAAGTTGGCCGGTCTCAGCATACAATTCCGCGCAACTACGAAGGTGCCTGTCTCCCCACCGATGTGCAAATTCATCAATTTCTACTTGTAGTCCACCCGTTTCGCCGCGCAATACAGCGCCCAGCAGTTCGATGTGCCTGACAATAGCAATATCCTGGTCCTCCGGTCTTGCTCTCGCCAGGTAGTCGCTTGCAACCCTTTGCAGCCCATCATGGTCACCCTTCATATACCTGATTAAAGCGAGTTCAGTCGTGCTTCTTCCCGGTGGCAGCAAATCCATCACATTCAGCAGGCTTATCTCCGCCAAGTCGAACAGACCAGCCCTGAACAGGCTTCTTGAAACGTGGCGATGACAGGGTCCACAAAGTGGGTTACGGGTAATCGCAATACGGCCCAGAACATCGGCAATGTCGGTTCTGCCAATTATTGATGCGAACAGGATATTCCCACGGAGAACTTCCCAGTCATATGGGTCGATGCCCAGGGCTCGCTCGAACTGCTCCGCAGCATTGATGTAGTCCCCATTGACAAGCATGGTGTCCCAGGCGAGATAGGCATTGGCCGCAGGGTGATCGGAATCAATTTCCAGCGCCTTGCTCAAGCCCCGGAACCAAAGCCGGTCCAACTCCCGAGTGCGGCCCTCGGTTTGACCCTCTTCAAAGCGCAAAAGTTGGGCATAACCAAGACCCATCTCGACCCACGCATCAGCGTAAGCGGGTTCGATGGCCACAGCCTGCTCGAGCAATTCGATACCGCGCCTGGCGGTTATAACACCGCCCCGCGACTGGATCAGGTGCCTGCCTTCGAGATAAAGCGCGTAGGCTGAAGG
>JABDJL010000192.1 GCA_013002505.1 Lysobacterales bacterium | reverse complement strand
ACATACATTATGGCAGCCGGTTCCGGGCGAATTCGACGACTACATCACAACGCCCAAGGGCAACAATTACCAGTCTTTGCACACCGCCGTCGTGGGCCCCGAAGGCAAGGCCGTGGAAGTCCAGATCCGGACCAGTGAAATGCACGAGCACGCGGAACTGGGCGTCGCGGCGCATTGGCGCTACAAGGAGGGCGGGCCGAATGACCCGGCCTTCGACAACAAGATCGCGGTCATGCGCCAGTTGCTGGATGCCGGAGAAGACCGGCTCGATGATGAGAGCCTGCTCGACAGCTTCAAGTCCGCAACCAGCGAAGACCGCGTGTACGTGCTGACCCCCGATGGCAAGGTCATCGACCTTACGTTGGGGTCAACCGTCCTGGATTTTGCGTATCACATCCACACCGAGGTCGGGCACCGCTGCCAGGGCGCCAAGGTCAACGGCAGGATTGTACCGCTGACGCACCAGGTCAGCACCGGCGACCGCGTCGAGATCCTGACCGGCAATCATCCACGCCCCAGCCGTGACTGGTTGAATCCACGCCTCGGCTTTATTCACGGTGCACGTGCCCGGTCCAAGGTCCGACAATGGTTCAAGCGCGAGTCGCGCGAGGAAAACCTGCGACAGGGCCGTGATCTTGTGGAAGCAGAACTGCGGCGCCTGAGCCTCGAACCCGATGACCTTGCAGGCGTCGCGGATCGCTTCAGTCTCGGCAAGCTGGACGACGTTTTCGTGGCGGTCGGCAACGGGGACCTGACAGTTTCCCAGGTGGTGCATGCCGCCGAACGTTTGCGCACCGAGGACGAATTGCCCACCGCCGAAGACCTGGTGACCAAGTCGCCCAAGCGCCAGCGTGCACAAAAGACCGATGATGCCGGTGATATTCGTATCGAGGGTGTCGGCAACCTGATGACCAGTATTGCCCGCTGCTGCCAGCCGGTACCCGGCGACCGTGTGGTCGGCTATGTCACCCAGTTGAGGGGCGTGACCGTGCATCGCGAGGATTGCAGGAACGTGCTGCGCTGGCAGCAGGAGGACAATCCACGCCTGCTCGAAGTCCGCTGGGGGCGCGAACCCGGTTCACATTACCTGGTCGAGGTCATGATCCGGGCCTATGACCGGCGCGAACTGATCCGTGATATCTCGGCCATACTGGCCGCGTCGGATGTCAGCGTCGCCGATATATCCACGCGACGCGACGACATGACCGACGAGGTGCAGATCCGCCTCCATGCCCGCGTGCGCGATTACGCACAACTCAGCGAATTGTTGTCGCGGCTGGGGGGTGTCAGAAATGTACTGGAGGCGCGCAGGCTAAAATCCGCCGATTGAGGCGGATCCCGAAGCGCGGCCGGGCAGGCTGGTCAGGCCAGGCCGAGCTTGTTGAGCAGGTCTTCGATGCTGTGCCTTGCGGCATCCAGCGAAAAGTGATTCTTGACGTTTTCCACGCCATTTCGCGACAGTTGGTTCCACAATTCCTTGTCCCGGTAAAGCCGCACGACCTGGTCGGCAAAATCCTGTTCAGACTCGGCCACCAGCACATCCTTGTCATGTTCAGCGTGGGTCCCTTCGATGGCCACCGGTGTGGCCACCACCGGCTGGCCGTGTGCCATGCTCATGTTGACCTTGCCCTTGACGCCCGCGCCGTATCGCAGCGGCGCCACCGCGAGGCGGCAGCCGTCGAGATACTGGTCGAGGTCTTCGACAAACCCATGGAAAAACACACCGTCACCCTTCAGCTCGCGCACCGCTTCGGGCGCCTTGCTGCCGATCAGGTGAAAACACACTTCCGGCATCTGGGCATGGATCAGCGGCCAGATGCTCCCTACGAACCACACCATGGCGTCGATATTGGGCGGGTGTTGGTAGCCCCCGACGAAGAACAGGTCGGAACGCTCATCGAAACCGCGGCGTTGCCCGGGGACTTCATGCACGTTGCTGAGCACGTGAACCTTGGCTCCGGGTGCGTCTTCGGCATGCACCTCTACTTCGGCAGGGCTGACCACCAGGACGGCGTCTGAATCCTCGATGACCGACAGTTCAGAGCGCCGGGTCTGGCGCGCCACGGCCTTGAGCGTGGCGCTGTCTTCGAGCTCCGCCAGCCGCTTTTCGCGCAGGTAGTGAAGGTCCACGGTGTCGAATACGAAAGCGGCATCCGGGCAGTGTTTACGGATCATGGACAGGAAATTGGAAGCAACGTAATGCCGGCTGACCATGACGAGGCTGAACTCCGGCCCATGGCGGCGCAGGAAGTCGTGGTTTGACTCCAGCCAGGGCTCGTACCAGGTTTCTACGCCCAGCAGCTGGAGTTCACGTGTATAGCGGCCTGAATGCGCGTGGTTCTCGGCAAAAAACGAAACGCCGTAGCCCAGGTCTACAAAACAGCGCATGATATTGATCAGTCTCAGGCTTCCCGAATCCTGGTCCGGTTCCGGGGTCGTGGCATCAATGATCAGCACACGGCCTTCCAGGTGATGATCTCGGGCCTTGCGTACCAGCGCATTGTTGCCCGGGTCTTCGATGCGGTCCGGCTGGTCCGCCAGGGCTGTTTGCCATCGTTCGAGAAACTTTTCTCGATTGCTGACCTGGTGTTGCTTGATGCCGCGATCGGTGTCGGTGCCGGACGTGATGCCCTCGTAGTGAATGACCACGCTGCGCGGTTGCACGAGTACGCGGCGCCCCGCGGCGCGGACCCTGAACGCCAGGTCGGTATCCTCGTAATAGGCTGGTCGGTAGTGCGTGTCTAAACCGCCCAGTTCTTTAAACAGGCCTGCATCGACCATGATGCTCGCCCCGGAGCAGTAATCGGCGTCCCGCGTGAATTCATATTGCGGATTGTCCGGCTGGTCACCACGTCCGAAATTCCAGCCGTAACCATCCGAGAACACGATTCCGCCGCATTCCTGCAGGCGCCCGTCCGGGTAGACGAGCTTGCTGCCGACCAGGCCCGCCTTCGGCAGCTCGCGAAAGGTATTGACCAGGGCGTCGAGCCAGCCGTCCGTGACGCGTGTGTCGTTATTGAGCAGCACGATGTAATCACCGCGCGCCTGCTCAGCGCCACGATTGCAGCTGTCAATGAAGCCGGCATTGTGCTCGTTCCTGATGGTTTTTACCCCCTCGACCTGCTTCAGGTGCTCGTGGCTGCCGTCGCTGGATGCGTCATCCACGACAATGACCTCGAACCGCGTATAGCAGCGGGCCTCTGCAAGGCTGCGCAGGCAGGCCGCGGTATAAACCCATTGGTTAAAAACGGGAATGATAATGCTTACCAGGGGGCGGTCTGCACACGCAATCCGGGTGGGTGGTGAAGGGTCACCAATTTCTTCGGGTACCATTACCGCGTGCTCGGCCTTGGGCGCCTGGTAGCCCTGGTATTGCATTCTCATCAAGGTTCCGCGCAGGCCGGTGGTAGCGAGGTTACGTACCAGCCCGGAAACCAGTAATGGCCAGCGCAAGGGGTTCCAGGCCCTGGAATGCATGAAATTTCGTGCTGTGCGTCGCGCGACCCGGAACGGCCGGGTAATTCTCCACGAACTGCTGGCCAGCACCTGGTCGTGCGTTTCCTGCAGCTGGTCGAAGTCCTTGCGCAGCTGATCGAATTGTCGCCCGTATTCATCGAGACTTAACAACTGCTCGCGAATGATTGACGAAAGCCGTTCCTGTTCTTTTTCCAGGCTTGCAACCCACTCAATGCGCCGTTGCTGCTCTTCCGCGAGTGCTTTTTCCGTGTCCAGCGCCCAGTTTGTGCGACCCTTGATTTCTTTGTGCGCCGAATCGAGCGCCTGCTCGGTGCGGCGCAGCGCGGCTTGTGCCGCGCTTTCGAGCCACGCGCTGGACGAAGCCTGGACCTGCCACAGGTCACTGGCCCCTGAAGCACCGACCTGCAGCGGAGTCCCGACGGGACAGAGCGCTTCATATGCCTTGAGCATCTGTTCCGGGGTAGACTCGACGACGTGGGTCAAGGCTGACCGCACCTGCGTTATCTGGTCGCGGGATTGCGACAGCATGGCAAGGCGTTCGGTGATCGCGGCTGGTTCCGGATCAACCAGCCAGCCGGTTTGGCCATCCGTGATGCGCTCGGCAAAGCTGCCCAGGCGGGTCGCCATCACCGGAATGCCCATGGCCCACATCTCGGACAGCGTGTAACTGAAGGTTTCCGGGACAACCGAAAGCAGGATTGCCATATCAGGCCCAATTTCGCGCAATGTATCCGCCAGTCCGCTTCGCGGGTATTCGGTGATCACGTTGACACCGTTGCTTCCAAAAAACGCTTCCCCGTTCTTGCCGGTACCGAGCAAGGTGATGTGCGCGACCTGCGTCAGCTCGTCCAGTGCAGCCAGTAACAGCTTCTGGCCCTTGCCTGCCTGGATACGACCGGGAATCACGATGTTCAGACGTTGGTCCGGCCGCGGCCTGGCCGCCACCGGCGAAGCGTTTTCAATCGGCGGCAGGCCATGGGCTATGTGCTCGATCGCAATGGACTCCCAGCGCGGGTCGAGCGCCCCGCGCAGCTCTATTACCGAGCGCGTCGGTGCGGCGAACTGGACATTGTTTTTACTGACAAGATCGAAATATCGCTCGCGAATGGACTCGAGTATCGTCGCAGAGAGGTCTGGAAACTCACTGGTGGCGGCCAGCTTCGACGCAGCGCTTACGAGGTCGACCCCCGAGTCCTGGAGGTACGGTTGCGGATCGTGGCTCAGGAATGGCCAAAGCGGAAACTGGTCATGTAGAACCTGGACGGTCGGCAGGCCGGTGCCGAAAACGTCCAGGCTGTGCCCGACCAGCGACGAAACGATGATTCGGCCGACCCGGTATCGCATGCAGATTCCCGCCAGCGCGTCGCGGTATTGCGGGTCATGCTCACGGATTGATGTGATTGGCGGCTGCAGCCAGAAACGGGCCAGCGGAACAGACTGCAAAGTGCCCGGATACAGGCTTAATCTCTGGCCGGGTCCCTGGCCGGATTGAGGGCCTTCAGCCAGTAACTGGATGTGTGCGCCACCCGAATCAGCATCAATGTAATTGCTGATCCAGCGGGCCACGCCACCACCCCAGCTGTGTGAAATATGCAGGGTGACAGGCTCGTCCGGTGCGATTGGTTCGAGTTCCGGGCTGCCCTGGTCCAGCCATGCTTGCAGCCGGGCGGCAACGAGCCCCCAGGCCGGTGGCCGCGCTTCTTCGTGGGCTTGCAAAGCCCGGGTATTGAACAGCGCCTGGGCGGGCGCGTGGATGAACAGGCGATCATCGACCACTATTATGCCGCCCACGCCGTGCAGGCGGCTGGCGGCATTGCCAGGGTTTACATCCTCGGCGCTTAGCGCCTCGACGGCCCTGGGTGAGAGGCCGACCACGTGATCGGGCCAGCTGCCATGCGCCGGATGGGCACCCGTGCCCATCAGGTCAACGGCAATGGCGATTTGCTCGGCGCTGGTCGCATCGGTCGCCGCCAGGTTCGCCAGCGGATTGAAATCGGCTGCCGCATTACTCAGTGCCGTGCAGGCCAGCGGCACACCATCATCTTCGAGCGACAGGCTTTGCAATTGATCGATACTGACCGTAAGCCCCGAGTGCAGCAGGACAATGGCCCGTCCAGGATGATCATGCGAGATCTCGGCCAGTAACAACCCTAATTGCACGTAATCGTGCCGTGTTTTCCTGCACGCTTCGAGCGGTCGATGACAGTACAATGTGACGCCTGCATCGCTCAGCTTGCGGCACCATGCGGGGTCCGGGCTCAAACCTCCACTGGCATGGACGAAGACCACCGGTCCTGTGCCCTGCCTGGTTTTCTTCGCGAGTGTTGAGCGGGCTTGAGGCATATGTTGTTTTCTGGCTTTCCTGTGGCAACCGGCGCCATTCGATCTTGCGCTCTAGCACGGCAACTGGCCGGCTCGATAGAATGGTAAAGGTTCAATGATGGGCCGGAAAACCGGTTTTTCCGCACCAAAGCCCGTCATTATGGGCAAAGGGCGGGGTGATGTCATCCAACGCCAGGGACTGAATGAGCACAAAGAAGAAAAAGCGAACCAGCCGCCGCCGCGCGAGCAGCGGCACGAGGAAGCACAAGCCATTCAAAACCCGGCTTTGGCGGGCTTTTTTGCTGCTGCTGGGCTTTGGCCTGGGCCTGCTTGCGCCCTGGATAGCCTGGCTGGACCACGTCGTGACTTCCGAGTTCGAGGGCCGCAAATGGGACTTGCCCAGCCGAGTCTATGCGCGGCCACTGTCACTGTACCCTGGCCTGGAGTTGTCGGCAGAAGCGCTGGAAGCCGAGCTGGAGGCCGCTGCCTATCGCCGCCAGGCTTCAGTCTCCACGCCCGGAAGCTGGACCGTTTCGGGCTCCACATACACGCTGTTCCGAAGATCTTTCGAGTTCGAGGACGGCAGCCAGCCCGCATTGCGCGTGTCAGTCGATATGGCGGACGGCGAAGTTCGTGGTGTGCGAGGCCCATCGGGCAAGCTGGATCTTGTGCGCCTGGACCCCGCTGAAATTGCCTCCATTTTTCCACTGCATGATGAAGACCGCAGCCTGGTTTCTGTTGAATCTGCGCCGCCCTTGCTGATTACCGGCCTGCAAGCTGTTGAAGACCGTCATTTCAAAAACCATCCTGGCGTTCACTGGCGGGGCCTGCTGCGGGCGGTCGCGGTCAACCTGAAAGCCGGTAAAACAGTCCAGGGCGGAAGTACGCTGACCCAGCAACTGGTGAAGAATTATTACCTCAGCGATGAGCGTACGCTGATCCGCAAGCTCAACGAGGCTTTCATGGCCTTGCTGCTCGAGTTGCATTATGACAAGGCCGAGATTCTTGAAGCCTACCTGAACGAGATTTACCTCGGGCAACAAGGCCGACACGGTATTCATGGGTTCGCGCGCGCCAGCGAGTTTTACTTCGGCCAGCCGTTGGAGGCCCTGTCCGAAGACCGGCTGGCGCTGCTGGTCGGCATGGTCCGCGGGGCGTCCCTGTACAACCCGAGGCGCAGTCCGCAACGGGCACTGGAGCGGCGCAACCTGGTGCTGGACATATTCGGGTCGACCGGCCTGTTGTCCGCCCAACAGGTGTCCGTGGCCAAGGCCAGGCCGCTGGGCGTGACGGCCCGCCCGACAACCGGGCGTAGCCGCTACCCGGCGTTCATTGACCTGGTGCGCCGACAACTGCGCCGTGATTACCGAGAACAGGACCTGCGTAATGAAGGCCTGCGGATTTTCACCACGCTCGCGCCATCAGATCAGAAAGCGGCCGAAGCGGCCGTGATCGAGGGCATGTCAGCATTGCAAAGCCGCGGACTGCCGGCCAGCCTGCAATCCGCCGTGGTGCTTGCAGACGTGGCCAGCGGCGAGGTGCGCGCGCTGGTCGGCGATCGCTCGCCGGCTCGTGCAGGTTTTAACCGCGCGCTGGATGCACGGCGGCAGGTGGGCTCGGTAATCAAGCCACTGGTTTATTTGCTGGCCCTGGAGCATGAACAGGACTACAACCTGCTGACCACGGTGCTGGATGAACCGATCAGCTTGCGCCAGGCCGATGGCAGCACATGGTCACCGGATAATTACGATGACCGTTCCCTGGGGCCGATTGCGCTGATTGATGCGCTGGTGCAGTCGCGAAACCAGGCCACCGTTCGTGTTGGCATGAACATCGGCGTGCAGTCGTTGATCAGCCGGCTGCAGCAATTGGGCGTCGAGGCGCCATTGCCGGCGGTACCATCGACGCTGCTTGGGGCCGTGGAACTGACGCCACTGGAGGTGACACAGCTTTACCAGTCCATTGCTGCCGGAGGCTATGCCGTGCGATTGCGCGCCGTCACTTCGGTCATGCATCCTGACGGCGACACCCTGAACCGGTATCCGCTGCGGTTGGTGCCGGAACACAGGCGCGAGGCGGTTGCGCTGCTCAATTATGCGCTGACCCAGGTCGTTGAGCGGGGTACCGCGCGGGAACTGCCTGCATTGCTCGGTAGTGTCAAGACCATTGCCGGAAAAACCGGCACCACCAATGAACGCAGGGACAGCTGGTTTGTCGGATATACTCGTGACCGGGTCGCCGTGACCTGGGTGGGGAACGATGATAATTCCCCGGCGGGGGTCACCGGCGGCAACGCGGCGATGCGATTGTGGGCCGGCCTGTTCCGGCGCCTGCGGCTCAAGTCCGTGGACCTGGACATGCCTGAAGGCGCCTACTGGACCTGGGTCGAAATGGAACGCAACGCGCTCAGTGATCCGGACTGCGATGGTGCGGTGCAAATGCCTTTTATTGACGGCACCGAGCCACAGCAGCCCTCGCCGTGCCTGCAAAGGCTCGACCGTGGAAACCAAAGGTCCATATGGAGAAAGTGGTTTGACTGACTTATTCCCAAGCACAAGACGGTTCATGGTATGCCTGCTGGCTCTTGCCTTGAGCTTTTTGCTTGTTTCATGCGCGTCACGTACGCCGGCGCCGGTGGAAGACCGGGAGGTCGAAAAGCGTGTACGGACCCCGGCCAGGCAGGACAGCGAAGGCGTGCAGGTGCGCCCGTTGCAAAACCCGGCGGTGATCCAGTTGACCGATGAAGCGCGTCGCGCGGAGCATGCCGGAGATTTCGACCAGGCGGCCGTGTTGCTGGAAAGGGCCTTGCGTATCCAGCCCAGGGACCCCGAGATATTGCAACACATGGCGGAAGTCCAGCTGTCGAAAGAGGATTACGAACAAGCCCTGAGTTTTGCCATTCGGTCCTACGATATCGGCCCGCGGGTCGGTGAGATTTGTGCGCGGAACTGGCGCACGATCGGGGTTGCGAAAGAGCACCTTGATGATCCTGCCGGTGCACGCGAGGCGGAGCAACGCTCCGGGCAGTGTATGAACACCCGGCCTGCCGGTTTTTGACGCTGGCACCTGAAAAACCGGACCTGGCCAGCGAGCTGCTCGGCGCGGACGGCCCGTTCGCCGGTCTGCTCGATGCGTTTGCGCCTCGGGCCGAGCAACAGGCCCTGGCGGATGCGATAGACAAGGCGATGGCGTCCGGCGGCACGCTGGTGGCCGAGGCCGGAACCGGTATCGGCAAAACGCTTTCCTACCTGGTCCCGGTAGTGACATCAGGCCTGCGCACCATCATTTCGACCGGCACCAAGAACCTGCAGGATCAGCTCTACTTCAAGGACCTGCCGCTGGTGCTGAAAGCGCTTGGAGGCGGCGTCAGCACGGCCCTGCTGAAGGGGCGTTCCAACTACCTGTGCCTTTACCGGATGGAGCGCGCTCGGGAATCCGGCGAATTACCTAGCAGGGCTGCGGTGGCCGAACTTGAAGATGTTTACGCCTGGTCGGCCGCGACCGAGGACGGGGACCTTTCGCTGGCATCGGTGATCTCGGATGACAGCGGATTGTGGCCGTTTGTTACCTCGACCACCGACAATTGTCTCGGAAGTGAATGTCCCCGGTACGAGCATTGCCACGTCCTGCTGGCGCGCAAAAAAGCCCAGCAGGCTGACCTGGTGGTGGTCAATCACCACTTGTTGTTTGCCGACATGGCGATCAAGCAGAGCGGGTTCGGCGAGGTGCTGCCCGGCGCGGAGGCTTTTATTGTCGATGAAGCCCACCAGGCGCCTGAGATCGCGTCGCGGTTTTTCAGTGCTTCGCTGTCGGCCCGCAAGCTTAACGACCTGTGCCGTGACGTGATGGCCGAGGCCAGCAAGCTGTCAGGCGGCATGCCCACGGTGCGGGAGCCAGTGGAGGCTTGCAAGCAGGCCATGAAGGAATTGCAGGCAACCATGGACGAGCATTTGCCCGAGCGGGGCTCGTGGCAACGTTTGCTGGAGCGATCCGAAATTCGCGGCGGCATGCAAAAGCTCGACCAGGCCATCGCGGATCTCGTGCCTGCGCTGAAAGCCCTCGAAAGCAGCAGTAACGGGATGGCGGCCTGCACCAGCCGCTGCGAAGAATTGCAGTTCATGATGGACCGGCTCGACGCCGTGGCGGGGGCCAGCGAGGTGCGCTGGTTCGAGCGCCGCGGGCGCGGTTTTGGATTGAATATCACACCGCTCAACATTGCCGAGCTGTTCAGCGATTTTCGCATGCAGGTCGACGCCGCCTGGATTTTTACTTCCGCAACGCTTTCCGTTAACGGCGCGTTTGAGCATTTCACGCAGCAGATGGGTTTATCCGACGCGGATTTGCTGCGCGTCGAGTCGCCCTTCGACTACCCCAACAAGGCGCTGATGTGGTTACCGGAAGGATTGCCCGAACCCCGTCAACCGGAGTTCACTGAAACCATGCTGGAGACCGTGACGCCGGCGCTGGCCGCAAGCGGTGGGCGCGCGTTCATGTTGTTCACGTCTCACCGCGCCTTGCAGCAAGGCGCTGAGTGGCTGGCTAAACGCCTCGACTACCCGCTGTTCGTGCAGGGTGAAGCGCCGCGTAGCCTGCTGCTGGAGCGGTTCCGCCGCTCGGGTAATGGTGTGCTGCTGGGTACTGCGAGTTTCTGGAGTGGCGTGGACGTGATGGGAGAGGCGCTGTCGCTGGTGGTTATCGACAAGTTGCCGTTCGCCGCGCCGGACGATCCGGTCATGGAAGCGCGCAGTGAAGCCCTGCGCCAGGACGGTGGTAATCCGTTCATGCAGCTTTACCTGCCTCAGGCGGTGATTACCCTGAAGCAGGGCGCCGGGCGCCTGATACGCGACGTCGGCGACCGCGGCGTACTGGTAATATGCGATCCCCGGGTCAGTACCAAGGGTTACGGCGCTGCATTCCTCGACAGCTTGCCGCCCATGCGCCGAACCACCGAACTGGCCGAGGTCGTGAGATTTTTTGAACATGAAACTACTGGCGATTGAAACTGCCACCGAACGTTGTTCGGTGGCCTTGTCCGTTGATGGCGAGGTGCTCAGCCGGGGCCAGCAGGCGCCTCGACAGCATGCGGCATTGTTATTGCCGTGGGTAAAGGAACTGCTGGCAGAGGCCGGAATACGCCTGCGGGATATTGACGCACTGGCGTTCAGCCGCGGTCCGGGCAGCTTCACGAGCCTGCGCATCGGCATCGGGGTGACCCAGGGTCTGGCGTGGGGCGCGGAGATCCCGGTGGTGCCGGTTTCATCTTTGAACTGTGCGGCGCAGGTTGCGGCGCAACAGGGCGTCACTCACGCACTGGTCGCACTGGATGCACGCATGGCGGAAGTGTTCTGTGGCCGCTTCCATGTGGACGGGTCCGGCATCATGCAGCCTGGAGGTGAAGAGCGGGTTTGTGCACCGCACATCGCTGCGGCCATGGCAGGACCGGACTTGAGCGGCGTGGGCAACGGCTTTGAGCGTTACCCGGCGTTGCAGAACGTGACGCGGGACCTGGCGTCGGTGTACCCCGAGACGCTTCCCGACGCCACGGCGATGATTCCCCTGGCATTGAACTGGCTGCAATCGAACTCCGCTTTGCCGGCCTCGAAAGCCCAGCCTGTTTACCTGCGCGACAAGGTGGCGGAAAAGCCCAGGGCCCCCAGGCCATAGCGGATCACAGCCGGGCGAAGAGGTCCAGGTAGCGCCTGGCGATGGCTTTCCAGTCCAGCGCCGCGGCCATCTCCGAGGCGGCGTCGCTGAGCAGTTTTGCCTTGTCCGGATTGGCCAGCAACGCACGGATCGCCTCGGCCATTTCATTCCAGTCGTCGATAATCAGCGCATGCCGGCCGCTGACTGCCGGGATGCCCTCGATACCCTTGCTTGTGCTGATACAGGGAATACCGGCTGCAAAGCAATCAATGATTTTCATGCGCGTGCCGCCGCCTTCCATCAGCGGCACGACGGCGATGTCCGCAGCTTTCAGCCACGGCGCAACCTGTTCGACACTGCCGGTCAGGTGAATGCGCGTGTGGGGACTGGCGTCCGGTGGCTCACGGCCAACTGCCAGCACGTGGCATTCCAGGCCCATGTTGTCCAGTCTCGGCAGCAGTTCGTGGGCGAAAACGTCCAGCGCCTCGAGGTTGGGCGGGTAGGAAAAGGTGCCGTGGTATACCAGTAGAGGCGCATCTGCCGGAATTTCAAACTGCTGACGGGCGGTTTTCAGCGCGGGCTGTTCAAATTGCTCCAGGTCCACGCCATGCGGGATGGTATGCAGGCGGCCCAGCGCCACGCCATCGCTGGCCAGTTGCTGGCGGTCATTGTCGGATACGCAGATCACAGCGTCGCACTGGTTGGCCAGGTCAATCTCGATCGCCTTGTAGCGCTGATACTGCTCCTCGGTCAATTCCGGTACCTGGGCGCGGATACGCGCGTACTCGACATTGTGTTCTACCAGCACGACCCGCGCATCGAGTACGTGGCTGGCCGGTATGGACGGGCGCACGTAAGCCGGGAATTCCGCCTGGATGATGTGGGCGCCGATTTTCCGGCCCGCATAGATGGTGCGCCAGAAAAAACTGCCGTCGGTCATGGGAAGGTATAAAAAGGCATTACTTTCCGGTATGTCACGGGTGTAATGCTTCGCCTTGACCCACACGGCAGGCCAGGTGGTGAACCTCAACCACAGCGGAATGCGCTGTCTTGTGATGACGCCGTTTTCGACGCGCCACCAGTAGCGCCGGTCGTCAGTCACAAGCGCCACGGGGTGCCCGTGCCTGGAAAGGCCACGGGCTGTTTCGACGATCTTGACTGCCGCGCCATGGTCGGTTGGAAACAGGTCGCCGCGGGTCACGACCACGATACCCTTGTCCTTGTGGCCGCCAAACCACTTCTTCTGCAAGCTGAACAGGCGCCGCCGCACTGCCATGCCCGCGAGACCGAGCATGCGCCGGGCCCGGCGCAAGGGCGGCGGGTCGGCCAATTGCGCGACGGCCGGCGGTTTCCACGGCAGGCGCCGGGCCTTGCGGGGCGAATCAAGCCATCGCAGCAGCGGTTGGCAAGCGCTTCGAGGATTGAGTTGTTCGGCCATCAGCCGCAGCGCATTGGCAGACTTCAGCCGCCACGCGTCTGCGCTGGCCGTTATGGATTCCAGCAGCGCAGGCAATTCTTGTGGGTCATCGACCAACCAGCCGGCATCGTAGCGCTCGATCTGCGCGGCAATGGGCAGGTAGCGATTGCAAATCAACGGCAGGCCGTGGCGCAGGAAGTCGAGTGAGCGAAACGACTGGCTGTGTCTGCGCTCGATATTTTCTTCGGCGAGTTCAAGGCCGATGTGGGCCTGCGTGCCCAGGACCCCGCAATAGCTTGCATAAGACTGAAGGGGCAGGGTGCCGCCTGCTTCGGCCGGCGGCTGCTTGCGGCGGCCCCCACCGTGGCGGTAGTCGCCGCCGAATTGCACCAGCGTGATTTCACGCCCCTGTCCGTCATGCAGGCCGTGCAGCGCGTCGAGGTACCTTTGCGAGCGCCGCCACGGCCAGTCGACGCCGCCGCTGACCAGCGTCCAGCCATCGGTAACCGGGTCAGACTTGGGCGATCCGGCCGCTTGGGCTGCCAGCGGCACGACTTCGATGATGTCATCGCCGCGCAGATCAATTCCGGCGCCGAGCAATGGCAGCAGAAGCAATTGTTTCTGGTACTCGTTGCCAACCAGTACCAGGTCAGCGCGCGAAAGATGGGTTTCGAGTCGCGCAAGGTCGTTTTGAACCTGTGCAGGGTCCTGGAACAATTGCTCAAGCGGACGCGGCGCAATGAAATCAAGCACCAGCGGCACATCAGAGTCGAAAGGCATCAGGCCCAGCAACTCCCAAAAATTGACCAGGTGGACATCAGCAGCATGCCTGGTCAGCAGGCTGCGCAGTTCATCACGGTTGGCAAAACTGCCCTCGCCACCGCGCGCTTCTGGAGCGTGCCACAGGTGCGTGACGGTGTGTCCCGCCCCGCTTATTGCATCGCTGAGCTGCGCAGCGCGCAGCGCATTTCCTGTCACCACCTGGTCTGGAGCCATGGGCGGCTCCTGTGCGATCATCAGGATCTTCATGTCCGGCCGCGCAGCGTTCAGGTGCCGATGAGCAGGTAAGTGGCCAGGCCTATAAATGCCAGGATGCCGATCACGTCGGTCACCGTGGTCAGCACCACACCGCCGGCCAGCGCCGGGTCGATCTTCATGCGCCTGAGGATGACCGGAATGATGGCGCCCGCCAATGCACCGGCGCAAAGGTTGACGAGTATCGCCACCGCCATGACCAGCCCCAGTGACAAGCTGCCGTACCAATACCAGGCGATCAGCGCGATCAACACTGAGAACACGATGCCGTTCAGCACGCCAACCGCCAGCTCCTTGCGCAACATGGCCGGCGCATTGAGCGCACTGACCTGGCCGGTGGCCATGCCGCGAATCATCAGCGTCAATGTCTGGGTGCCGGCAATACCGCCCATGCTCATGACCACCGGGAACAGGACCGCGGTGGCAACCAGCTGGTCCAGCGTTGGTTCGAAGAAGTACAGCACCATCGCGGCCATAAGGGCGGTGATGAGATTGACGCCCAGCCACACCCAACGGCGCCTTGCTGACTGGACAATCGGCGCGAACATGTCGTCTTCCTCGTCGAGGCCGGCCATCGTCAGTACCGAGTGTTCAGCTTCTTCGCGGATCACGTCAACGACATCGTCAATCGTGATGCGGCCCAACAGCACATTTGATTCATCCACGACCGGAGCTGAAACCAGGTCATGGTGCTCGAATTCCATTGCCACTTCACGGGCGGACATCGATACGTCTATGGCAGAAACGTCATTCTGAAGCAGGTCGTTGACCAGTGTTGTCGGATCCTCGGTCAGCAGGCTCGTCAGGGATAAGACACCAACGAAGCGCCCACCGCGATCCACGACGAACAGCTGGTCGAGAAACTTGGGCAAGTCGCCGTACAGCCGCAGGTACCTGAGGATCACCTCGATCGAGACATTGGCGCGAATCGTCACGACATTGGGGTCCATCAGGCCGCCGGCGGTGTCTTCCTCGTAAGACAGGACGCTGGAAAGGCGTTCGCGGTTCTGGCGGTCCATGGACTGCAGAACTTCGCTGATCACCGTGTCCGGCAGGTCATTGAGGATGTCGGCGAGATCGTCGAGTTCGAGGTCGCCCACCGCGCTGACGAGGTCTTCGGGAACGCTTTCTGCGATCAGGCCGGCGCGCACCGCATCGTTGACCTCGACAAGCACATCGCCTTCAAGCGTGGGGTCCACGAGTGCCCACACGGCGAGGCGTTTTGGCAGGGTCAGGGACTCCAGAAGGTCAGCGATTTCGCTGCCGGAAAGACTGTTGATGAGACGCTGGACCTGGGCCTTGGTGCCGCTTTCAAGTGCGTTGGAAAGCCGTTCAAGGTGGCGCGCGATTTTTTCTTCCTGTACCGCTTCAGCCATGACTGCTTACCTCGAAAAAAACGCTTATTACGGACATTGTCCGTCCCTGCACCCATGCTGGGGCGCAGTTATTATAAGGGCAGAATGTCTCGTTTGCTTGCTGTCAGTTAGCCCTTGAGGGGTGCCTGGACTGCCCCTGGTCGAGGTAATGAACCAACGACACTTCCGCCTCGAGCGCGGCGCCAGAAACCCATTGCTGCAATGAAGTGCGCGCCAGGCTGACGTCCGTTTCGCAAATGACCTGCTTGACCTGCAGCAGGTTGCGTGGCGACATGCTGAACTCGGTGAGCCCCAGGCCCAGCAGAAGTCGTGTGAAACGGCGGTCCCCGGCCAGTTCGCCGCACACCGACACGGGCTTGCTCAGTGTCCTGGTGGCGCTGAATATTTGCAGCAACAGGTTGACCACGCCCGGGTGCTGGGGGTCGTAAAGGTGGGCGACCTGCTCGTCCACTCGGTCGGTGGCCAGCGCATACTGGATCAGGTCGTTGGTGCCGATAGACAGGAAGTCCAGCTCTTGCGCCAGCGAATCCAGCGCCAGCGCTGCGGCCGGGACTTCGATCATTCCGCCCAATGGCATTTCGGCGTTGAATGCCTGCCCGCGAAGCTGCAGTTCTTCTTGTGCTTCGGCAAGCAATTTACGCACCGTGATGACCTCGCTTGCACTGGTCAGCATAGGGATCAGGCAGCTGATCGGGCCATGTGCGCTGGCGCGCAAGATGGCCCTGAGCTGTGTTTTGAACACCTCGAGTTCGCGCAGGCACAGGCGCACCGCGCGCAGACCCAGGGCCGGGTTCGGGTTGCTGCGCAGGCTTTGGAAGTCCAGCAGGTCGGCGCCCTTGTCGGCGCCCAGGTCCAGGGTCCGGACGACCATCGGCGCATGGTCCGTGGCATCCAGGGCCGCCAGTAACTGGCGGTATTGCGTGTCCTCGTCCGGCGGGCGTCCCTTTAGAAACATGAACTCGGTGCGGAACAAACCAATCCCGAGTGCGCCAGACTTCATTGCCAGGGTCATGTCCTCGGTTCTTTCGGCATTCGCCATCAGGCTGATATCGACTTCGTCCAGGCTACGCGAGGGCTGCTCACGGACCGACTCCAGGGACTGGATGAAGCGGTGGGACTCGGCCTGTTTGCGCAGATAGTGCTTGTGAATGGACTCCTCGGGTGACGCGAATACGATCCCATAGTGCCCGTCGAGCACAAGCGCTTCGCCCTCCTGCACGAGGGTCTGGGCGCGGTGAGCCCCCATCACTGTCGGTACCCCGAGGTTGCGGGCCAGGATTGCCGTGTGTGAATGTGGGCTGCCGTGTTCTGTGACCACCCCGGCAACGCCCCGTTCATGCAGGGCAGCGAGTTCACCGGGCGTCAGCTCGGTTGCAATGACGAGGGTTTTTCCCAGCCGGTCAGGAACACCGGCCAGCGGTTCAAGCGGCTGTTGCTCACCGAGGATCTCCTGGACCATTTGCACAACCTGGATTGCATCTTCGCCACGGCTGCGAATGTACGGATCATTGATGCGATTGAGTTGCGACAACAGGTCTTCCAGGTAAAGCTGCAATGCCCATTCCGCGTTGCAAAGCTCATCGCGGATATGCATTGAAGCACTCTCACTGAGCGAATCGTCCGACAGCATGGCAATATGCGTGTGGATGATTTCTTCGGCCGCGCCGCCCGCGGATTCGCGGATTCGTGAAGCCAGGCCGTCGAGGTAATCGCGCGCCGATTCCAGTGCTGTCATCAGCCGCTGAATTTCGCGATCGGCCTGCCCGGCCTTGATCCGGTATTCGCCAATGTCGAGTTCATTGCGTCGGATAATATGCGCCTGCCCCACCGCAATGCCGCGCACAACCGGGTGACCAGACAGTGCCAGCGTCATGGGTCAGGATCTCCAAATCCGCTTGCAATCAGTGACTCGAGTTCTTCGAGGGCCCGCTGCTCATCATTGCCGTGGGTTTCGAGCAACACCTCCATGCCCGGTGCCGCAGCCAGGGTCAGCAGCGCCATGATCGACTTGCCATCGACCGTTCGCCGGCCATTGCTGAGGCGGACTTCGCAATCGAAGCGGTTGGCGCATTCAACGAGCTTGGTCGCCGGCCGGGCATGGAGGCCGAACTCATTGCGAATGGTGACGCGCTTGGAAGGCATGGCAGGTGGCTTCAGACCTTGAGTTCCCGGTGGTCGACCAGGACCTCCGGAAAGTCCTCGCGCAAGGCCTGCGCCAGCTTTTCAACCAGGTAAACGGACCGGTGCCGTCCGCCCGTGCAACCAATGCCGACGGTTACATAGCTGCGCTGGGCCGCTTCGAACCCGGGCAGCCAGCGGCGCAGAAACTCGAGGATATCGGCCGTCATGCGCGTGACCGAAACATCCTGCTCAAGCCACTCCCGTACCTCGGCATCGCGACCGGAAAACTCGCGTAACTCGGCCTGCCAGTAAGGATTGGGCAGGTTGCGGGCATCGAAAACGAAATCGACATCGCGCGGTACGCCTTTCTTGAAGCCAAACGATTCGAGCACAACCGTCATACCCTTGATACCGGGGCCTACGCAATTCCAGACCTGGCGCCGCAATTGGTGGATGTTGGTTTCGGTGCTGTCAATTACCCAATCTGCACACTTCCGAATCGGCTCGAGCATCGCCAGTTCTTCATCAATGGCGTCGGCCAGCACTATATCGCCGCGCGTCAACGGGTGTCTGCGGCGGGTTTCGCTGAAGCGCTTGAGCAGCGTGTCCCTGTCCGCAGACAGGAACAGCAGGCCGCAGGCCGCGCCTGCCTCCTTCTGTGTCCTGAGCCAGTCGGGCAATGTTTCCAGGCCGGCGCCCCGGGCCCGGGCGTCGATTCCCAGCGCGACGCGGGCATAGAGGTCCGAATCGGAGTCCAGGTGCGATGCCAGTTGGTCAAGCAACGCGGCCGGTACATTATCGATGCAGTAGTAGCCGAGGTCCTCCAGCGCGTTGAGCGCCGTGGATTTGCCGCCTCCGGACAGGCCGCTGACGATGATCAGGTGTTGCTCAGAATCGGCCATTCCTGCTGCTCCCGCACCTTGCCGTCTGCCCCGACGGCGCCAGGCCACAGTATTTCAGTGTTGCGTGCCGGAAAGCAACTCCAGCAATTCGGCCGGCTCGTCGGAATTTCGGATTTGGCTGAGTAATTGCGGATCGCTGAATTGCTCTGCGACCTGGGACAGTAATTTGAGGTGATCGCTGGAGCAATTTTGTGGCACCACCAGGGCGAACAACAGATCAACGGGTTTGCCATCCTGGGCATCGAAAGCCAGGGGCTTTGAGAGCTTGACGAATATCGCCTGGACCGTGGCGTTTTCACTGATCCTGCCATGCGGGATTGCTACGCCATTGCCTAGCCCGGTGCTGCCAAGCCGCTCACGGGCGCACAGGCTTTCGAATATCTCGCGGCTGTTTAGCGATTCGTCATTACGGACCAGCTCTTCGCTGATCAATTCCAGCAGGCGCTTTTTACTGTTCGCGCGCACGTTGGGCAGAACCCGGTCAAGGCTCAGCAAATCACTCAGAAGCATGCTTGTTTACCTTATTGACGCTCTTTCGAGCACCTATACTCCTGATCAGGGCTGGGACACCAGCGAGTCCGGGCGCTCATGATGATGGTCGCGCAAACGGTCCTTGAGACGCCGGACCTGCCGGTCCAGCTTATCCACCAGACCGTCAATGGCAGCGTACATGTCCATGTCCTTGGAATTGGCAAACAGCGTGCGCCCGCCGGCGTTGACGGTCGCTTCAGCCATCTGCTCCAGTTTCTCAACATTCAGAATGACATTGACCGAAGTGATCCGGTCAAAATGACGGGCAAGACGCTGCATTTTTTCGGTTACGTAGGCTCTCAACGGGGGCGTAATGTCAACGTGGTGTCCGGTAATGTTGATTTGCATCATAAGTCTCCTTTCTCTATGGCTGGCCCGGAGGGCGCAGCAACACAGTTACCTGCTATCTTCATGCAGGCGGTTTGGGATCCTGGTGACTCCGGTCAACGAATTGCTGTTTTGCCGACCAGTGAATTGAAAAACGACCATATCCTGATTCTATACCTGCTGCTTTCGGTTTCACAGTACCTGCCTCAAGAACGATGACCGGTCATCCTGCGATGGGCGCGGCGGCGTTCACTCGAAGAGCCAATTCCAAGGGACTCGCGGTACTTGGCAACGGTTCGACGGGCCACCTTGATGCCGACTTGCTGCAACAGGCGTGAAAGCTCCTGGTCACTCAGCGGTTTTGCGGAGGGTTCTGCCTCGATCAAGGCCTGGATTTGCGCCTTGACAGCGGTGGCACTGACGACGCCACCGTCCATGGTTCGGACGTGACTTGAGAAAAAGTACTTGAGTTCAAACAGGCCCCGTGGCGTGAGCATGTATTTTCGCGTGGTTGCCCTGGAAACCGTCGATTCATGGACCCCCGCCAGGTTTGCAATATCCTGCAGTATCATTGGCTTCATTGCTGCTTCGCCGTGCTCGAGGAAGGATTCCTGTTGTTCGACGATGCATTGTGACACTTTCAGCAGCGTGCGGTTGCGCAGTTCCAGGCTGGACAGCAGCCAACGCGCCTCCTGCAGACGACCGTTGAGGTACTTTGCATCTTCTCCACCTGATTGGCGCAGGAGCCCGATGTAGTACTTGTTGAGGCGCAAACGCGGGTCATTGTCAGGACTCAGCGAGGTCACCCATTCGCCTTCCTCGCGCCTGACATAGACATCCGGCACCAGGTATTCATCCTGCCGGTTGTCATAGCGTGCGCCGGGGCGCGGCTCCAGTCCGCGTATCTGGTCCAGCGCGCGGTCCAGCTGTTCCTGGCTGGCGCCGGTTTCCTTCAGCATCGCCGGCAGGTTGTTGTCCGCGACGAGGTCCAGGTAGCTGCGCGCCAGCCTGCGGGCCAGGTCGAGCCCCGGCGTGGATGGCAAAACCGATAATTGGACCTGGATGCATTCTGCCGGGCCGCGGCTCGCGACACCGACCGGTTCCATTCGCTGTACCCGGCGCAAAACAGACAGTACCTGCGCTTCGGACACCAGCAGGTCCGGCGCCAGGCTGGCCCTGATGTCGTCAATGGTGTCCTCGAGAAATCCGTCGTCATCCAGTGCATAAAGTATGGCGGTCGCAATGGCGGACTCGGTTTCATCGAACTGGGCCAGCGCCACCTGGAACAACAGGTGGTCGTGCAGCGAATCTGCACTCTGGTCGGCAATCTGGGGCTCGGTAAACCCGCCGCCAAAACTGGTGGGTTCAGTCCAGGCCTCGCCTGCTTCGTCACCCCATTGGGGCTCGCTGAAATCGTTGCTCTCTTCGAAGCGGTCCGTTTCCGTGCCGGGGTCATCGCGTGTCGCCGAGTCCTGCTCACCGAGGCCATCTTCGTGCTCGAGCAGGGGGTTGGTGTCGATGGTCTCCTGGATGTACTCGCGAAGCTCGATACGATTGAGCTGCAACAAGCGGATGGCCTGCTGCAGCTGAGGCGCGAGGGTCAGCTTTTGCTGCAGCCGTAATTGAAGTGACTGGTTTGCCATGTTCAGCCCGGCGTCACACCGTCAAAGACGAAATTCCTTGCCCAGGTACACATTTCTGACTTCCTCGTTTGCAAGGATCGTGGCAGGCGTACCCTCGGCCAGCACGCGGCCTTCGTTGAGTATGTACGCGTGATGACAGATTCCGAGTGTTTCGCGGACATTATGATCGGTAATCAGAACGCCAATATCACGATCGATCAGGTGCTCAACAATTCGCTGAATTTCAACCACCGAGATGGGGTCGATGCCCGCGAATGGCTCGTCGAGCAGAATGAATCGTGGCTTGGCTGCGAGCGCGCGCGCAATCTCCACGCGGCGGCGCTCGCCACCGGACAGGCTGATACCCAGCTGGTCCCCGAGATGCGATACGCCCAGTTCCTCCAACAGGGTCTGCAGGGTTTCGGCGCGTCCGTCCTGGTCCAGGTCGCTACGCATTTCGAGAATCGCAAGCACGTTGTCACGCACTGACAGCTTGCGGAAAATCGACGCTTCCTGCGGCAGGTAACCGACACCCATGGCCGATCGCACGTTGACCGGTTCGTGAGTGACGTCGGCGCCGTCTACGCTGATCTTGCCATGATCGGCCGGTATCAGCCCGACGATCATGTAAAAACAGGTGGTTTTACCGGCGCCGTTTGGCCCCAGCAACCCCACGACCTTGCCCGGTTCGACCTCCATGGTCACACCACGAACGACGGCGCGTTTACGGTAGGTTTTGTGAAGGTTTTCAGCGATCAGCATCGTGATATGCCGGCATTGCCAGACGCGTCAGCATTCCCTGGCCTCTCAGAAATCGTTGGCTGAAGGAGGTTCGGGAGGCGGTTGGTCGCTGTTCTCCGCGGACTCGCCATTCGCATCGCTTGCCACTTCGGGGTCAAGCCGGATATGCACGCGGCCACTGCCGCTTGCATCTCCGTTGCCCTCAAAATGTTGCTTGTCCAGGTCATAGCGCAGTTTTTCCCCGCTGACATCATATTGCGGGTGTTCGACGCGCGCCGCACCACTCAGGACTACCTGGCCGTCGCTGACCTGGTACTCGATGACCTGCGCCCAGGCCTTGACCATGCCCTGCTGCTCAATTTCCTGTTGCAAAGAGGCCTTGTTGCCGAGCAGTTTGATCTGCCTGACCTTGCCGTCGGCCTTGTCCACCTCAGCGCGGTCGGCCCTGATCATCAGTGAACCCTGCCTGATTTCTACATTGCCGCTGAGGGTTGTGACGCCGTCACCCAGGATGCCATCCGTGGTGTCGGCATTGACTTCCAGCGGTTGTTGGCGATCTGTCTCCAGGGCCCAGGCAGGGCCCAGCAGCAGCCACGCCAGGACAATTACCGGCATGGATTTGAATCGGGTGAAATGCTCAGGGGTTGACTGCATATCGAAGTTTTACCTGGTCAGACAATTGAAAACGGTTGACGGTCATGTCGATCGTGAAACCCAAGGCTTCCATCGTATCCCTGCCTTCGGCAATATGCACCCTCCGTTCAGAGCTGGCGATGCGTGTCGCGATCTGAAGCAGCAATTCCGACGTGCTGATGTCGAGTGGCGCCTGGCCCTCTTCAGCAGCGCGTTTCATTCGCACATCGCCCTGCAAAACGACGCGCTGACGATCGGCTGACACGGTCGCGGATTCTGCATTGATTAGCCAGATATTTCCACGGTCAATGATATCGAACACCGGACGGCTGATCTGAGCGATGCCGCTTTCGGCATCGTTGGCCAGACGCGGCGCCCGTAAATGTGCTGAGGGCTGTCCGAGCCCATCGTAAAACTGCATCTCGAAATCCTGCAAGGCATAGTCCAGCCGGGTGTCGAGGCCAGGTATTGGAGCGTTGCTGTGCTCGGATGTGCTGCGGCTTGCCCAGTAGGTGAGCGCAACCAGGGCCGTCAAAACCAACACGCCCCGGGCCGTTTTTGGCGCAATCATGAGCTGAGCACTTCCCGCAGCAGCTCTTCGCGCCGCCCCTGCGCGGTCAGAATCAGTTCACAGATTTCGCGCACGGCGCCTTCGCCGCCGGCCCTGCTGGTGACCCAGTGAACCCGGCCGCGGACCTCTTCATCCGCGGAAGGGACGGTGACTGCAAGACCGCAGCGCATCAGCACCGGGAGATCGATCCAGTCATCGCCGGCATAACAAACAGCCGACTCCTCGATCCCGGTTCGACTGAGCAGGTCCATGTAGGCGTTCAGCTTGTCGTCGCGACCCTGGTAGACATGCTCGATACCCAGCTGACGGGCACGCTGGCTGACCATTGCAGATTCGCGGCCGGTGATCAGCGCCAGCGTGATGCCGCAGCGTTGCAGGGCCTTGATGCCCAGTCCGTCGCGGGTATTGAAAGCCTTCATTTCATTGCCCTGGCTGTCAAAATACAGCTTGCCGTCGGTCAGTACGCCGTCAACATCCAGTGCGAGCAGGCGAATGTTGGCTGCACGTTCGAGCAGTAGCGGGTCAATGCCGGTCATTCACACCACTCCGGCACTGAGCAGGTCATGAAAATTCAGAACGCCCTGCAAGCGGCCCTGCGGGTCTGTCACGAGGAGGCCCTGGATACGATGCTCCTGCATCATTTGCACGGCTTCGGCTGCCAGCGAATCTGCTGCAATGGTTCGCGGCTTGGCTGACATGACGTCGGTAATCGGGGTGGTGTGTGGATCGAGGTTGCGATCCAGCGTACGGCGCAGGTCGCCATCGGTATACACACCCAGGACCTGCATGTCCTGATCCACCACGGCACTCATGCCGAGGCGTTTGCGGGTCATTTCCACGATGGCTTCGCTGATGCTGGCGCCCGGCGGCACACAGGGCATGTCTTCACCGGTGTGCATGACATCGGAAATATGTAGCAGAAGTTTGCGCCCCAGGGTTCCGGCCGGGTGCGATTGGGCGAAATCCTCGCGCGTGAAGCCGCGTGTTTGTAGCAAAGACACGGCCAGTGCATCGCCCATGACCAACGCCGCGGTGGTGCTGGAGGTCGGCGCGAGGCCCAGCGGACAGGCTTCTTCGCCGACGGATACGTCGATGTGCACATCGGCGTGGGTCGCCAGCGAGGAGGCGGGATTGCCGGTCAGCGCGACAATCGGAACGTTAAGCCTTTTCAATACCGGCAGAATATTTTTGACCTCGTCGGTCTCGCCCGAATTGGACAATACCAGGACCACGTCCTGGGCCGTGATCATGCCCAGGTCACCGTGGCTAGCTTCGGCCGGATGAACGAAGAAAGCCGGTGTGCCGGTGCTGGCCAGGGTCGCGGCGATCTTGCTGCCGATGTGACCCGACTTGCCCATGCCGAGCACGACAACGCGCCCGGTACAGGCGAGCATGGCCTCACAAGCCTCGATGAAGGAGGCATCGACGCGCTCGCGCAGCTTGGCAACCGCTGTGGCTTCAGTGTCAATGACGGCCTGGGCCAGGGTTTTGATGGCGTCCCGGTTCATTTGCATATTTTACCTTGTCACCGCCACCCCTGATGTTAAGGGTGCATTAAGCGGTTCAGGCCCCAAACAGCGCCTGGAAGTTCCCGATACCCATCCAGACCATGGCCTGGTAACCGAGAAACATGGTCAGCAAAAGCAGCCCGGAACGCCGGCTGATACGTCCTGGGCCGCCGAGGTCGCTGGCCAGCACGAACAGCACGCCGGTCATGATGAACATCACCGGGTAGTCGCGCTGAATGACCATGGCCTGAGCCTCTACCGGCCGGATCACTGCAGCAATGCCGAGCACGCCGAGCATGTTGAACATGTTGGAGCCGATGATATTGCCGATCGCGAGATCATCCTCACGTCGCAAGGCGCTGGTCACGGCCGTGGCCAGCTCCGGCAAACTGGTGCCCAGCGCCACGATGGTCAGACCTATAACGGTGTCACTGACATGCAGTGAGTCGGCGATGCTGACTGCACCTTCGACGAGGAAGCGAGAACTGACCGGCAGTACGATCAGGCCGACAATCAACCAGAAGACGGCGATCTTCATCGGAACGTTGACCGGTATTTCGGCTTCGAATTCCTCGGCCAGCGGATCGGTTTCGGGCCGCTGCAGTCCGAGCCTGACCAGCCACACGATGAGGCCGATGAGGCCGACCAGAAGTATCCAGCCTTCAACCGTGTCGTATCGCTGGTCAAGGACCATGAAAAAGCAGACCAGCATGATCAGGAGCAATAAAGGGTATTCGCGTTTCAGCGCCGCCGACTCGAGTTGCAGTGGCATGAACACGGCTGTGATTCCCAGCACCAACCCGAGGTTGGCTATGTTTGATCCAATGGCATTGCCCAGCGCCAGCCCGGCGTTGTCGCGGAAACTGGCCACCGCCGACACCACCAGTTCCGGTGCTGAAGTGCCAAACCCCACAATCGTCAGGCCGATAATCAGTGGTGAGACTCCCAGGTTTCGAGCGGTGGCCGAAGCACCGGCAACCAGCCGGTCCGCGGCCCACACCAGCAGCAGGAAGCCACCTATGACCTGGAGTATGGGTATCAGCAAGGATATACCTCGCCGGCGGCAATGGTGATGGCGCCCCGGCTCTTAGCCCTGCAGGCCAGTCGGGAGTATGTATGCATCGTTGATTCTATTATCATGGCGGCTACCTGTGGCGGGTACATCAGCTTTTCTTGCCAGTTTTGTCGATGAATGGTCCGCACCCGCTTCCGGCCCTGCCTGCTTTGTGAATTGCCGGTCAGATTTTGGGTCATGTAAACGAAGGACGCTAGTCTATGGATAGCAAGAGCATAGAGCAAATGATTACCGCCGGCTTGCCGGATGCCGAAGTCAGCGTCAGTGGTGACGACGGTGTGCATTTCGAGGCACAGGTCATCAGTGCGTCTTTTGCCGGAAAGTCCACGCTTCAGCGCCACCGCATGGTTTATGCAACCCTCGGCAGCATGATGGGCCGTGAAATTCATGCGCTGGCCCTGCAGACCCGCGCGCCGGACGAGGACTGATCATGGCGCGAATTCAGATTACGGGGGGCGTTCCGCTGGATGGTGAAATCTGGATTTCCGGCGCCAAGAACGCCGTGCTGCCAATCCTGGTTGCCAGCCTTCTCGGGGATGAACCCTCGACGATAAGCAACGTGCCGCACCTGCAGGATGTCACGACCACCATGGAGTTGCTCGGACGCATGGGCGCGGAGCTGGCGGTTGACGAGCGCATGCGTATTGAAATCGATCCGCGCGGAATCAATCATTTCGAAGCGCCCTATGAACTGGTCAAGACCATGCGCGCATCGATACTGGTGCTGGGGCCATTGGTTGCGCGCTTTGGCAAAGCCGTAGTCTCGCTGCCCGGGGGCTGCGCGATCGGCTCGCGGCCGGTAGACCTGCACCTGCAGGGACTGCGCCTGCTGGGGGCCGAGGTTTCTGTTCAGAACGGTAATATCATTGCGACTGCAGGGCGCCTGAAAGGTGCACGCGTGATTTTTGACACGGTCACCGTGACCGGCACCGAGAACATCCTGATGGCTGCGACGCTGGCCGAGGGTGAAACCGTCATCGAAAACGCCGCGCAGGAACCCGAAGTCGTGGATCTTGCGCGCTTCCTGGTCAGCATGGGTGCGCGCATCGAAGGGGCCGGGACCAAGGTCATCCGTGTTCAGGGTACAGAGTCGTTGAGCGGCACGCAGTACTCCGTGCTGCCGGGCCGCATTGAAACCGGCACCTACCTGGTGGCCGGCGCCATGACGAGGGGCAGGGTCAAGCTGACCCGTGCACGGCCCGGTGACCTTGATGCGGTACTCGACAAGCTCACAGAATGCGGCGCCCAAATCGAATGTGGCGACGACTGGATTGAACTCGACATGGAGGGCCGCAGGCCCAGGTCGGTGGATATCACGACGGCGCCTTACCCAGCTTTCCCGACCGATATGCAGGCCCAGTTCACGGCTTTGAATACCATTGCCGAGGGCACCGGGATCATTACCGAAACGGTGTTTGAAAATCGTTTCATGCACGTTCAGGAGCTGTTGCGCCTGGGCGCTGATATCCGGCTGAAGGGCAATACCGCCATCATTCGTGGGGTGGAGAAACTGGCCGGTGCGCCCATCATGGCCACCGACCTGCGGGCCTCGGCAGGCCTGGTGCTGGCCGGCCTCGTGGCCAGTGGAAACACGGTAGTTGACCGTGTCTACCATATTGACCGCGGTTACGAGATCATCGAAGAGAAACTCGGCCAACTCGGCGCCCGCATTCGTCGCTTGGGTAATCGGGAATCTGCCTGAGCCAGGCTCAGTCCACGACTCTAGCCGCCGCGACCTCGCATTGCACTTTCTGGCCGAGGTCTGAACTGTTGGATGTAGACCAGGCCGTTGCCATGCGGTCTTGCTGACCGGCCTCGAGCACACCCGAAAAACTTTGCCGGTCGCGCCGCACACTTCCCTGGTCATCAACGAATGCCGTGTTCAACTGAATACCAGACAGGTTGACCCGCGTACGGTTACCCAGCAGGCAATATACCCGCCCGTAGTTATCCACCGCGGGGCCGGTGGCGACGTATTTGCCTGGTTCATTGCTGATATCCATCAAGATCAGTTCGCGTTCGGCCTTGGCGCCTGTTTCCGAGTCAGACTGGGCAGCCTGCTCATAATGCGCGCGGGCGGATTCCAGCTCACCGTCGTCGCGATCGAGGTTTCCGAGCAGGTAGTGACCGCGTGCGGTCGGCAACAGGTCGATACTGGCCTGCAAATCGGCACGCGCGTCCGCCTTGCGACCCAAATCGAGGGCCAGATGGCCGCGCCTGAGCAGGTGATAGAAAAATTCCGGATCACGATCGACGGCGCGGTCAAACGCCTGGAACGCCCTGCGGGTATTCTTGGCCTCGGCATGCAGGTCGCCATCAAGGGCGTGGAACAGCGCCTCGCGCGGTTCGATCTTCATGGCCTTAACCAGTTCCGCCCTCGATTCGTCATATTTTTCCTCGCCAGCGAGCTTGAGCGCTGCATCGTATGCATCGTAAGCGGGCTTGACTTCGCGCAGGTAGCGGGTGGCCTGTTGGTAGCGCTGTTCACCACGGTCTCCGCCTTCGGGTAATGCCGCGGCCGTTTCGCGGTTGAGTTCAACACGCTCCCTGGAAGGCGGATGGGATGCAAAAAGGCCACTGAGCCAGTCGTCCGGCCTGCCCTCGGACAGGCGGACGAAGGTTTCCTGCAGTTCAACCGCACCCTGCGGGTTGTATCCCGCTTCGGACATGTACTGCATACCGTAATAATCAGATTCGCGCTCCGCGTCACGACCGTACTTGGTGTTGATAAGCTGTGCGCCGATGGCCGGGATAATGGCGGCTGCCTGCTTGCCGGCAGAGGAATCCACCTTGCTGTCGATGAGGACCATGCCGGCAATGGCGCCGATCTGGGTCAACATGCCCTTGGATTGAGCGCGTGCGCCGTGTGCAGCGTCGGCATGAACGATTTCATGGCCGAGCACCGCGGCCAGTTCGGCTTCGCTGTCAAGTTCCGTGAGCAGCCCCCGGTTAATCGCAATCTTGCCTCCCGGCAAAGCCCAGGCATTGGGGGTCGAGTCATTCAATACCCGGAACTCGTACTGCAACTCGTCTTTACGCCGTGCTTGCTGGGCCAGTCGCTGGCCCACGGACTGCACATACTGGGTCAGGTCAGCGTCAAGCTTGAAATCACCGCCCTGTGACTGGCGCATCGGTGCATACATGCTGGCACCAATTTGTTGCTCCCAGTCGCTGTCATAAAACTGAAGGTTGCGTTCACCGGTTACGGGGTTCACCTGGCAAGCCGTCAGCACTGCCAGGAGCAAGGCGAGTAAACAATTTTTCATGTCTGGTGCTCCGGATTCCCTGACCGAATTATAGCGGCCCGGAAATTATCACTGATGAACAGAAGGTTAACGATAGTTTCAGAAATTGCCGCTTACGGTTGACAGGTATCCGCCGATTGCACGGCTGCACCATCGATGACCAGCTTCTGTATGCGCATGTCGAAGTCTTTGCCACCGGTCTTGCCGTGTTGGATTCGCAGCGGAATGAAGTCGTGTTCCGCAGCATACCAGGCGCGCGAATAGCGGCTGCTGTTTTCGCGAATGCGTTCAAGCTCGATGACCGTCATGCAGCCAATGTCAGTGTGCAGGCGGGTGCTGGCGCTGGCACGGTAGTGGTGGGTGTCGACTTCGTCTTCGTCGGCCACCCGCACCTCGAAGTCGGTTTCGCCGGCTGCCAGGCGACGGCGCAGTTCAAGCGTCAATGACAGCGGGTCCCATGCGCCCGGTGAAATTTGAAACTGGTCGGTTCCTTCCTCGTGGTGCAACAGTAGCTGGTCGGCAGCGTAATCGAATTCTGCCGACCAGCGCTCGTCACGGCCCGCGACCTTTGAGTGGTGGTGAAACTCAAGCGGGCTGAAGCGCCCGTTTGACCACTCGACGTTGCTGATTTCGTTGCTGCCGACGCGCAACATCCGGGCCAGGCCCCTGGTTCCGCGGCCTTCCGAATTCAGCACCCAGGATCCATTCACGCGCGTCATCTCGATGCTGGTTTCCAGGCGCGGTTTGCCATCAACCAGTACCTCGTATTCAGCCTTGAACGCATGACCGGTCCCGGCCAGCGCATTGATATGAACGCCCAATGCGCAAACCAGAATAATCGCGCTAAGCAAGGTCCGGTCAGGCAAAAACGTTCGCCTCGTTGAGTTGCAGGGGCTGCGAAATCGGCTGCCCGTCGAGTAATACCTGTTCATGGCTCATTTCGACCCTTCGCCGTGCGAATAATTCCACCGTGGCCGTGAGCAGGGCGTGCTCACGGGGCCCGACGCGTGCAGCGAGATCGCCGGGCGTATCGTTCTCCCTGACCGGGACCTGCACCTGGGCAATCACGGGGCCAGCATCCAGCTCTGAGGTCACAAAGTGGATACTGGCGCCGTGCATCGGGTTGCCGGCCTCGAGGACGCGCCGATAGGTATCCAGCCCGGGAAACAGCGGCAGCAGTGAAGGGTGAAGGTTGATCATGCGGCCCGAGAATGCCTCTACCGGCTGCCGGCCGAGTATGCGCATGTAGCCTGCCAGAACGACCAGTTCGGGATCATGGGGCCGCAGGCAGGCGGTGATTTTCTGGTCCTGTAAACCCCCGTCACTTTCGCTGATGACTTCTGCCGGAATGCCCGCGGTACGAGCGTGCTCAAGCCCGGGAGCATCTGCGCGGCTGCTGATGACCTGGCAAAGGTCAAGATTCAGCCGGCCGCGATTGCTGGCCTCGATCAGGGTTTTGAGGTTGGAGCCGGTGCCCGATATCAGCACCGCGGTGCGCAACGGCCCAGTGTTCATCAGTCGAGGTATCGCACGCCGGGCTGGTCGCCAACGCGGCCGATGTTGACGGGTTGCTCGCCGGCGGCTATGAGCTGTGAAGTGACTGTTTCCACCTGCGCTTCAGCAATGATCAGGCACATACCGATGCCACAGTTGAAGGTGCGCAGCATTTCAGAATCTGCGATATTGCCATGGGCCTGCAGCCAGTCGAAAACAGGGGGCGGGTTCCAGTTTCGCCGGTCAATTTCGATGCCCAGGCCTTGCGGTACGATGCGCGTGATATTTTCGGTCAGGCCGCCTCCGGTGATATGCGCCAGCCCGTCAACCTTGCTTGAATCCAGTGACTTGAGTGGCCCGGCGTAAATCCGGGTGGGCGCCAGCAGGGCCTCTCCAAGGCTCACACCATTGCTGCCGTCGAATGCTGCAGTGACATCAGATGCGGAAACCTCCAGTACCTTGCGGACCAGGGAATAGCCGTTCGAGTGGGGGCCCGATGAAGCCAGCCCGAGTATCCTGTGACCGGCCCGGATGCGGCTGCCGTCGATGATCCGGTCGCGTTCCACGACGCCCACGCAAAAGCCGGCAAGGTCGTACTCCCCTTCGTCGTACATGCCGGGCATTTCGGCGGTCTCGCCTCCGATCAGCGCACAGCCTGCCTGGCGGCAACCTTCGGCAATGCCTTCAATGACCGATTGTGCCACCGCGGTGTGCAGTTTGCCGGTGGCGTAGTAGTCAAGAAAAAACAACGGCTCGGCGCCGCTGGTGAGGATGTCGTTGACACACATTGCAACGAGGTCGATACCAATGGTTGAATGCTGGTTGAGCTGCCTGGCCAGCATCAGCTTGGTACCGACACCGTCGGTGCCGGAAACCAGTACCGGCTCGCGGTAGCGGGAGGTGTCGAGCTGAAACAGGCCCCCGCAGCCCCCCAGGCCAGTCAGCACCTCGTCGCGACGGGTTGATTTCACGGCCGGGCCGATCAGGTCGACCAGTTTATTTCCGGCATCGATATCGACACCGGCATCCTTGTAACCTAATGAAGGTCTGGGGTCGTTCTTGATGGCCAAAAGAATGTGCTCCGCAGTTCGGGTGCCGGGGCGCATATGGTATCGTATTTGGCATCTCCTGAAGCGCCAGGCCGGCGCAGATCTTAAAGTGGAATTAAATGGCCAAATCCTGTTTTTCATTGCTGCTCCTGGTGCTGTTTTTGCCAATAAAGGCGAGCGCCCTGGAGCTCTACTCCGGCGAGGTTGCCGTCGCTGACCGCAGTGACCGCGAGCGCCTCGCCGCCGTGCCTGCTGCCTTGCTGCAGGTGTTGCAAAAGCACAGCGGTTTGCGTGAATTGCCAATCCACCCGGCGCTCGACGAAGCCATGGTCAACGCCAACCGGATGCTGCTCTCGTTTCATTTCGTAAGCCGGGAACGCGGCATGCCGGACGGCACGGTGGTGCCTGAATTGCGCCTGGTGGCCGAGTTCTCACCCGCCGTGGTAGACCAACTCGTCGCTGATATGGCCTTGCCGCGCTGGCGGCACGAGCGTCACCCGCTGACCATATGGATAGTCGTTGATGACGGGCTGGGCCGGCGGCTGATGCCACTTGAGTACCAGTATGCCTGGGACGCACTAATAGACGTTGCGAACTTGCGTGGGTTGCCGATTCGCTGGCCCGAAATTGACCCGGAGAGCGACGGACTCATTGATCTTCAGTTGCTGTGGGGCGGGTTCACCGATGCGTTGCCAGGGCATGACGAACGGCTGGGCGGTGATGTCATTGTTGCCGCCCGGCGCGAGGGCCCTTTGTGGAACGTGCGCTGGAATTTTGGAAGTGACGAAGAAACCGCGGGTTGGAGAGTTCGCGAACGGGACCTGACATTCGCATTGGTCGATGGTCTGCATCAATTGACTGATATCGTAGCGGCACGGGATTCGATTGCGGCCGCCGGGCAGGGTGAGTGGCGCATTGATATGAGAATCAGCGGCGTTCAGGGTGCGGAAGACTATGCCCGTTGTCTTGCCTACCTCGAGGGCCTGGGCGTGGTGGAGGAAGTGACGTTGATCGAGGCGAGTAGCGGTGAAGTCATGTTTTTGCTTGAACTGAATGCCATGCCGCAGTACCTGGCGGCTGAAATGGAGCGTGATCGCGTGCTGACACCTGGTGAAGGCAGCCACAACTACCGACTGGTGCCGTTTTGAAAATTGACTCCCAAGCCTGGTTCCTGCTTGCCACCGCGGCGTTTCTCGGCTGGCTGACGTGGTTGCTCGCGCCCGTATTGACGCCATTCGCGGTTTCACTGGCATTGGCCTATTTTGGCGATCCGCTGGTAGACCGGCTGGAGCACGCCGGCATTCGCAACTGGCGCCTGGGCCGGACCCTTGCGGTAGTGCTGGTGTTCCTGTTGATGGTTATTCTGCTGGGCCTGCTTTTGCTGGTGCTTGTTCCGCTGATGGTCGAGCAGTTCAGGCAGCTCGCCGAACGGTTTCCGTCGTACCTTGACTGGATTTCGGGGACCGCGATTCCGTGGTTGTCTGCACAGCTGGGACTCGAGGACACGGTACCGGACATGGACCAGTTGACGGCCTGGCTCAAGGCCTATTGGAAAGAAATCAGCGGCGCAGCCTTCAATGTGCTCGAAACGCTGGGCAAGGGTGGCCAGGCGATTCTGACCTTGGTGACCAACCTGGTTTTGATTCCGGTCGTGACCTTTTACCTGATGCGCGACTGGGACCTGTTGATTCGCAGTATCAACGACCTGGTTCCGCGCAATCTCGAGAATCGCGTATCGACCCTGGCCAGGGAAATTGACGAGGTGCTGGCGGCATTCGTGCGCGGGCAGCTGATCGTAATGCTGGCCCTGGGTTTGATCTATTCGGCCGGCCTGTGGGCTATCGGCATAGACCTGGCGTTCCTGATTGGTATGGGTGCGGGCTTGCTGAGCATCGTGCCGTACCTGGGGTCCATCATTGGTTTGCTTGCCGGTGCCATTGCCGCCCTGTTCCAGTTCCAGGATATCCTGCACCTGCTGTTGGTAATGCTGGTATTTGCCGCCGGCCAGATGGCGGAGGGCATGTTCCTGACGCCCCGCTTGGTAGGCGACCGCATCGGTCTACACCCCGTGGTGGTGATTTTTGCGGTTCTGGCGGGCGGCCAACTGTTCGGCTTTCTCGGAATCCTGCTGGCCCTGCCGGCAGCCGCCGCGCTGAACGTGGTCGTGCGGCACGCGCGCGAAGGTTACACTGCGAGCAAACTTTACAGCGCTGAAAAGCCGGACGACCCCGAAGACTGAATGCTGTTTTCACCGCAAATCCCGCTACAACTGGAGCCCCGTCGCGAACAGGATTTCGATCATTTCGTGGCGGGCCCCAACGAGGCCGTGCTGCAATCACTGCGCGGAATTGTCGATGGACCGGAGTTACAGGCATACCTGTGGGGACCGCCCTCCAGCGGTAAAACACACCTGCTCAATGCTCTGTGCCTGGCGACTCGAAGCCGGGGTGGCAGCGCTTTTTATGCCGGGCTGAAGAATCTCCCCACCGGTTCCCAGGCGCTGCTGGATGGGCTCGAGCAGGTTGACCTGTTGTGCATAGACGATTGCGAACATGCCGCAGGTGATGCGGAGTGGGAAACAGCGCTGTTTCATTGCATCAATCGTTTTCGCGACGCCGGGCGCAAGCTCGTGCTCGCATCGCGTGAGCCACTGGGTTCATTGCCGCTGAACCTGCCGGACCTGAAATCGCGCTTACAATGGGGCCTGCGCCTGCAGCTGCAGGCGCTGGGGGATGAGCAAAAACTGCTGGTCCTCGGTCGTTATGCCAGCAGCCTGGGCATCGAATTGCCGGAAGAGCTTGGCCGTTATCTCCTCAGGCGTCATGCGCGCAGACTCGATCGCCTGATCGCCGCGCTGGAACAACTGCAACAGGCGGCATTCGTGGGCAAGCGCCGGCTCACCGTTCCCTTGGCGCGGGAAGTGCTGGGCCCCACGATGGAATCAACGGATCATTGAAAACGCCGGACAATGCCGGCAGTCGGGTGACATGATGTTTGACAAGAAAAAGATCGCCAGTAACTGGTTACCACGCTACACGGGTATGCCGCTGGATGAGTTCGGCGAATACATCCTGCTAACGAACTTCGGCAATTACGTGGAGACGTTTGCCGAGCAGTTCGATTGCGAAGTGCACGGCCTTGACCGGCCGATGCAGGCGGCCACCAACAGCGCAGGTTTGAGCATCATCAACTTTGGCATGGGCTCATCTAACGCGGCCACGGTCATGGACCTGCTCAGCTCGATACAGCCCAGGGGCGTGCTGTTCCTGGGCAAATGTGGTGGTTTGAAAACGTCGAGCGAAATCGGTCATTTCATTCTGCCCATTGCGGCCATTCGGGGAGAGGGCACCAGCAATGATTATTTTCCGCCCGAGGTGCCGGCGCTGCCGTCATTCAAGCTGCATAAATTCGTTTCCGAAAAAATTCGAGAACATGGCCTTGAGTACCGTACCGGCGTTGTCTACACGACCAACCGGCGGGTCTGGGAGCACGACCAGGCGTTTCATGAAAAACTCAGGGCCATGACCTGTATCGGTATCGACATGGAGACCGCGACGCTGTTCATCGTCGGTCATGCCAACGAAATTTCCCGTGGCGCCCTGTTGCTGGTGTCGGATGTGCCGGTAACGCCCGATGGCGTCAAAACCGAAGAGTCAGATAAGCGGGTGACAGCTGATTTTGTCGGTTTGCACCTGCAGCTGGGGATCGAGGCCATGACCGATCTCGGCCAGAAGGGCGAAAAGATCAAGCATTTTCACTACTAGGCAAAAAAAAGGGCCGCAATCGCGGCCCACTATTCGCATCACCAGTTTCGGATTACTTGAATGTCATGGTCGTGTCCATGCGCATCCCGTCGTCCTGGAAGCTCACTTCCACGCGGCTACGGCCCAGCCATGCCTTGTACGAAGCTTCCAGTTTTTCCTGCAAAGCCCTGTATTCCTGGTATTCGGGATCACTCGGGTCAATGTTGCCCAGGGTTTGCTCAAAGTGTTCCTGCATGGCCATTTGCGCTGCCATGTCGTATTCCATCGAGAAAAACACGCCATTGTTGTCACCTGACTCGTCCATGAACTCGGCCAGTTCTGCCTGGCTTGAATCACCCATTGAAAGGCCGACGGAATCATTGCCCATGGCCGCGTAAATTTTCATTCCGCCGGAAGCGAAAGTCAGCAATTCCTGCGGCAGCGCGACGGGGTCTGAACCGGACTGCAGGTCAAGCTCTTCCATTCCGGGAATAAACATCTGCGCCATGCCAATCAGCATCTGCGGCTTTTCAACCTCCAGGGCAAACAGGCCGCGGACATTTTCGGGCTGAAAGTTCTCGTAATCGATTTCGTCGAGGCTGGCCCGGAAACCCTTCAGGTTGTTGATAAACGGGAACGGCACTGGCTGACTGAGCTGTGCGAATGCCGTGCGGGCCTGCTGGTTGGCGTTCTGAAGATGCGCGCACTGGTATGGCGAGTCGACGATGGCTGAAGCCTGCTCGGTGAGGAACGCCTTCAAAGCGCCGACTTTCAGTCCCACGGCGACGGTCATCACCTTGCCCGGATCCCTGTCCGCAACTGGCACGTCGGCCACCAGGCCGGTCAGTTTTTCGGCCAGGCTGTTTTCGATTTCAAGCTGGTAGGAAATGCCGATGACATCCGCCGATAGTTCCGTGGTGCCGGCAACCAGCCTGGGCATCTTTGCGACAATAGACCTGAACTCTGCCTTGCAGACATCATCAAGCGTGGTTTGGGGGCTGTGGCCAAGGCTTTGCAGCAGCCCCGCTGTCGTGCTGGTTTCGTCCAGCACTTCTTCGGCAAGGCCGACCAGGTTAATGAACCCGGAACCATATGCGCTGTAGCCCTTGTCACGGTTTAGCTGTACCAGGTCCGCAGCTGCGGTTGATTCCGCGGGCATCTGCAGTCCCAGTAACTGGGGCAGCCACTCGGCTTCATAGATCGTCGGGACCAGCCCGGCCACCAGTTGATCGTCCATGATCGATACAATGGCCGACATCGGACTGTCAGCCTTTGAAATTCTCCAGTACGGCACGTTTTCCAGTATCTGCTCTGTGAAGGACTGGCCGGCGGCAGTTTCAATGCGGCCAATCGAGTCACGCAAGGCCTGGGCGTCAGCAAGGGTCACGCGCATGACCGGGAAGGGCCCCATGCCGTACATGACGACGTGAGACTCCAGGTCCAGGCCGAGAGACTCCAGGCCGGCGCGGTTCAGCTTGCCATCCAGCTCGTTGTAAATGGCGCTTGCCAGGCGTGCGCCCGCCATGTCATCGCCCTCTTGCTTAACTTCAAACTCGAAGTCGTCCAGCAGGGTTTGCATGACCTCCAATGAAGGTTCTGCGCGTGCCATGAACGCATCAATCACATCCGCCGGGGTTGGCTCCAGGTTGGCGTACAAATAGGGCGTGCCGGCCGGCACATGCGCCAGTAACGGGTTGCCAGCCGCCGCTTCTGCAATGGCCGCTTCTTCGCGATTACAGCCTGCCAGAACCAGGCCGGAAAACGCAATGATCAAGCTAAAACGCACTAATTTCATGGAATTGAATCCTTGCTTTTTGAATATGTATAGGTGTTATACCACAGTACAACAGTAAGCACAACAGGCCACGCCGTGAACGCATGCGCAGCCAGCCACTACGTCTCGTGATGATTGGGCAGAAAAGTTGTGGGAGCGATCTGGGGCCGCAGGCCAATAATCGCGAACTTCGCCTACAGGCTCTTAACTCCCTGTATCAGCTTCTGGGCGACTTCCTGCGCATCGCCGTAGCACATGCGCGTGTTGTCTTCGAAGAACAGCAGGTTCTCGATGCCCGAGAAGCCGGTGCCCTGGCCGCGCTTGACGACAAACACGTTCCTGGCCTTGTCGGCGTCAAGAATGGGCATGCCGTATATCGGGCTGGACGTGTCCTTGCGCGCTGCCGGGTTCACAACATCGTTGGCGCCGATCACCAGCGCCACGTCCGTGTTCGGGAACTGGCTGTTAATGTCTTCGAGGTCTTCGATCAGGTCGTAGGGAACCCCGGCCTCGGCCAGCAGTACGTTCATGTGACCCGGCATGCGGCCGGCCACCGGATGAATGGCGAACAACACCTTGACACCCTTGGAGCGCAATAACTGGGTCAGTTCCCAGATTTTGTGCTGGGCCTGGGCCACGGCCATGCCATATCCCGGAACAATGACAACTTTTTCGGCATAGGCCATCGTGATCGCCGCATCGGCCGCATCAATGGCTTTCATCGATCCGCTGACCTCGGAGCTGGAGCCGCCGTCATCACCTGTTCCGAAGCCGGCGAACAGCACATTGCTCAGCGGCCGGTTCATGGCTTTGGCCATCAACTGGGTCAGCAGCGTACCGGCTGATCCAACCACGATACCGGCGATCATCATGGCCGGGTTCTGCAGTACGAACCCCTCGACGCCGACCGCCAGTCCGGTCAGGGCGTTGTACAGCGATATCACCACCGGCATGTCCGCGCCGCCGATAGGAACGGTCATCAGCACACCAAACAGCAGCGCCAGCACGAAAAACGCCGTGAACTGGGCAAGGCTGAAGTCGGAGGTGGCCAGCATCACGCCCAGGTAAATCAGGGCGACAAAAACCAACCCGTTGAATACCTGTTGCCCCTTGAAACGGTAGACCTTGCGCATCCAGCCCTGCAGCTTGGCAAATGCAATCAGTGATCCCGAAAAGGCGATAGTGCCGATCAGGGCGCCCAGGACTGCCAGTTCGCGGGCCGCCACTGCTTCGTGGGTCAGGCCGGCACCGGTCAGAACGCGCAGTAACTCGACTGCGGCGATAGCGGCCGCCGAACCACCGCCCATGCCGTTGTACAAGGCAATCATTTGTGGCATGTCGGTCATGGCCACGCGTTTGCCGGACCACCAGGCCAATACGCCGCCGACAAAGATCGCCACGGTCATCAGCATGTAATTGTTCATGCCGGGTTCGAGGTAGGTGATGAGCGTGGCCACCAGCATGCCGAGACCGGCCCAGATGACGCCGCCGCGCGCGGTGGTCGGGTGGCTCATCTTCTTGAGCCCCGAAATGAACAAGATGGCAGCCAGGAAATAACTGGCCTGGATCAGCCAGTGCGCCAGGTCGGCGTTGAGCACATCACCCATTACTTATCCCCTTTGCTGGATTTGAACATCTCGAGCATGCGTTCGGTCACGACGTAACCGCCCACGGCGTTTCCGGCGCCCAGCAGCACGGCGACAAAGCCAATCACCTGTTCGGTTGTGGAACTGGCGCTGCCGAGGGCGACCATGGCGCCCACCAGCACGATACCGTGAACGAAATTGGAACCTGACATCAACGGCGTGTGCAGGATTACAGGGACCTTGGAGATCACTTCGTAACCGGTAAACGCGGCCAGCATAAATATGTAAAGCGCAACAAATCCTTCCACGTCAGTTATCTCCTTCGCTCAGGCCAAGCAGTTTTGCGGTCTGTTCATGAACCAGTTTTCCCTGGTGAGTGAGCATCGTGCCCGCGATGACTTCGTCTTCCATGTCAACCTTCAGGGAATCTTCTTCGATCATCAGGTCCATCAGGTTGACCAGGTTGCGGGCGTACATCTCGCTGGCATGGATTGCCGCCTGGCTGGCCAGGTTCAGGGGTCCGTCAATAATGACGCCATCGTGGTCGATGGTGGTGCCCGGTTGTGTGAGTTCACAGTTGCCGCCCGATTCTGCAGCCAGGTCTACAATCACCGTTCCCGGTTGCATGTCATCGACCATCGCCGTGGTAATGATCTTGGGTGCAGGCCGGCCGGGAATCGCGGCCGTCGAAATCACCACGTCGCTCTTGGCGAGGTGCTCTGCCAGTTTTTCGGCTTGTTGTTGCTTTTCCTCGTCGGTGAGTTCGCGCGCATAGCCGCCTTCACCCTCGGCATCCACGCCGGTATCAATCATCTTGGCGCCCAGCGATTCAACCTGCTCGCGGGCTGCCGAGCGAATGTCATAGGCCTCGACGCGCGCGCCCAGCCTGCGGGCCGTCGCAATGGCCTGCAAACCGGCCACACCGGCGCCAATCACGATGACGCGCGAAGGCCGCAGGGTGCCGGCCGCGGTGGTCAGCATCGGAAACAAGCGCGGCGCCAGGCTGGCAGCCCGCAGCACCGCCTTGTAACCGGCCACGGTGGCCTGCGACGACAGGACATCCATGCTCTGGGCGCGCGTGATGCGTGGCACCAGTTCCATGGCCAGGCAGCTGATTTTCTGGTCATTAAGCGCGTTGACCAGGTCAGGGTTGCGGTGCGCGAAGGCGTGGCCGATGCCAACGCTGCCTTCATTCATGTGGTTGACCGTCGAGACGTCCGGTGGCTGGACCCACATGACCACGTCAGCCATGGTCAGCAAGGCGTCACGGTCGTCGAGAATGGCAGCTCCGCCGTATTGATCGTTGTTGAATCCTGCCCGTTTACCGGCATCTTTTTCAACCAGTACGCGGATGCCGCGTTTTTCCAGCTTGGACGCGCTGCCGGGGTCCAGTGCAACGCGTTTTTCACCCTCGGCAGTTTCCCTGAGCACTGCAACGGTCAATGACATTGATGGTTCTCCTGTAATCGCGCCGCTCTGATGCCGGCGCCGGGAAAGCGCTATCTTGAATCCGGCAATGCGGAAAAATCAAGCGCACGGGCCAATTGTTTTCGCTGTACGTGGTCCAGATCAGCTTTTTAGGCTGTCAACCGCACTCACCGCGCAGCGGCACGCGCCATTTCCAGTGATTCCGGAGTCCCGGTATCGTGCCAGCGACCGTTGTATAGCTCGCCGCTGACGAACTGGCGGTCCACGGTTTCTCGCAGCAATGGCACGATAGACCAGCGTCCGCCCGGTGCGCTTTCAAACAGGCGTGGATGGTACACGCTGATGCCGCTGAATGTATGGCTCGGCGAACCCGAATTGCGCACCCGCGCGCCATCGAGGTGAAAGTCGCCATCGTTTTTGCCCGGCGGCACCGGCACCAGTACGAGGTGTGCAAAATCACACTTGACGGCCCTCAGCCGGATGAACGGAAAATCGGTCCAGATGTCCCCGTTGACCACCAGGAAAGGCGCAGTTCCCAGCAACGGTCGTGCCTGGGCGATGCCACCACCGGTTTCCAGCGCACCGTCAGGTTCCTGCGAGTAGTGGACATTGAGGCCCCAGCGCGAGCCATCGCCCACGGCGTCCGTGATTTGTTTTCCAAGATGGGCCAGGTTGATGACGATTTCCCGGAACCCGGCGCCGGCAAGCCGTTCCAGGTGATAAAACAGCAGCGGCTTACCCGCTACTTCAACCAGCGGCTTGGGTGTCGTGTCAGTCAGTGGCCGAAGCCGTTCACCGCGGCCGGCCGAAAGAATCATGGCGCGCATCGGAGCCGCTCCAGCATGGCCTCGAAGGCGCCCAGTTCCGGATATCGTGGAAGCACATCCACGATGTACTCCCAGAACCTCGGAATCATTTCGAGGTATTCGGTTTTCCCGTCCCGGTAGTTCAGGCGCGAAAAGATACCGACAATTTTCAGGTTTCTTTGCAGGCCCATCCAGTCACACCAGCGTATCCAGGTCTGTTCGTCGGTCGCTGGTGATACCTGGTCGCGATACCCGATCATCCACTCCAGTAGTTGTTCGCGAGACCACGTGATGTAGCGGTCCCATGCCAGCGAAGCAAAATCATAGCTGAGCGGGCCGAGCACGGCGTCCTGGAAGTCGATCAATCCCAGGTCCCCGGTAGGTAAGACCATCAGGTTGCAGGAGTGAAAGTCACGATGAACGAAAACCCGGGGCTGTTCTGCGGCGCTCTCAAGCAGCAGGGTACACATCGACTCCCAGGTTTCGAGGTCGTCGCAATCGAGCTTGATTTCATGGTGACGGTCAAGGTACCAGCGGGTAAACAGTTCCAGCTCCTGGGTCAGGAGTTTACGGTCGTAGTGCGGCAGGCCCTCTGTTTCGACTTCCTGGCTCAGTTTTGCCAGCAGGGCCAGGAGTCTTGGAAACCATGCTGAAGCTGATCGTTCATCCAGTGCATCCCGCAGCAGCGTGTCGCCAAAATCTTCCAGCAATATGAACCCAAGGTCAGTATCCCGGGCAACAATCGCCGGTGCGCGAATCCCCGCGCTGCGCAGCCTGCTTGATACATCGAGGAAAGGGCGGCTGTCTTCTTTGGCCGGTGGCGCATCCATCAGCACCCACGAGCTGGATTTACTGGTCACCCGGAAATAGCGCCTGAAACTGGCGTCACCGGCCACGGGTATGAGATTCGCATCATTTACCGCGCTGACGCGCGACAGCCAGCCGCGGGCCTTGTCGAGCCTGGCGTCCTGGGCGGGTGAAGGTGCTGCGTCAGAAACCATGCCGGCATTCTGCCGCATTCAGGACTGCGGTGAAACCGCAAAGCTTTCGCCGGTCGGCAGGATGTGGTCGGGGTTTAAACAGGACTGATATGGTACTATATTAAACAGTCTGGTAACCGGAAATCATTGCGGCATGTTACGCATCAGCAAACTCAGCGATTACGCGATCATGGTGATGGTCGAACTCAGCGCACAGGCAGGCGAGATTGTCAGCGCCCATGAGCTTGCTGAACGAACCCACCTGGAACTGCCGACGGTCAGCAAAGTTCTGAAGCTGCTCGGACGCGCCGGGCTGGTGCAGTCCTTTCGTGGGATCAACGGTGGATACCGGATGGAAAAAGACGCTGCCAGCACCAGCGTCGCGCAGGTCATTGAAGCCATCGAAGGCCCCATCGCAATGACCGAATGCAGCGTAGAAGAAGGCCTGTGCAGCCAGGAAGCCCTGTGCAGCCTGCGCAGTAACTGGCAACGTATTTCGTCGGCAGTTGCACGGGCCATGGAGGGGGTATCGCTGGCAGAAATGGCGAAACCGTTGCCCAGGATTGAGCCGGCCCTGAAGATTGCCACGCTGAACAGCCAGGATGCGCACCCATGAGTACCGAGTCAGGCACGATTGAAAAACGGCTGGGGCAGAAATACCGGCATGGTTTTGTCACCGACATTGACGCCGATACGGTTCCGCCCGGGCTGTCCGAGGATGTCATCGCGCTGATCTCGGCCAAGAAGAATGAGCCGCAGTGGTTGCTCGATTGGCGGCTGGAAGCCTATCGTCACTGGCTGACAATGGAGCAGCCGGACTGGGCGCGGCTCGATATCGAGCCGATCGACTTCCAGGCCATTTCCTACTTCTCGGCGCCCAAATCCGACAAGGACCGCCCGCAAAGCCTCGACGAGGTGGATCCCAAGCTGTTGGAAACCTACGACAAGCTCGGTGTGCCATTACACGAGCGTGCGCGCCTTGCCGGTGTGGCCGTGGACGCGGTGTTTGATTCGGTATCGGTGGGAACCACGTTTAAGAAGGAACTGGCCAGGGCCGGGGTGATCTTCTGTTCATTTTCAGAAGCGGTTGAAGAGCACCCGGACCTGGTTCGCCAGTACCTCGGCAGCGTCGTGCCGCAACGCGACAATTTCTTCGCTGCGCTGAATTCCGCCGTGTTCACCGACGGCAGCTTCGTGTTCATACCCAGGGGCGTGCGTTGCCCGATGGAGCTGAGCACCTACTTTCGTATCAATGCGCTGAATACCGGCCAGTTCGAGCGGACCTTGATCATTGCCGAGGCGGGCAGCCACGTGTCATATCTCGAGGGCTGCACGGCGCCGATGCGGGATGAAAACCAGCTGCACGCAGCGGTCGTGGAACTGGTCGCACTGGAAAGCGCCAACATCAAGTATTCGACGGTCCAGAACTGGTACCCCGGTGACGAGGAAGGCAAAGGCGGCATCTATAACTTCGTGACCAAGCGCGGGATGTGCAAGGAGGCCGATTCACGGATCTCCTGGACCCAGGTTGAGACCGGCTCGGCGATCACCTGGAAGTATCCCAGTTGTATCCTGCGCGGTGAGAACTCCGTGGGTGAGTTTTACTCGGTCGCGCTGACCAATAACTACCAGCAGGCCGACACCGGCACCAAGATGATCCACATCGGCAAGAACACGCGCAGCACGATCATTTCCAAGGGTATTTCGGCCGGTCGCGGGCAGAATGCCTACCGCGGCCTGGTCAAGGTATTACCGACGGCCGCCAATGCGCGCAATTTCACGCAGTGCGATTCAATGCTGATCGGCAAGCACTGTGGCGCCCACACCTTTCCGTACATCGAGGTTAAAAATCCGACCGCCAAGGTGGAGCACGAAGCAACCACCTCGCGCATTGGCGAGGACCAGTTGTTCTACTGCCTGCAGCGGGGTATTTCAGAAGAAGACGCCGTGTCCATGATCGTTGACGGTTTCTGCAAGCAGGTCTTTCGCGAGCTGCCGATGGAGTTCGCCGTCGAAGCCAAGGCCCTGCTCGAGGTGAGTCTCGAAGGCGCGGTTGGATAAAAAGGAATCACAGTCAAGTGCCAGAGTGCGCCACAGTGGCCCTTGAATCTGACCCCATCATTGCATCATTGGAAAACGAATACGTATGTTAAAAATCAAAGAGTTACACGCCAGTGTCGAAGGCAAGGAAATTCTCAAGGGGCTCGACCTCGAGGTCAACGCCGGCGAGGTGCATGCCATCATGGGGCCGAATGGCTCAGGTAAAAGTACGCTGGGCAATGTCATCGCTGGCCGGGAAGGCTACGAGGTTACCCGTGGAGAGGTGGCCTACCAGGGCAAGAACTTGCTGGAACTCGAACCCGAAGAGCGTGCCTGCGAGGGTGTGTTCCTGGCCTTCCAGTACCCGGTGGAAATTCCCGGCGTCAACAACACCTATTTCCTGCGTGCGGCCCTGAATGCGCAGCGCAAGCATCGCGGCGAGGAGCCGCTGGATTCGGTCGGCTTCCTGCGGCTGGTGCGCGAGCGCCTGGAGGTACTGCATATCGGTGATGAACTGCTGCACCGGGCGGTCAACGAAGGGTTTTCGGGTGGTGAGAAGAAAAGAAATGAAATTTTCCAGATGGCCGTGCTCGAGCCGAAACTGGCGATACTCGACGAAACCGATTCCGGGCTCGATATCGATGCCCTGAAGGCGGTTGCCGAGGGCGTCAACCAGCTGCGCTCGCCGGAACGGGCGATCATCCTGGTGACGCATTATCAGCGTTTGCTCGAGTACATCAAGCCGGATCGCGTGCACGTGCTTTCCGAGGGCAGGATTGTTGCCAGCGGAGGTCCCGAACTGGCCCTGAAGCTTGAAGAGCAGGGTTACACCTGGCTCGAGGACGGAGGCATTGCCGAGCTGGAGCAGGCCGCGGTATGAATCGGCAGAGCAGCCTTTCGACGCAAGATTTTCTGGCCCATTCGGTGGTTCGCAGCGGCGACCCATCCTGGCTGAACACCCTGAGACAGTCTGCCAGCGACCGGTTCCTCGGTTTACCCGGCAGAAAAACCGAGCAATGGAAATACACGGCGGTTGCAGCGCAGTCAGTCCGCGCCACGGCCGATGATGCTGATACGTTCGAACCCCGCGTGCCACAGCCACTGATTGACACCGACGCAAAGGTTGTTCTGATCAATGGCGATGTCAGCGAGATGCCAGGCGAAAATCGTGATGGTCTTTGCGTCAAGCCGCTGGCTGCTGCGCTGCAAGAAGCAGATCAGCCACTGGTTGATTTGCTGGAATCACTGCCCATCGACGGCCGCCAGCATGCATTTTCTCAGCTCAACACCGCGGCACTGGGGCAGGGCTTGTACATACATGTTGCCGCAGGCATCGACGCGGGCGAGTTACTGCTGCAGTGGCCGTGCGGCGCGGAAGAAATGAACCACGCGCGCATTTGCGTGGTGTTGGAAACGGGAGCCCGTCTGCACCTGGTCGAACAGTTCGAGAACGGCTCACAGCACCCGGCAAAACTGAATCTGGTCGAGCAGATCGAGCTGGGTGAAGGCGCCGAGCTGTTTCACAGCCGCCTGCAACATTATCCCGCTGAGTCACTGCTGATTGGCCGCACTGAAGTGCGCCACGGCACATCGACCCGCTACTCGTTCACCGGCATGGACCTTGGCGCCGGGCTCGCCCGTCATGACGTTCGCTCGGAGTTTGCCGGCGAAGGCGCTGGCTGTTCACTCAATGCCGCGGTGCTTGGCTCGGGTGACGCCCATGTTGATTACCATTTCGAGGCTGATCACCAGGCCATGAATTGCCAGTCCGGGCAGTTGTTCCGGGCCGTTGCCGGCGACCGGTCAAAAATTGTCTTCAACGGCAGGGTGCACGTGGCGCCCGGTGCAGACGGCAGCGACTCACAGCAATCCAGCGCCGGCCTGCTGCTTTCGCGAAAGGCGGAGATTGACGCCAAGCCCGAATTGGAAATTCTTGCAGACGAAGTCGTGGCCGCGCACGGTGCGACGGTTGGTCAGTTGGACCAGGCAGCCATGTTTTATTTGCGCAGCCGGGGCATCAGCGAAGAACAGGGTCGCAAAATGTTGACCCTGGCCTTTTGCCGCAGCGTGATTGACCGGGTGCCGCACGAGGCGCTGCACGAATCGCTGGCCATGCGGCTGACAACGGCGATGGACGAACTGGAGAGTGGCCATGAGTAACGTGGCAAAACACCTGGAGGGCGGTTTCGACGTCGAGCGCGTGCGCGCCGATTTCCCGATTCTGCAGCGAACCGTTCACAACAAACCGCTGGCCTATTTTGACACCGCGGCCTCGGCCCAGCGGCCGTTGGCGGTTATCGAGGCGACCGACCGGTTTTACCGTCAGCACAACGCCAACATTCACCGCGGTGTGCATACGCTGAGCCAGGAGGCTACCGAAGCCTACGAGGGCGCGCGTGACCGGGTCGCGTCTTTTATCAATGCGCCGTCGCGCGATGAACTGGTCTTTACCCGCGGCACGACCGAATCCATCAACCTCGTTGCCCAGGCGTATCTTAGGCCCCGCCTTGAGCCGGGTGACCAGATCCTGATCTCGCACATGGAGCATCATTCGAACATCGTGCCGTGGCAGATATTGTGTGAACAGACGGGAGCGGAACTGAAGGTCATTCCGATCAACGAGCGCGGTGAACTCGACATGGAAGCCTTCGCCGGTTTGCTCAACGAACGCGTCAGGCTGCTCGGTATCGTGCACGTCTCCAACGCGCTGGGCACCATCAACCCGGTAGCCGAAATTTGCCGTGCGGCCCATGCGCTCGACATCCCGGTGCTGGTGGATGGCGCGCAGGCGATGCCGCACCAGTCTGTTGACGTACAGGCCCTGGGCTGTGATTTCTACTGTTTTTCGGGCCACAAGATGTACGGCCCTACCGGCATTGGTGGCTTATGGGCCCCTTTGGAAACGCTCAACGACATGGACCCGTACCAGGGCGGCGGTGAGATGATCAAGACGGTTACGTTCGAAGAAACCGTGTACAACGACCCGCCCGGCAAATTCGAAGCGGGCACGCCCAATATTGCCGGCGGCGTGGGCCTTGGCGCTGCCGTTGATTACCTTGCCAGCCTGGGCATGGACAACATCGCCGGCTACGAGTCAGACTTGCTGGCCTACGCAACAGAGAAACTGTCCTCGATTGATGGTCTGCGTATCGTCGGCACCGCGGCCCGCAAGGCCGGTGTCATTTCATTCATGCTGGGGGATATTCATCCCAACGATATCGGGACGATAATCGATCACTACGGCGTCGCGATCCGCACCGGCCATCACTGTGCCATGCCGGCGATCAGGCACTTTGGCCTGCCGGCGACCTGCCGCGCTTCGCTGGGTATTTACAACACGCGCCACGAAGTGGACGTTCTGCACGATGCATTGCTCGCCGCCGGCCGTATGTTTAACTGATCCATTATTCCTGGTTCTTGGGCTTGTGCGCCGCTACCAGATCGCGCTGCACGTCGCTGGGCACCGGGTCGTAATGGCTGAATTCCATTGTGAAACTGCCGGCGCCCTGGGTCAGGCTTTTCAGCTCGGTGTGGTAATCCGACAGTGAACTGAGCGGGATGTCGGCCTTGATCGTCAGCAGGCCGCCACGTAGGCTCTCGGTGCCGCTGATGCGCGCACGCCGACCGGCGAGGTTGCCGGTGATGTCGCCCATGACATTCTCCGGAACGGTCACGTCCACGCTGACAATCGGCTCCAGTATCTGCGGCCCGGCATTGTTGATCGCGTCCAGAAGCGCGTGCCGCGCTGCGATGACAAACGCAATTTCCTTCGAGTCAACGGGGTGGTGCTTACCATCGTAAACCTCGACCTCGATGTCCTGCAGCCCGTAGCCGGCGACGGCGCCCTCGTCGATGATCTGGCGTATGCCTTTTTCAACGGCCGGTATCAGGCTGGTGGGGATGACGCCGCCAACGACCTTGTTGACGAACTCGAATCCTTCGCCGCGTTTCTTGGGCCTGACGCGCAAATACACTTCGCCGAACTGGCCGGCGCCGCCGGTCTGTTTCTTGTGGCGGTAATGTCCTTCAGCCGGTCGCGTGATGGTCTCGCGGTAAGCGATCCGTGGGGGCCTGGTGTCCACGTCGACGTGGTATTTCTCTTTCATTCGTTCGAGCATGACGCGCATATGCAGCTCGCCAAGTCCGCGCATGACCGTTTCGTTCAGCTCCTGGTTATGCTCGATGACGAAACAGGGGTCCTCCTCGGTCAGGCGGGTCAAGGCAGTGGACAATTTCTGTTCCTGGCCGCGGGTACTGGATTGCACGGCCAGCCCGAACATCGGCTGCGGGAAATCCAGCGGTTTCATCCTGATATCGTTTTCGGCGGTTGAATCGTGAAGCACGGCGTCGTAATGCACGTCTTCAATCTTGGCGACGGCACAAATATCGCCTGGAATGCCGGCATCAACTTCAAAGTGCTTGCCGCCCTGAACGCTGAACAGGTGGCCCACCTTGAACGGTTTTCTCGCGTCACCGATATACAACTGGGTGTCAGGCTTAACCGTGCCCTGGTAGATTCTGAAAATACCAAGCTTGCCGACAAACGGGTCATTGCTGATCTTGAATACGTGCGCCAGTACATGCCCGCCGGCATCGGGTGTGCACTCGACTGGCTCCTGCGTTTCCCCATTGATGAATGGCGGCGGGTTGCCTTCGGCCGGATTCGGAATCAGGCGTTTGCACAGTTTCAGGAACTCACCCAGCCCTGCGCCGGTCGCCGCCGACGTGAAGCAGATCGGCACCAGGTGCCCCTGGCGCAAGGCCTTTTCATACGCTTCGTGCAGTTCGTCGCGCGACAACTCCTCGCCGTCCAGGAACTTCATCATCAGGTCGTCATCTACCTCGACTACCTGGTCAATGATCGCGTCATGCGCTTCTTTCAACGAAAAAATGTCTGTTTCGCCCTCGGTGTGAAAGAAACAATCGCGCACGGTGCTGAAATTTTCGGCGGGAAGGTTGACCGGCATGCATTCGGTACCAAACTCCTGCCGGATCTCCTTCACCAGGCCGCTGAGATCAACATGGTCGGCGTCAATGCGGTTGATGATGATCATTCGGCACAGGCGGCGGCGCTTGGCGCGGCGCATCAGTCTTCGCGTGGAGAGTTCAATTCCATTCTGTGCATTGATCACGATAGCGCTTGTTTCGGCTGCTGCCATGCTGGCCAGGGTTGGGCCGCGAAAATCCGGGAAGCCGGCCGTGTCGATCAGGTTTACGTGGGTGCCTTCGAAATCCAGGCTCGCAATTGCAGATTCCAGGGAGTGGTGATACTGGTGTTCGAGCGGGTCATGATCGGTAACCGTAGTACCGCGTTCAACGGTGCCTGCCTCACCGATTGCGCCGGCCTTGGCGAGCAGCGATTCGACCAATGTCGTCTTACCACTTCCGGTGTGCCCGATAAGGGCGATGTTGCGGATGTCTTCAGTCGTGTATTTCGGCATTCGCTAGTCCTTTCCTGGATGGCTCGAATTCAAAGGGAAACACATGCTAGTACAGATCGCGCGCGTGTGCCACGGGGGCACAGAGCGGTTCAGGATGGCATTCAGCTTTCGTTCAGCCAGGGCGTAATAGTCTATACCGGTCGGAATTCAACAGGGCAAAGAGGAATCAGAAAATGAAGCGCCTGAATATGAGCATCTTGGCAATACTCGCCGCATCCGTAAGCCTGCCCGTCCTGGCCGCGCAGGATAATGGCCGCTACGTGTGGGCCGACGTCATCGAGGCCACGCCCGTGACACGCGTGATCCGCAAGCCGGTCCGCGAAGAGGTGTGCTGGCAGGAGGAGGTCTACCGGGAAATTCCCGCCAGGCGTTCGGCAGCGCCGAGTATTTTTGGCGCCCTGCTGGGCGGCGTGATTGGTAACCAGTTCGGGGGTGGCAGCGGCCGTGACGTGATGACGGTTGCCGGCGCCGCCCTTGGCGGTGCCATTGCCGCGGACCGTCAGCGCGAGCGCCACCCAAACCGTTATTACGCCTCCTTGGAGGATCGCTGCGGCACCAACACCAACTGGCAGGAAACCCGCCAGGTGATCGGATGGGACGTGGTTTACGAGTACCAGGGCGAAACCTACCTGGCGCGGATGCCGGACCGTCCTGGCGACCAGATAGAGGTCGAGGTCTCGGTTCAGCCTGTCTCGCCATGAACGTTTGATTTGAACTAGCTTTACACACTCCTGCAGACCGCGGAATTTGAGCCTGAGAATTCCGTAACTGTGCCCTTGGCGGCGCCTCGGGGACGATTCGTCCCGGCGCCGCTTTTTTTTGCCGGCGCACCGAATCATGGCGGAATGGTGGAAATATCGCCTGCCCGTATACTTCAAGCGATGCCTTCGTTACAGTCCCGCTCCCGGCACGTGCATGGAATAATGCACTGTACAGTCACTGCATTGGGTGAGTAATTTGGCCAAGTCCTGGCGAGTTCTGAAATTTGGAGGAACCTGCGTGGCAGATGCTGCCGCGTGGCAGCAGATCGCCGGCCTGGCGAGTGAGCGTTGCGAACAGGGCTCGCAGGTATTGCTGGTTTGTTCCGCGCTGGCAGGAACGACCGGTGCGCTGCTGGCAATCGAGCCTTCAACCGGTATCACTGATCCTGTGATCATGCGCATACTTCGGCAACATGCTGAACTGGCAAAAAAACTGGGTCTGCATTGCGACACTTTGCTGGAAGAGTTCGAGGGCAGGCTTGAACGTGCCCTTAAAGCCTGCGCCGGGCATGACTCACCGGCCAATCGCGCGGCGCTGGTTGCGCTCGGCGAATGGGCCAGCACGCGGATCGGTCACCAATTTCTAAGTGGGAAGATGTCCTGCGAATGGGTTGACGCTCGTGACGCGCTGACGGTGGTCGATGAGCCGTTTCCGGATTCCGGCCGTGCGTGGCTTTCGGCGCGCTGCGAAACAGGCGCCGATAATGCCTTGAACGAACGCTGGTCAGGTCTCGCAACAGTGCTGATCACCCAGGGTTACGTGGCCGCCAAGGGTAGCGCCGGGACAGCACTGCTGGGACGGGGTGGTTCAGATATTTCAGCAGCCTTGCTGGCGAGCCGCCTGTCAGCCACCGAGGCAGAGATCTGGACCGATGTACCAGGGCTGTTTTCTGCAGACCCGTCTTTTTCGCCCGAAGCCCTGCTGATTCGTGAGCTGGACTACATCGAAGCGCTGGAAATGGCAGCAAGCGGCGCCCGCGTGGTACACCCGCGTTGCATCCGGGCCGCTGCTGAAAGTGGAATAGCGCTAAACATCGGTGACCTGTCCCGGCCCGGCTGCGGCGGCACGCGTATCAATGGCAACAAAGGCGTGCTGGATGCGCCCACGGTGGGCGTCAAGGCAGTCACCTGTCAGCGCGGGATGCTGGTGATGCTGCTTGAAAACCTTGATTCCCGTCAGCAGGTCGGCTTCCTGGCCTGGGCCTTCGACGTCATCAGCGCGCTGGGGGTTTCGATTGACCTGGTCGCGACCTCTGAAACCACCACGACCGTGGCCATTAACAACGTTGATAACCATATTGACCAGGCGTTGTTGCAAACCATGACTGACAGGCTTTCCGAGCGATGCCGGCTGCGGCTTTTTGCCGACAGCTGCTGTGTAAACCTGGTCGGCAGGGGCGTGCGTACGGCGCTGGCGCAATTGGGACCGGCTGCCGGCCTGATCGAAGAGCAGCCATTGTTAATGTTGTCGCAGTCAGCCAACGACATGTGCCTGAGCTTTTTGGTATACCCCGAACATGCCGAAGCGCTGGTCGATGAGTTGCACCGGCACCTGGTCGTCGAGGGCACAGCCCGCCGCACGCCGGGTATTTACGGCAAATCCTGGCTTGAACTGGGTGGGCAGCGGTGAAGAGCAAATCCGGCCGCTTGCCCAGGGTCAATCGATTTTGCTTTGGGAACCACCACTTTGACCCGGCAAGCGGAACAGCCACGCTGACTTATTCCTTCGATGAAGGGGCTGAACTTGAAGAGCGAATAGTCTTTCCCTACCAGCCGTGGCCTTCCGACCCCTCCCGGCAGGCGGCTTTCTTGCGGGCCCTGGAGATCCTGCACGTGGTGGCCGGCGTCAGTTACTGGAAATCCTGCGTACCACCTGAAATGGACCTGGGTGGCATAGCGCTCGATGACGCGACCGCTTCATTCTTTCACGATCTGTATGTGTACGGGCTGGCCGAGTTCGCATGGAACAACGACATCGAACTGGAAGGTCGCGTCAGCTTCAAAGCAAGCGGAACACCCGCCGCACCACTGGATCTGGACTTGCCCTCAAGAAGCTTGCTCGCCATGGGTGGCGGAAAAGACAGCCTCGTCAGCCTGGAGATTCTGCGCAAAGCCGGGCATGAGTTTCAGCCGGTCTGTGTGGGCGGCTCGAGCCTGATCGCGGATACCGTGCAGGCCGCGGGCTTGCCGCTGGTGCGTATCGAGCGCTTGCTGGCGCCCCAGCTGGCTCAAATGAATGACGCGGGCGCCCTGAACGGCCATGTGCCGGTGACCGCGATTAATTCGGCGATCCTGGTTTGCGCAGCCTTGTTGTATGGATACCGCAACATTGTTTTTTCCAACGAAAGCTCGGCCAGCGAGGCAACGTTCACCGACCGTTCGGGCAGGGCGGTGAACCACCAGTGGTCGAAAAGCCTCGAGTTTGAACAGGGTTTTCAAAAACTCCTGGCCGCAAGGGTCAGCCCCGATGTGGCCTATTTTTCTTTGCTTCGGCCGCTGAACGAGCTGTCAATTGCACAGCGCTTCAGTCACCTGACGCGTTATCACGGCGTGTTTTCAAGCTGCAACCGTAACTTTCACCTGGAAGGATCCCGTATCGAGGGTCGGTGGTGTGGAAACTGCCCGAAGTGCCGATTTACCAGCCTCGCGCTGGCACCCTTCATGAACCCTGGCCAGCTCTCCGACATTACCGGGCATGACCTGCTCAATGACCCGGAGCAGGAAGCAGGCTTCCGGGCCTTGTGCAATCTCGGTGCTGACAAACCACTGGAATGTGTTGGCAGCGTGGACGAGAGCCGCGCGGCCATCAAGCACCTCGCCGATGACCCTTCGTGGCAGGGCCACCACGTGGTCCGGGTGCTGGCGAAGGCGCTGCAGAATATCCAGGTTCCTTCAATGACCGGCCTGCTGGACGCACGATCGGAACACTGTATTTCAGACCAGGAACTGGTGGATGCGCTGGCTTGATCTCGAACATCGCAAGGTAGCCATCATCGGCTTCGGGCGCGAGGGCCAGGCGGCATACCGGCAATTAAGGCGCAGGTACCCGCAAGCGCAGATCGGTATTTTCGATGAAGGGAATATGCCGGAACCGCCCGATGATCGTTGTGATTTGCACCTCGGACCGCTGGACGCTCCCACCCTCTGCCAATACGACGTCGCGCTGCGCTCGCCCGGGGTCAGCCCTTATCGCGAAGCACTTTCTGCGGCGCGCAGGCAAGGGCTGGAAGTGGTTTCTCCCGGCTCGCTTTGGTTTGCCGAGCACCCTGGCGCGCGCACCATTTGCATTACCGGGACCAAGGGCAAAAGCACCACGGCGGCCCTGACAGCGCATTTGCTTCGGGCCTGCGGCAAGTCGGTGGTATTGGCTGGGAATATCGGCCGGCCGTTGCTGGACTGCGAAGAACAGGAAGTCGACTGGTGGGTGATTGAACAGTCGAGCTACCAGTTGGCTGACCTGCAGGCGAATCCTGAGATCGCCGCGATTTTAAATGTTTCAGATGAACACCTCGACTGGCACGCGGGCCGCGCCAATTACCTGCAGGACAAGTTGCGGCTGGCGGAACTGGCAGCGGGACAGCCACTGGTGCTGAACTGGAAGGACGAGAGCCTCAGGTCACTCGAGTCAGGCGCCGTAAAGTGGTTCGAGCATCCGGACGGCTGGCACGTGCGTGAAAATTTCCTGTGGCACGGGCCGTCCCGGATTACAGACGCGGCCGGCTCGGGACTGAGCGGCGCGCACAACCTCGCCAACCTGGCGGCTGCTTTGACATTGGTTGAATGCGCCGGACTCCGTGTTGCAGACCTGGACGCGGCACTGGATGATTTCCAGCCGCTGCCGCATCGCTTGGAGAAGGTCGGGGTCACCGAAGGCGTTAGCTTTGTCAATGACAGCCTGTCCACGACCCCGGTCGCGACCCTGGCTGCCTTGCAGGCTTATCGTGATTCCAGGGTCATCCTGCTGGCCGGGGGGCTCGACCGCGGCCTGGACTGGTCCGATGCCGCAGTCCGGATTGCAGCATTTGAGCCCCGCGCAGTGATTTGCCTTCCTGATAATGGACCGCTAATCGCAAAAGCCATGCAGGCGGCTGGATTCTCACCAGAACTCGGTACTCACTGCGTTTCAGGGCTGGAGGAAGCCATGCGCAAAGCAGCCAGCCTGGCTGGCCCCGGTGATGTTGTATTGTTATCACCGGGCGCGCCGAGTTTTCCACATTTCAGGGATTTCGCAGACCGCGGAGACCAGTTTGCGCGCCTCGCTGGGGTATATTGAAGCGCAACGATGCAGCGCACGAAAAGCCGCGCAAACGAAGTGGGGGCGGCTGCCGGACCTGTGGGTTGGCACTGTGTTTGAGTAAACACGGAGGCTCAAAACGGGTGGGGGGCAGATTGGCCTGCGATGGATTTTTGTGCGATGCAAGGCGCGGTTTGCAGGTAATGGCCCTAGCCCTTGGCAAAAAGCGCAACGATGCAG
>JABDJL010000133.1 GCA_013002505.1 Lysobacterales bacterium | reverse complement strand
TTGAGGGTCGCGACAACAAGGCCAGGTACGATTACCGCGCTGAAGCCGTTTACGACGGGTTTTATCTTGCGTACCCGGGCGTCGAAGAGTCCATCGCTCGCGACATTCAAACCCGGCCATCCGGGGGCAGCTTCGCCGGCTGGGTCAGTAATCGCTGGCAGGCGACGCCACAACTGGTCATTGATGCGGGGCTGCGCTGGGACAAGCAGTCATATATCGGAGATTCAAATGACGACCAGGTCAGCCCAAGATTGAGTTTCCTGTACAGCACTTCCGGCGGCACGGACCTGCGCCTCAGCTGGGGACGCTATTACCAGTCACAGTCGATACAGGAAATGCAGGTCGAAGACGGTGTTGAGACCTTTTTCCCGGCGCAACGCTCCGATCACCTGATTGCCGGCCTGAGTAAACGCCTGGGCGATCGCTGGTCGATTCGCGCGGAGTTGTTTTCCAAGCAGTACTCACAGTTACGGCCGCGTTTCGAGAACCTGCTCGACCCCGTACCGCTGATCGGTGAACTTGAACCCGATCGTGTCAGGATAGACCCCGAATCGGCCAACGCCACCGGCCTGGAACTGACTGCTGAATACGATCGCGGCGATCTGAACGGCTGGGCTTCATGGACGGTTTCGCGTGTCACCGACACCATTAATGGTCAGCGCGAGCTGCGTAACTGGGACCAGCTTCATGCCCTTCACGTCGGCCTGGCCTGGTATCGCGGTCCCTGGGAACTGGGCGTGGCGCTCAACATGCACAGTGGCTGGCCGACAACCCCGGCTACGCTCTCGGTCGATGATGAGGGTGAACTCGAACTGGTTTACGGCCCGAGAAACACCGATCGCCTGAATACATTCATCAACCTGGACCTGCGCATTGCGCGAAACTGGCAACTGCCCAACAGCCGGCTTTCGGCATTCTTCGAGCTGAACAATGCACTCGATCACAAGAACACCTGTTGCGTGGACTACGACGTCGAAGACGAAGACCTGCCCTCCCTGGAACGATCCGTTGACCACTGGCTCGGCGTGTCACCCGCCATCGGCCTGTTATGGGAGTTCTGAACCCGGACAGCTAAGTCCACCCTGCCAAGATTGATTTCTGTTTTCAGCCTCGTCTAAGCCTGTGAGTAACCCACACGCCCGCTCACCGAGTGACCGGGAAAGCCTGCAACACAGGCAAGGAGACAAAAATGGATTTCAGTATCAAGAAAGTTCTTTTAACCGTTGCAGTATTGATGACAATTGTCAGCAGCAACCTGGTTGCCAAGGGCGGCTACGTCGAGTTGCCTGGTGATTTCGACGACAGTTCCAACAACATCACTAACCCATGGTGGCCTCAACCCTCGGGACAAACCCAGGTTTTCCTGGAAGAGGCCGACGATGAGTGCGTGGTGGGGGTCGTGCAGGTCATTGCCACGGCCAACCAGTCCAGGGCCACGGTAGACGGCATCAAGGTACGGGAAATCTGGGACCGTGAATACATTGACAACAGCCCTGAATCCTGTGACGGCAATCTCGGCGACAACGGAGACTGGGAACTGACCGAATCAACCTTCGACTGGTATGCAGAGGATATCCACGGAAACGTCTGGTACTACGGTGAACGGAGTGTTGCCACTGACCATGACGAATGTGACCACGAAACCGACGGAGTAGACCCGGTGATCGGTCTCGAGGGATGCCTGGACGGCTCCTGGGAAGCGGGATACGACATCTGGGAGGAACAGCCCGACGAGGACATCCTGGCCGGCATCATCATGCTCGCCTCGCCCGAGAAGGGCCAGTTCTACTTCCAGGAATACTGGGAAGATGAAGCCACCGACATGGGTAAGGTACTGAACTTCAAGGACGTGGAGACGGCACTATTCGGCGACCAGCAAGGCTGTCTGGTGACCAAGGAATGGGTTCCCCTGGAACCAGGTAACGTCGAACACAAGTATTACTGTTACGGGCACGGGCTGGTTCTGGTGGAAGGCAACGCCGGTGGCAAAACCGTGTGGACGGACCTGGTGAACGTGATCGATCCCTGAATTGAAATTGCTCCAACGGGAGCATGCAGGAAGACAGGCCACGGCAGGAAGCCGCGACCCCCGCGAAAGGATTCGGAACCTGTCAAGTGAAAGCCCCGCCACGGCGGGGTTTTCATTGCCTGCTTAAACCCTTTCGCGGTGCCGGCAAACGCGATCTCGTGATATTCTAAATGCTCAAACAGGGGGCTCAATGGACTGAGAACAATGCAAGATATCGAATCCGCAGCAAAAGAAGTCGGTGGCCTGAGGCTGCCTTCAAACCTGGAGCCGCTGGCCGTGGTTGGCTCCGGTTCGTGCTCAATCGTTTTCAAAGCCAGTTTTCGCAGCGAGACAGTTGCCATGAAGGCCTACAGGCCCGAGGCGATCGACAGGTACCGCAAGAAATATGACGTCAACATCGGCGTTTACGAAATGTCCCGGAATCGCGAGTTCAGGAAGGTGCAAGAGCTGCTCCCATATACCGCCAAGCCCTTATCGGTGATGGGTCACGATGGCAAGCATTCGCTGATTTTTTTGCAGGAATTCATCAAGGGCAGGCCGCTGATCGAAGTGGCGGAACAAAACAATCGCGTCCCTGAATCGGTGCTCGAGGCTGGCGAGACCATCGTACGCATGGCTGAAATGAATGATTTACATGACCTTGGCCTGGACCCGGATGACGTGATGCTGCGGCAGTTAAGAGGCGTCTGGCAGCCGGTACTGCATGACTTCAACGGCATGCCCCAGCACCTGTACCCACCCAATCCGATCATCAAGATGGCCTTCAAGACCGGTGCGCGCAAAAAATCGCATCGCGACTACCGAGCCATCGAGCAGTGGCGCAAACTCTGACGACCCGCTGACCGTCAAGGCCCTGGATTGGAATGCATCCTGGGCAGCATTGCCGGAAGCTCCTTGATAACCTGCGCATAGCCGGGATCTTTTTGTAACATCCGCTGGTCCATCATCGGGATACTGATAAATTTAAACAGGGCAGAAATGGCAAGGGCGCCGATGCCGGTCCACCACCAGGCCGGGTTTGCAGCCAGCGCGAACAGGTACAGGCCCCACCAGAACAAAACCTCGCCCAGGTAATTGGGATGGCGGCTGCGGCCCCACCAACCGCTTTCCAGTCTTGTGCCTGCGTTTTTCGACCGGTGTTCGCGAAGCTGGCGATCGGCACTGGCCTCAATCCAGATGGCGAGCGCAGTGACCAGCAGGGCGATGGCATCCAGCCAGTTGATCGGCCGGTTCGCCGCTGCAATAACGGGCCACGCGGCCAGGCAGCCGGCAAAAACCAACAAGGTTGGCAACATGTGAATACCACCAAGGTTGACCAGCCAGTAGGCGCGCCCATGTTTTTTGCGCAGCATGCCGAAACGCCAGTCCTCGTCGCCCAGGCCTTGCCAGCGCAAAATCCAGTTCCACGTCAGGCGCACGCCCCACAGGCATACCAGGCCAACGACCAGGTACTGCCGCAGCAGCACAACACTGCCGCCGCCTGAAGCCACCATCCAGTACAGCACGATCAACACCGGTATAACCGACCAATAGGGGTCGTAGGTACTGGCATTGCGGTACCAGCAACTGAATGCGAACACCACCAGGGTCGCAACCACATCGGCGATCAGGACAAATGCCACGGGGTGCGTGGCTCCCAAGGTATCTGCGGTTTCCACGCCAATGGTGATGGCCGCCACGTATACCGCGACGAGCGCCAGCAGGGAGGCGCTTTTGCCGGTATGCGGATACCTGCAGTGGTTGCTACTCATCGAGGGCTAAAAAGCCGAAATACCGGTCAATTCCTTGCCGATCACCAACTGGTGGACCGTTTCTGTGCCTTCATAGGTAATCACGCTTTCAAGATTGAGCATGTGCCGCACCGGGCAGAACTCGGCGCTGATACCACTGCCGCCGAGCATGTCCCTGCAGTCGCGGGCAATGTCCAGCGCCATGCGCACGTTGTTCCACTTGGCCAGCGATACCTGGCTGGGGTGAAGCTTGCCAGCATCCTTGGTTCGTCCCAGCCTCAGCGCGAGCACCTGCGCGGTCGTGATGCGACGGGCCATATCTGCCAGCCGCAGCTGGATGGTCTGGGTGTGATTCAGGGGCCGGCCAAACAGCTCGCGGGTCGAGGTGTACTCGAGCAATTCCTGCAGGCAGGCCTGTGCGGCGCCGATCGCACCCCAGGCAATGCCGTAACGCGCCTGGGTCAGGCAGCTCAAAGGACCCTTGAGCCCGGAAACGCCGGGCAGCATATTGGTCTCCGGCACGCGGACATTGTCGAAGTAGAGGGACGACGTAACCGATGCGCGCAGGGAAAACTTGTGCTCGATTTCCGGCGCGTCGAATCCGGGCGTGCCCTTCTCGACGAGGAAGCCCCGCACGCCTTCATCGGTGTCGGCCCACACCAGTGCGACATCTGCAATCGTTCCGTTGGTGATCCACATCTTGGCCCCGTTGATGACCCATTCGTCACCATCGCGCACAGCACGGGTTTTCATGTTGGAAGGGTCTGAGCCGCCATGCGGCTCTGTCAGGCCAAAACAGCCGATGGCCTCGCCCCTGGCCATGGCCGGCAGCCAGCGTTCTTTTTGTTCTTTTGATCCGTAGGCATGAATCGGGTACATCACGAGACTGCTTTGCACGGAAACAAAACTGCGCAACCCGCTGTCGCCGCGCTCGAGTTCCTGGCAGATCAGGCCGTAGCACACGGCATTGAGGCCCGCGCATTCATAGTCGTCTATCGAGCTGCCCAGCAGCCCCAGTTCGGCAACCTGCGGCACCAGTTCAGCCGGAAAGCGGCCTTGCTCGAAGCACTCGCCCATGATCGGGATTACCTTGCTATCGACAAATCGCGCAACGGTGTCACGCACGATGGTTTCTTCCTCGTTGAGTTCTGATGCCAGATCGAACAGATCCATTGGGTTCAAATTTTTCATGCGTGCTGACCTTGAAGAGGCGGTATTTGCGACAAGACGCCGCCAGGAATTCGTTTAGGGCGCAATTGTACAGGCTATAATTCTGCTTGTGGCTACCTGCTTCAAACGACTCCCTGTGCTGAGCATCAACCAGGCCGCTTTTTTCCTCTGCTGCCTGCTGTTTCTGGCCATTCCCGGCTGCGCTTCGATCGTCAATTCCGCCACCAACGGCATGGCGGATAACCTCAGCTCGGCGATCCTGAACCAGGACGATCCGCAAACCGTGCGTGACGGGGCGCCAGCCTACCTGATCATGCTTGACAGCTTTGTTCAGGGCTCGCCCACCGACCAGGGCATGTTGCGTTCCGCAGCAGAGCTTTATGCTGCTTATGGCACCGTATTTGTTGAAGACCAGGCGCGCGCCAGGCGGCTGACCCTGAAGTCCCGCAACTACGGCCGCCAGGCCCTGTGTGTTTCCGATGAAAATTCGTGCAACGCATGGGACCAGCCCTTCGGGGCGTTTTCACAGATTGTCGCCGGTCTCGACAAGGACAGCGTCCCGTCATTATTCACCGCGGGGCTGAGCTGGCTGGCCTACATTCGCGCGCACAGCGATGACTGGTCAGCGCTTGCCGAGCTGCCGAACGCCGAAGCTTTGCTGCTCAGGGCCAGGGAGCTTGATCCCTCGTATAAGCCTTCTGAATTGTCACATTACCTGGCTATCATGGCCACCTTGCGGCCGCCGGCCCTGGGTGGCCGTTTTGACGAAGGCCAGGGGTACTTCGAGCGAGCGCTCGAACTTTCGGGTGGAAACAACCTTGCCATCAAGGTTGATTACGCCCGTTATTACGCACGCACCCTGTACGAGCGCGAACTGCACGACCGCTTGCTGAACGAAGTGCTCGAAACCGATCCGGTCCATGACGGTCTGACGCTGTTCAACACCCTGGCGCGCGAGGAGGCCCGGGCCCTTCTGGACTCGGGCGATGATTATTTCTGACCGCCCCTGAGTCAATCGATTAAGGACAACCATGCACAAGATTATATGGACAATAATCGCAGGTATTTGCATCGCGGCCCCAGCCAGTGCGCAGACCCTGAAAATCGCCACCCTGGCACCCGAAGGATCGTTCTGGATGGTCGAGATGAGAGCGGGCGCTGAGAAGATTGACGAGCGCACCGCGGGGCGCGTGCAGTTTCGCTTTTACGGCGGCGGCGTGCAGGGTAATGACAGCCAGGTGCGGCGCAAAATGCGCATCGGGCAGTTGCATGGCGCAACCTTTACTTCCGGTGCGCTGGGCGCATTTGCACCGGACGCGGAGCTGTATGCCCTGCCGATGACTTTTCGCGATATGGACGAAGTGCTCTATGTTCGAAAGCACATGGATGGCCGGCTGCGGCAGGCGCTTGAACAGGCCGGCATGGTCAATTTCGGCATTGCCGGCGCCGGCCAGGGTTACCTGATGTCGCACCAGCCCGTGGCGTCACTCAAAGACATGGAAGGCCAGCGAACCTGGGTGCAGGAGGGCGACCGCATCGCATACGCCGCTTTCCAGGCGCTGGGGATTTCACCGGTCACGATGCCGTTGACCGATGTGCTGACCGGGCTGCAGACTGAACTGCTGGACAGCGCGGCGCTGTCACCGGTCGGGGCCGTGGTGCTGCAATTGCATACCAAGCTCAGGTACATCACCAATCTTCCCCTTTCCTACGTGTATGGCGCCCTGGTTATTGATGAGCGCGCGTTCGGCAAACTGAGCACGGACGACCAGGCAGTGGTGCGTGAAGTTATGGAAGGCATTTACCGGAAGATAGACCAGGCAAGCATACGTGATAATGAACAGGCGCTCGAGGCGCTGGTCAGCAAGGGCCTGCAGCTCGTTGACCCGGCCCGTGACCAGGTACCCCTGTGGCAGGCGCGGGTATCGGAGTCCAACCGGAAGCTGGCCGCTGAGGGTGTGGTCAGTTCCGAGGGACTCGACACGCTCCTGGGCCACCTCGAAGAGTACCGGTCTACCCGTTTACCGTGAAAATCGCACAGTGATTCAACGCCTTGAACAAGCCGGAAAGGCGTTTGAAGATGCACTGCTGGTCGTAATCCTGGGGGGCATGATTCTGCTCGCCGCCGCGCAGATCGTACTGCGGAATTTCTTCGATATTGGATTCATCTGGAGCGACGAACTGTTGCGTCTGCTGGTGCTCTGGCTGGCCGTGGCCGGCGCCGTAGCAGCCAGCCGCAAGGACCGGCATATCAGCATCGCCGTTCTTGACCGCTTTCTTTCGCCCGGAATCAACCAAGTCATACGTATCGTGCTCGACCTGTTCACGGCATCGGTCTGCGGCCTCATTGCCTGGCACAGCCTGAAGTTTGTCATGGGTTCTTATGAATACGACGACAGGCTGCTGGGCGATATTCCGGCCTGGATTCTGCAAAGCGTGATGCCCGCCGGGTTTGCATTGATTGCGTGGCGTTACCTGTTGTTCGCAATTCGCGGCCTGAGCGGCAAGCAGCGCGCGGAACCCGCGTCGTGATGATCCTCGTCGGCCTGGTGCTGGTATTGCTGGCCCTGTTGGGCGCACCGCTGTTCGCGGTGATCGCGGCCAGCGCCATGTGGAACTACCATGCCGCCGACATCGACCTGCAAGCGCTGGTCATCGAGTTCTTTCGCATTGCGGAAATGCCATTATTGCTGGCCATCCCGCTGTTTACTTTTGCCGGCTACCTGCTCAGCGAGAGTGGCGCACCGCAACGGCTGGTCAGGCTGACGCGTGCTTTGCTGGGCTGGATGCCGGCGGGCCTTGCCATCGTCGCCCTGTTTGCCTGCGCGTTTTTTACCGCTTTTACCGGTGCTTCGGGCGTCACGATTATCGCGCTGGGCGCGCTGCTGTTCCCGGCCCTGCAGCAGTCGGGTTACCCGGAGCGTTTCAACCTCGGCCTGGTCACCTCGGCTGGCAGCCTGGGCCTGTTATTTGCGCCATCCTTGCCCCTGATCCTGTACGGAGTAATTGCCGAGGTTTCTATTAACGACCTGTTCCTGGCCGGGCTTTTGCCTGGCTTCCTGATGCTGGCGATACTGTCTGCTTACAGCGTGTGGAAGAACCGCGCGATCCGCGTTCCCTTGTCGGAATTTTCCTGGTCAGAGGTCGGTGCGGCGATTCGCGAGGCTGCCTGGGAGATTCCTTTGCCTGTGGTAGTGCTCGGTGGGATATACAGCGGTTATTTCGCCATTTCCGAGGCTGCCGCGGTCACCGCGCTGTACGTGTTGATCGTCGACCTGGTGGTGTTGCGCGAGGTCAAGTGGCGGCAACTTCCCGGCATCATGCGCGAGTCCATGGTACTGGTCGGCGGCATCCTGGTAATCCTGGGTGTTTCACTCGCCTCGACCAATTACATGATAGACGCCGGCGTGCCGCAGCAACTGCTGGCCTGGATTGGCGGCTTTATTGACAGCCAACTCGGTTTTCTTTTGCTGTTGCTGCTGT
>JABDJL010000128.1 GCA_013002505.1 Lysobacterales bacterium | reverse complement strand
CCACATCCGGGTGGGCGCTCAGATGCAACAGGCCGAAAGAGCCCTTGCCGCGCGCCATTGCAACACCCTTGACGCCTGGGTAGAGCATCGAGGTATCGCCGCCGACCATCATCGGTACCGCGCCTGTCTCTGCCGTCTCGGCGACCATGTCCGTGACATGTCCGATGGTTCGCTCGGTGCTCAGGATATCGATTGAGAAATTGCCGTAATCAACAACGGACAAAACTTCCATGGGCTTGAGCAGCGACTGCGCGTCTGGAGTCGCGATGGTATTCATGGCGCGCATGGCTGGCGGGCCATTCTCGGCATCGCGCCGCCCGCTGCCCATGTTGTTGGGTACTCCGATGATGGCCACGTCAACTTTACCGGCGACCAGGTCCTCCGGCCAGATGGCCACCTTTGCGCCGCCGAAGGTCGGTACGCCAGATGCCGGGTACAGGTAGCGATGCACGCTGAAAGGCCCCGGCTCACGCTTGAGTTTACGCAATGGTTTCGGGGTTGGCAGGTTTCGGCCATTGAATCGCCTGGAAGCGAGATTCAGTGGAGCAGAACCCATGTCGCGTTCCGGGTCGTAGCCCATTTCCCCGGCCAGTGCGAGCAGGTCATTGATCAGCATGCGCAGGCCGTCGGGATCTCGCGTTGCAAGTTCGTGCTCAAGCTGTCGTTCGGGGATGAAATCCAGGATCGCGCCCGAGCTAATAAAATGAAGCTGCTGTTCGTTCAGCGCGCTGGCATTTTCGGCCATTGCTTCAGGAATCGCCCATTGCGCTGAAGCCCCGGCCAGCGGCAGGGCCAGTAACGCGGCCGATGACAGGCATGCGTAAAAATATCCGTTGAAGCCTTTAATATTCAGAACTTTACAGGCAATTTCTTTGATGAGGACAGCCCCTGTTATTTTCATTTTTAGGTTCAGCTTTGGCGCTGTGACTTTGCGTCATGAAGTATAAATCACATTCACAGTCTTATCGGGCTCATTAATATTCCGTTCCCCGGTTACGAATTCGCGCAATGATCGTGCGGGACAGTTAAAATTGCCCGTCCTGCTCAAGGCCCTAACCATCCATGAAAAACCCCGATCTCATCGTCATTGGTGCAGGCGCTGCTGGCCTGATGTGCGCCATTACAGCGGCCAAAAGGGGGCGACGGGTGCTGGTGCTGGAGCGCTCCAACAAGATCGGCAAGAAAATCCTGATGTCCGGTGGTGGACGCTGCAACTTTACCAATCTGCACGTGACGCCGGAGCGGTTCATTTCAGGCAATCCGCATTTTTGTAAATCCGCGCTCAGTCGATACACCCAATGGGATTTCATCGAACTGGTTGAGCAACATGGCATCGAGTATTTCGAAAAAGAAACCGTCAACGGCTTAAGTGGCCAGTTGTTCTGCAAACAGTCCTCGAAACTGATCGTCAAGATGCTGCTTGACGAGTGCCGGGAGGCAGGCGTATCGATCCGGCTTGATTGCGAAACCGATGCGCTTTTTCACGAAAATGCCTGGTGGATGCCGGAAGGGCGGCGCGGCAGTTCAAAACAAGCGGGAGCGCCGGCATCGGGTTTTCAACTCAAGACCAACCAGGGCAATTTCGCGGCGGAATCACTGGTTGTTGCTTCCGGAGCATTGTCCATTCCCAGCCTCGGCGGCTCCGGTATTGCCTACCAACTGGCGGATCGCTTTGGCTTGCACAGGACCGCAACCCGTGCCGGCCTCGTGCCATTTACCTTTACCGGCCAGGTGCACGAGGTTTGCAAGCGCCTGGCTGGCGTGTCCACCGAGGTCAGCCTGTTCAATGAACGTCAGTCCTTTCGTGAAGACATCCTGTTCACCCATCGCGGGCTCAGTGGTCCGGCGGCGCTGCAGTTGTCCAGCTACTGGCTGCCGGGCGAGGCGATTTCCATGGACTTGCTGCCGGGTGAGAACGCCAGCGCGATGCTGAAGGGTCTTAAACAAAGCCAGCCGAAGCACTTGCTGCGCACTTGCCTGGATCGGTGGCTGCCGCGAAAACTGGCGCTGGAACTCGAACAACAGCGCTGGGCCGACCTGTCCGAAACCGCATTGGCAGAATGGCCGGGCGCGCGCCTCGAGGCGATAGGCCGTTTTCTGAATGCCTGGTCACTGAAGCCGGCGGGTACCGAGGGCTACCGGACAGCAGAAGTCACCCTGGGCGGGATTGATACGCATGGTCTGTCGTCCAGGACCATGGCTAGCAGCACACCCGGCCTGTACTTTATCGGTGAGGCAGTGGATGTTACCGGGCACCTGGGTGGCTTTAATTTTCAATGGGCCTGGTCATCCGGTTACGCAGCCGGGCAGGCGGTTTAGGTCGCATGCGGCACCAGCCTGAGGGGTGCGGGAGCACTACGTGGCCTAATCCCTGAAGTTCTTGAATTGCAACGGCAGTTCAAACTTTTCTGACTTCAACAGGGCGATCACTGCCTGCAGGTCATCACGCTTCTTGCCGGTAACCCTGAGCTGGTCACCCTGGATGGCAGCTTGTACCTTCATTTTCTTTTCTTTGACCAGCTTGACCATTTTCTTGGCCTCGCTTGTATCAATGCCTTCGCGTACCGTGATGGCCTGGGTCGCCGTGCGCGCCTGGATGACCGGCTCGCCTTTTTGCAGGCAGGCGATATCAATGCCTCGTTTGACCAGCTTGGGGCAGAGGATGTCGTACATCTGCTGCAGCTGGAATTCCGATTCGGTATTCATGGTGATGAGCTGATCTTTCAGCTCGAAGTTTGAGCCTGTGCCCTTGAAATCAAAACGCGTGGTGACTTCCCGGTTGGCCTGGTCAACCGCGTTGGTCAATTCGTGGTGGTCAACTTCAGAAACAACATCGAATGAAGGCATAGGATTTTTCCTGGCAATGGGCTGAATGTATTGTGCAGAGCCTGAATTAAGACGCAAGCGGCGGGCCGTTGGCGTAGAATGCGCTCCCGATCTCCAGGACCCAGACACCATGCCGCTGTTACGCCTCGACAATGTTGCCCTGCACTACGGAACACTGGTTCTGCTTGATGGCGTGGAGCTTAGCATTTCCAAAGGCAACAGGATTGGCCTGCTGGGCCGTAATGGCGCCGGCAAGACGACCTTGCTGAAAGTCCTGCTGGAAGAAATCGTGCCGGATTCGGGTGAGCGCTGGCTGCGGCCCGGAACCCGTGTTGCCTGGCTGCAGCAAACATTGCCCGAGGCCGATGGCCAGACCGTCTACGATGTCGTTGCTTCGGGCCTGGCCGAAACAGGCCAGTTGCTGGCCGAGTACCACCACCTGCTGCAGGATGGTGAGAACATGGATATCAAGGCGCTGGAACGGGTACAGCATGCCCTTGAAGCGGCCGATGGCTGGCGCTTGCAGACCCGCGTGGAAACCACCATCAGCCAGCTGGACTTGCCCGGTGATGCCAGCATGTCAGAATTATCCGGAGGCTGGCGGCGCAGGGTTGCGCTGGCGCGGGCGCTGGTCAGCAAGCCCGATATCCTGCTGCTGGATGAACCCACCAATCACCTCGACATTCCCGCCATCCAGTGGCTGGAAGAGCAGCTTCGCAATTACAGCGGTGCCCTGGTGCTGATTACCCATGACCGTCGTTTTCTGCAAAACGTGGCCAACTGGATGGCCGAACTGGATCGCGGAAAGCTGACCCTGTGGCAGGGCGACTACCAGGGTTTTCTGCAGCACATCGAGCAGCAGCTCAAGGCCGAGGAGCAGGCCAACAAACTGTTTGACAAGAAGCTGGCCGAAGAAGAGGTGTGGATACGACAGGGCATCAAGGCGCGCCGGACCCGCAACGAGGGCAGGGTGCGGGCGCTGGAGAAAATGCGCGAGGAGCGCAAGGCGCGACGGGAACGCATGGGAAACGCCGGCTTCTCGGTCGAAGAGGCATCACGTTCGGGCAAGATCGTTGCAGAGATCGAAAACATCAGCCATGCCTTTGACGATGTGCAGGTCATCAACGATTTCTCGACCATCATCCAACGCGGCGACCGCATCGGGCTGGTTGGCGCCAATGGTGCGGGCAAATCAACGCTGGTCAAAATTCTGCTGGGCAAGCTGGCGCCCGATGCCGGTAAGGTCACCTTGGGCACCAAGCTGGAGATTGCCTACTCTGACCAGTTGCGCGAACACCTGAATCCTGAAAAAACGCTGATGGACAACGTCTGTGGCGGGCAAGAATTTATTGAAATCGACGGTCGCAAGCGGCACGCGATCTCTTACCTCGGTGACTTCCTGTTCAGCCCGGACCGGGTGCGTATGCCGGTCAAGGCACTGTCGGGTGGTGAACAGAACCGCGCCATCCTGGCACACCTGTTCAGCAAACCGGCCAACCTGCTGGTACTCGATGAACCGACCAATGATCTCGACATCGAAACCCTGGAACTGCTCGAGGAAATCCTGCTGAACTTCGAAGGCACGGTGATCCTGGTCAGCCACGACCGTGAGTTCATGGACAACGTGGTAACCAGCCTGATTGTCATGGATGGCAAGGGCGGGGTCAGTGAGCACGTTGGCGGCTTCAGTGACTGGGAAGCAAGCGGTGGCAGCCTTGTGCCGACATCCACGGAAGACCCAGGGGCTGCACCCGAAGTAAAGCAGGCAGCAATAGTTGAAAAGCCGGCAATGTCACAAAAAGAACGCCGTGAACTGGGTAGCTTGCCGGCGAAAATTGAAAAGTTGGAGGGCCGGCAAGCAGCCATCGAAGCACAGATGGCCGAGCCGGGATTCTACGAGTCCGAATTTGAGACCGTGCAGCAGAAGAGCCAGCAACTGGCCGCCATCCAGGCCGAACTGGAATCCGCCTACGCGCGCTGGGACGAACTGGAAGCCAAGGGCGCATAATTCGTGCCGGCGACCGCATTTTTTCTGCAAGCAGTTACGGCATACTGAGCACATGTTGCCGTGGATACTTTTGGCTCTGGTCGCGCTGGGTGCTTTTTTGCTGCTGTGGGTGCCGCGTTACCGGCTTAACAAGGCCGTTGAAGCGCCATTTCCTGAACCATGGGTGGCCTTGCTGGAGCAAAACATCCAGGTCTACCGGCAGCTGCCGATGCCGCTGCGACTGCAGCTGCGCAAACTGATCAAGCAGTTCCTGCATCAAAAGCATTTCTCAGGCGCCGGCGGCCTGGAAATGACCGACGAGATTCGTGTCACGATCGCGGCCGAAGCCTGCATGCTGATCCTCAACAGGTCTTCACGTGTCTATCCCGGCTTGAAGTACATCATTGTCTACCCGACGACGTTTGTCGCAGACCATGGCCATGCCGACGAGGCCGGAATCGCCGGCCATGGACCCAGGACATTGCTCGGCGAGTCCTGGCAGGCCGGCAAGGTCATCCTGGCCTGGGACTCGGTGCAGCATGGCGCGCGCAATTTCCTCGATGGACAAAATGTCGTGCTGCACGAATTCGCCCACCAACTGGACAGCGAAACCGGCAGCGCCAACGGCGCCCCGCTATTGGGTGGCGCAAAGAGTTACAGCATCTGGGCGAAAGTGCTGTCCAGCGAATTTGAAAAACTGCAGGCCGCGAGCCGCAAGGGCCGGCGGTCATTAATGGACCACTACGGCGCGACCAACCCGGCGGAGTGTTTTGCCGTGGCCACTGAGACCTTTTTTGAAAAACCCAGGCGCATGGCCAGGGATCACGGCGAATTGTTCAGCACGTTGAAAGCTTACTACCGGATTGACCCGCGAGAGTGGCAAAAGCGTTGATTGGAAACCGGGCCAGCGGATTATCGCATAGCGCAATAAAAGAACGCACCATGTTGTTTCATTCGCACCATTCGATGGGAATATCCAGGGCTTATGTGCAGGCAATCGAGGCAGATCTAAAAGCGCTCACCAGCACCAATTAGATCTGTGGGGGGAGAGCCTCGCCCCGGAATTACAATGAAAATCTCGCGTTTGACCGCGCAAGTATTCCAAAGGCACTAAAGGCCAAGTTCTGCCATCAGTTCCTGTACTTCCGGACGTTCCCGGACCGAACCAAAAACAGGTGTAATGCCCAGGAACAGCATGCTGCTCGAGCGGGCAGCATGCGCTGCTTGCAGGAACTGGATGGCTTTTGTCTGATCAGCAGCCCCGGCCCACGCCCGAGCCTGTGCCCAGGGCGAAACGCCGGCTGCATTACCAGCCAGATCTTGCAGGCTTTGGGCTGCATCGGTCGCTTGCTTGGTGTTGCCCAGAGCACCGCTGACGATTGCCAGGTATTCCAGGTAAGACGCGTCTTCTCCGCCCATTCGTTTTGCATCCTGCATGCAGTCCTTGGCGTCACCCGAACGGGCATCAAAAGCGCAAGCCAGCGCCAGGCGCAGGCAGGCTGGTCTGAAATCAGGCTCAATCTGCAGTGCAGAATCCAATGCAATCGCCGCTTCACCAAATCGTTGCTGCAGGATCAGGTGATCGCCGGCATTCATCAACAGGCCCACATTCAGCGGATCCACAGCGAGTGCACGATCGATGTAATTTTGAGCACGTTCATTTTCCTGGCGAACAAGTGCAATGTTGGCGGCCATCAACAAACCGGTTTCATTGCTGGCATGAATCTCCAGCGCCTGTTCCACGTGTCCACGTGCACTCTCGATGTCCCAATCGAAAAAGAACTCGACGGCGGCCAGATTTGCCAGGGCTTCCGGTGCACCCGGCTCCAGGGCCAGGGCTGTTTTGGCGTACTCGCGGCCTCTGCCGAAACCTTCGTTGACAGCTACGGCTCCATAGTGGGCCAGCAATACGTAACTGTGCGCCAGGCCGGACAGTGACGGTACATGATCGGGACTGGCTTGTAGCACTTGCTCAAAGCACAACACCGCCCGCCGAAGGGATTGGTGCGTTCGTTTGCTGTTCAGGTACACGCCATGCAGGTACTGCCTGAGCAAATCGGTGGTAAGCGCCTGCTCCATCGCTGGCGCGGGAGCCACTTCCTGTAACTCAGAGCGTACTCTGGTGGCTACCAGGCGCGAAATCTCATTCAATACCGTCAGGGTGTCTCCGGTTGGTCGGGTCCAGCTGTCCGCCCAAACGTGGGTGTCGGTGGTGGCGTCAATTAGCTGAATGACGATCTGCACCTGCTCATCAGATTGCATCACCGACCCTTCAAGAACCCACCTCACGCCGAGTTGTTCGCTGATCGAAGCGAGCTCGCGGGCGCTGTTTTTGAATGTCATGGCAGTGGTGCGAGAAATAACCGGTTGTTCGAGCGCCACGGCAAGTCTCGCGATCAATAACTCGGTCAGGCTGTCAACAATAAACGCCTCACTCGAGAACAGGTTTTGAAGCGGAAGTACCAGGACGCCTAGCTGATCATCCGGTCCCTGCAAGGGTTCTGCATGTTTCGCCAGCCGGTAACCCTTGCGGGGCACGGTGATGATGAATTGCGGGTCACGCGGGCTATCGCCAAGCGCAGCCCGGAGGTTTGATATGCAACGATTGAGCGCGCCGTCTGTTACGTAGCCTCGCGGCCAGACCTTATCAATCAATTGCTCACGGGTAACCACGGCGGGCGCAGATTCTGCCAGGCAAACCAGCACAGTCATTGCCTTGGGTTCCATGCGTGTTGTGGCTCCCTCGAGGACAATAACGCCCTCCAGGGGCCTTACCTCGGCCTGGCCCATTCTGAATCCCGTGTTCAGTTCTTGAGGCACTGGTCTGCTTCTGCTCGTTCATTCTGCCGACAATCAATCATCCCCCGGCAGCCAATCCTAAGCAATCCATCAGCATTCCATCAGTACTCCGGGCAGCCCCAAGCATACGCTTAAAT
>JABDJL010000093.1 GCA_013002505.1 Lysobacterales bacterium | reverse complement strand
CAAGAGAGGTGGCGCCTGGATGCTCGAATACGTGTCCCAGAGCGACCTGCTTGACCAGGCACCCGTGGTTGCCAATCACATGAATATTACCAAGCCACCCAGGGGAGAGCCGACCCTGTTGACCTGGACCCAGGTCAACACGCTGTTCCATGAGTTTGGCCATGCACTTCACGGCATGTTCTCTGACGTGAAATATCCCACATTTTCCGGCACCAATGTTCCCAGGGACTTTGTTGAATACCCTTCCCAGGTCAACCAGATGTGGGCCGCGTGGCCGGAAGTGCTGCGCAACTACGCCGTGCACCATGAAACCGGTGAAATCATGCCCCAGGAACTGCTGGACAAGGTCCTCGCCACACAAACATTCAACCAGGGCTTCGCCACCACCGAGTACCTGGCCGCTTCGTTGCTGGACCAGGCCTGGCACCAGATTGGACCGGACAAAGTTCCCTCTGGCGAGGAGTTACTGGCATTTGAAGCCAGCGCCCTGGAACAGGCCGGCGTCGCCATGGATGAAATTCCGCCCCGTTATCGCAGCACGTATTTCCTGCACATTACCGGTGGTTACTCGGCCGGCTATTACGCCTACATCTGGAGCGAAGTCCTGGATGCCGATTCAGTGGTCTGGTTCAAAGAAAACGGAGGCATGACGCGCGAGAACGGTGACCACTTCCGGAAAACCTTGCTGTCACGTGGCGGCGCCGAAGACCCGATGATCCAGTTCCGCAATTTCCGCGGCGCCGAGCCGGATATCGAGCCCTTGCTCGTTCGCCGCGGATTGAAATAGGCAAGCTGTTCTTGTGACGCTGGCCTGTACTCTGCAGGCCAGCACACTCAGCGGCGTTATATCCTTATTCGTGTTTTGACGAATAATTTCCAGCGAGGCCCAGCGTCGCCAAAATTTGGTATTCGTATTTTTGCGAATACAAATTTTTCAACGACCGAAAAGTGTATTTGCATAGCGCAAAGGCATCACTCGGAACATCATGTTAATTCTCCAACTAATTGTTTTATTACAGTATCTTAGCGCCGTATCTGGTGCTCACGAATGTGCTATGCTGAAGGGTGCTCAAAGAGCAAATAAAAAACTCAACCAGAGTGAGGGAGAATTATGAGTCCAGTTAATATAATTCGTTGGATCGCAGTTGCACTGGCCGTTGTGGCGGCTTTTGTTGCCGTTCCCCAGGCGGCGCTTATCATGGTCGTTCTGGGCGCAGTGCTCGGTTTTATGGGAGTAAGCAAAGAAGATCGGGTGGCATACCTGGTCGCTGCCGTTGCCTTGGCCCAGGTCGCCACCGTTTTCGCGGTGATCCCGGCCGTTGGCAATTACATTGCGGATATCATGAGCAACCTGAGCCAGATCCTCAATGCCGGTGCTGCTGCTGTACTTCTTACCTGGGTGAAAGAACGACTAATGGACTAGCCAGGACCCACCAAGAACTTGCAAGGAAAAAAGCCCGCATGACGCGGGCTTTTTTTCGGCACCGGGTCAGTCACACCGTGGCTTCGAGCAATATTTCCAACCTGCCGTCCGGCAATAACCAGCCACGGCCTACCTCGAAGCATCCCAGACACTGATTCAACTCTTCGTGTGAATGGGGGTAATAATCCAATTGCGGTGACGGGCCGGGACGCACGCTGATGGTCTCGTGATCGATAATCCCGTACTGCTGATTGCGTAACGGCGTTTCAACATTCAGTACCGTGAAGCCATGGGCGCGGGTTCCGGGGTGGACGTATGGCTTCAATGCGGCCGAAAATGCTCTCAGCGCGGGCCTGTTCAGGTAATTCAGAAAGTCCCAGAACAGGCATACATCGATCATGGTTCCGACCTTGAAATCCAGTAGTTCCTGGAACTCGCGCTTCATTTCTTTTTCTGACAGCTCGGTCTGAAGCGTGCGAACCAGCGGCGCCGAAAACAGGTCACAAACGTGAATCCGGGATGGCACCTGGCCAATAAACGAGATCGTGGCCGGCGAAACCGGGCCCGCTTCGAATACTCTGACGCGCTTGACGCTCAGCCGGCCAAACAGCGCCGGCAACAGCCTGCTGGACTGCTGCTCGACCCCTGCTGAAGCGCCTGGCAGGGAAGTAATGCTGGACATCTGCTTGGCGGGTGCGCTCAGTGACATGGACACGAAGTCACGAGTTCAGACCCATGCCTGCTTCAGCCACCCTTGACCGTAAATCCGCTTTCCTTGGCCGGTGCGTCTGCCGGAAGAGACTGAACGTTGTCCTTGTTTTTCTGGTTGCCCAGGGGCAACTCGACCGGCGACGAATCTTCTGGATCAATATCGATACTGCCCTTGAAGATGGCGCCATCCTCGAGCTGCACGCGGGGTGCCTTGATATTACCCCGTACGTTGCCTGCCTTGGTAATGATGACTTTTTCCTTGCCGTCAATATCACCGTGAAGTTCGCCTTCGACCTTGACAAACTTCGCCGTTACGTCGGCATGTACTTTGCCGGTTGTGCCCACTTCAACCTGGTGTCCGGGCAGGTGAATCTTTCCTTCCACCTTGCCTTCGATCATCAGGTTCTCGGTACCGGATACATCACCGTCAACCACGATTCCCGGGCCGATCAGGGCTGATTTTCCAAGCGCAGTCGAGGTGGGCCTGGGCGCTGCAGCTTCCGGCTTGCCTGTGTCACTGCCAGCGTCCTGCCTGTCATTTCTCTTGTCAAACATGATTCAATTCCGTGCTGTTTTTTCAGACTGGGCCGAATATCGTACCAAGAATCCTGTAAAAGACCTAACTTCACTTTAAAAACAAGCGTCAGCAGCCGCTTCAGTACAATTCGCTTCTACAGTTTCCGCTAAGCCCGGCGCAGCAGAATCAGCCCCGCCAGAAAAGTGGCGATAAAAATACCCAGCGCTGCCCAGGCATCACCCGTGCCGAGGTAGTCCTCACGCCTGAATGCATCACTGGTCCCGGGAACGGCCCACAGGTCACCGCTACCCCCGCCCACAAGCAGTTGCGCCTTCATACCCTTCTCCATGTGTTGTGGCATATCGCAATGAACAAGGTAGGTGCGCGCGTCCCCGGGCACAATAAAACTGCCGCTGCGTCGTGTACCCCCTGCTGTTTCGAGATGGAACATGCCACCCGGATACAAATACCGTGGCAAGCCATGGATCATCCATTGATGGCGTATTTCGTCATCGTTGACCAGCGTTACGGTGACCAGGCTGCAGGGACCGGCCTCGAAAACATGGTCGCTGAAACCGAACATGGCTCCCGGCCGCCCTTCGGCATGACGCCGGCCAGCATGAACCGTCAGATTCACGTGGCCCGATATTTCCGCACATTCGCTCGGCAGGCGGTCGGTATTTTCATTCATGGTCATGCCCGAGACATCCGACGACATGCGGTGGCCGTGGTGCTCATGATGGTCCTGAGCAGAAAGGTCGGCAGCCGCCAGCAGCAGCGAGACGATTACAGCCGCGAACCGCCTAAGCACGGCGGGCTGAATCCATCAACAGGGCCAAAAACAGGCCCAGGAAGAAGGCCATCAGGATGATTCGCAACAGCAACCGGCCATCGCTACCGGCCTCGCCAAACCAGCCCGGCGCATAGGCTTCCCACACCGGCAAGCGTCGTTGATAGTAGGCTTCGGTGAAAAAAGGATCCCAGCTCACGCCGGAAGTCCTGGGCCAGCCATCCGGCCCGAGTTCCTGTTCATACACAATGGCGCTGATGTGACCACCGGGCCCGATGCCGTCGCTGGTGATCGCCCTGCTGCCGTGGTCATGGAACAACCAGATGCCCGGCCCAAAAGCCCCGATGCCGTCATTGCGCGTATCAAGTTCCAAATCCAGCCTCTGGGCAGGCGCGATCCATACCACGTCACGGGTCACGCGGGCGGCGGGCGGCGAGGCGATGCCGTCGCGATGCGTCACCGTCATCGTGTGGCCGTGCGTGTGTAGCCCCATGCCATCGCGGCCGCCATTTACCACCCGCAATTTGATTCGTTCTCCCGGCTTCGTGAGCACCAGCGACTCCCTGAACGTGAACGGGAATGACAGGCCGTTGAGGGCAAAATAATCACTGGTCGCCTCGGTAACGTCATAGCGGCGGTGCATGGATTCCGTTACGGTGCGCACATCGTTACTGGCCTGGATCATCGAGTTCAGTTCGGCATCCACGTCCGTGTAATGGAGATCGTATTCCCGGTCATATTGCGCACGCACACCGACCGAGGATGCCCGCACGTGGCCTGCACCGATATTCAGGGTCTGCAGCCAGTTGTCCGGACGGTTTTCCTCGATGATGAACAGGCCCTGCAAGCCCATCATGACATGCACCTGCGGTTGCACGTGACAGTGGTAAAACTTGGTGCCGGTATTGCGCAACTGCAGCTCGTAGGTTCTCGACTGGCCCGGCATGATGGGCAGTTCGCTGGCAATGGGCACGCCGTCATTGCCTTCTCCAGACACATCCCGGAATGCGTGATCACTGCCATGCAGGTGCAGTGTGTGCGGCATGTAGTGGGTATTCTCAAGCGTGATCAACACCCGGTCGCCCTGTTCCACCCGGATCGCCGGGGACGGAGCGCGGATTCCCTCGCGAGCCCGCAATGATTCGAAATTTTCGGTCGCCATACCCACGTAGCGTGGCGTGAACACCCACAAGCCCGGCTTGATGCCTGGCGCCATTTCAAATTGCATGACCGGCTCGGATGATTCCGGTGACGCGCCGTTGAGCTCGGCAACCTCGAGCCTGATATGAATTTCATCCGGATCACCATCACCGTCGAGATCGGCACCTTTTTCAACCGTGTCCGGTGCCAGTCCGGACTTCATCAACACCTCCGGCCCGACCTGGTTGGTGCCCCGCACGAATGCAGCCACGGCCCACGGATTATCGGCCTGGCAAACCGGGGACGCGGATATCCTGACACCGGCAATGTTGTACTCCGCCCGGTAATCCGGTGTCTCTTCGGGGCAGTATGCGCGCACAGACCGCGGCGCTGCGGGTTCGGATTCGGGCAGGGCCCTGTAAGCCGGTGCTCCCAGCCATTGCGAAAGCTCAATGCGCCAGGCATCGGGGTACCACTGGGGCGGAAAACTGGCCACCAGGCCGACCAACGCCGCCAGCAACAGCCAGCGATGTTTGAAGAATCTGCTCACGAGGCCGACTTCCTGGCCTGTTGCCAGCGGGAATAGCCACCGTTGGAAACCCAGTAATGCAACTGCACTACCAGGATAACCAGGATCATGAGCGGCCAGAATCCAAAGCCCCGGCGGCCGACATGAAAGCCGAAAACGGCCTGGTAATGGCGATCGAGCGTTGGGTGCCTTGTTGTCACGATGCCAATGTACCAGCCTTTCTCTTCAAACCGGTGCTGCGCACTCATCGACGCGTCCGGATACACCCTGGCGGGCTCATGGAAGACAGTCACTGCATCGAGATCTGCAATGGCCTGTATGTCTTCCCAGGAAGCGTAGATGGTGCGATTGTTCACATCGCGGATTATGCGGAAATCGACCGGCACCTGTGAAAGGCTGGCGTGAAGGTAGTCGAGCACAAACACCGCTTCCGACACATCCGGCACGTCTTCGCAGAACTCCCGGCTGGCACGCGTTTGTGGCTGGTAAATGGTGAAGTGCGCCCTGAAAACGCCGATTTCGATGATGCACAGGTCCTCATCGGCAACAACACCACCATGGGCATGCAGCCAGGGTGAGATCAGGAGCACAATCATTGCGGCAGGCAAGCGTAGTAGATCAGCTGTAATGAATCGGAATGGCATATCAACCTGGAGCTGTCGGGGCTGCAGAATAGTAAAACATCATCCGTGCAATTACACGGTCGCCCCGGGGTCATGCAAGCACCCGGCAGGATGTGTAAAATCCCTTCCACGTCTTGGCCCGAAATCCACTTTCTGAATGAACGCGAACTTACCTTGGAAATGCATGCTGCTGTGTTGTGTCCTGGCTGCTTGTCAGCAGTCGGTGCCCTGGCAGGGGCGCGATGTCAGCGGCATTTTTCCTGACCTGTCGTTTTCGCTGATTGGCAGCGATGGCCAGGAAGTCCAGGCCGGTGATTTCGTGGGTAAGCCCACCTTGCTTTATTTCGGGTTCACCAATTGTCCCGGCGTCTGCCCGACCACGTTGGCGCAGATATCTGCAGCACTCGATCAACTGGGACAGGAAGCGGCCCATTTCCAAGTCATCCTCGCTTCGGTTGACCCACGGAGGGACACGCCGTCGGCAATGAAGGAATACACCGCCCGCTTCGGCCCGTGGCTGCAAGGCGTGACCGGTGACGAGCAGGCTTTGAAAGACCTGAATCATGCCTATAAGGTAGATTTTTCGGCCCTGGCAGCGGATGAAGATGGTGAGTATGACGTGCTCCACAGCAATCGCGTATTCGCATTTGATTCCCGGGGTCGATGCCGCCTGCTTTTGCCTGACACGGCGGACACGCAGGCGGTGGTATCGGACTTACGAAAATTGCTGGCCGAAGACGGTATGATCTGAATGGCCGAACCGGGCAATTTGGGTATCATGGTGAAATTCACGTAATAACGGAGAAAAAGCATGGCAGGTACAGTGACCGTTTCAGTCCTTTCCGAGCGTCAGGATGGAAAAATTGGCGATGACTGGAAATACGATCTTGAAGTTAAGGTCTTTAACGAGGGATTGAAGGGCAAAGGCCAGATCAATGTGCCCAAGCACAACCTGGCAGATGGTGTCACCGTGGAGCCACATGGCAACCCCGACCCGTTGGTGCTCGACGCGGGCGAGCCAGGTTCCGAGTTAAAGATTTGGATGAAACTGGTCGCCACTGAGGTTGACCTGTTTCAGAATGACCAGGGTGAAAGCGACCTGAACTTCACAATGCCGTGCCCGAATCCGGGTGACGCGCCGATCGTGTTCGAGAAAGAGATTTCATGCGGTGTCACTGAGAAACCCGTCGTGGCTGACAGCACGGCGATTTTCACGCTCGAAGTGAAGTTGGTCGCCAGCGCCGACTGAATCACAACCGCACCATCAACGGGGGCCGGGAAACCGGCCCTTTGTCGTCAAGTCCTGGCGTCCTTCAATGCGGTTCCTCCCTGGATGCCCAGGTATAGCAACAGACCTGCAGGGCCGGCCACCAGGCAGAAAAACAGGCAAGGCAGAACCAGCCATCGGTTGATCACGACACGCCGGCTGTCACGGACGATCCAGGCGCCGACAAAGTAGTCGAAAGCCAGGTAGTGCAGCCATGCAATCAGCAGTATCCAATCCGAGGAAAACAGCATCCGAACAGCCGCTATGCTGCCAAACCCACCGCCCGGATTATCCGGCTGGGCCAGGTAGATAAGCACGTAGGCTGAACCCAGCAATACCGGTAAACCAAATTTCCCAATCCACTGCGCCGCAGCCCACAGGCGCTGTACGAAAAGGCTTGAAGCCAGCACCAGCCAACACGCCAAGGCCAGTGCATTTCCAAGGCTGAAAAGTTGTTCCGCGTTCATACATGTCTCCCCGCCGCCCTGAAGCTGAACTATTTCAGGTTAACAGACCTAATTTTGTTGGCTTTCACGCGGCAGGGCGGGTGCAAGGCGTGTGGTGGGAACCGGCCGCCAACGCCATTTTGATAAACCCGGCTCAACCCACTGCAATCCCATGCCTGCAGACGAGGTGCCGGGTGCAAAGCGGATATCCAGCAGGTGCCGGCCCTGTTCCAGTTCCACCGGAGCCTGCATTGCCATCTCCCCGAGCTGATCCAGCACCAGGTGACCATTGATGCTCATGCACAGCCTGCTGCCCTGCGCGGAGCGGAACCAGTAGGTTCCGGTTTCTTCAACATCCAGGAATGCCAGGTACCATTCCAGCACCCGGCTGTGCGCGTCATCACTGCCACTTCCTATCTCACTGACAAAATCAGGTGGCCCTTCGGGATTGCGTAATGCATTGATGTTGCTCGCTGGCAGGCGCCACACACTCAATCCCTGCCGTTTGCCAGACACCGCGACGCCGCCAGCGAGGCCCTGTCCGCAGGCTGGCGCATCACCGTTGCGCGCAAACTGGTGTGCGCTTCTTTGCGCGTGAATGCCGGCTTCGATGAAACGATAGGACTCTGGCCGCCCCTGAAGCCACTGCAGGTCTGTGCCCAGAACGCGAACCGGGTAGGCTGCCAGTTCGTTCTGCTTGAGTTCGAAAACCCTGAAGCGGTTGATGCTTTCGACCCGGCCATAGATCCTGTTGTAACGCTCGACCCACACCGGGTGCGCTGTCAGGCGTTCACCGGGGCGGTTGATGCGGCCCAGGTAACGCAGCAGGTCAGCCTGTTGAAAGAGTCGATTGTCAATCTCGCCGCCGGGCAGGCCGGGGCCGATGGCCAGCAACGGAACGCGCGTTCGGGCGCTGTCGCCGTAGCGCTCGGTTTCCGCTTCGGTCAATGGTCTCATCTGGCGGTGATCGCCGGTGATCAACAACAGGCCGTTGTCAAAAAAATCTCTTTGCTCCAGGCCGCCGACAAACTCTTCGAGACGCGCCATGGCCCAGTCCCAAACCGCCTCGGCGGTATCATCGCCACCTTCGGGGTGCGTATAGGGCAGATGAGTGCTCGACGTGGCCAGCACCAGCAGCCAGGGATTCTCATCCTCAGCACGTTGGTCCAGCCGCTGCAGTGCTTCACTGTACAAAAAACGGTCAGATGGTGCGTCCTGCACGAATCGCGGGGCTGATTGGAACTCGGCAACCTCGTCCCTGCCACGCGCCAGGTCAATATCCAGGCCATCCAGGTAGCGGTCCAGGCCAATAAACGATAAATCGGCATTGGTCAGAAACTCGACAAAGTAACCGGCCCGCCGGTAATCATGGATCACGGCGGGCTGGGCGGCGAATTCATCGAACATTAACGGTGTGGCGGTCGGATAGTGCAACGGCGGAAAACCGCTCAACAAGGCAATGATTCCACCTTCGGAGGCCGCATGGTTCGCCATGAAGTGGGTGAACAGCAAACCTTGTTCGGACAGGCGGTCAAACGAAGGCAGCAAGTCCTGAACCCCGGACGTGCGGAAAGAATTTATGGACGAAAGTGACTCGATGACCAGCAGCATGATGTCCGGTTTTTGCGCGGGAATTTCCGCGGCTTGCGGCGCAAACTGGGCAAAATGTTCTGCCTGTGCCGGTGCATAGGCGGACAAGGGCTGGCTGTCCATCAAAGTTTCGGCGATTCGGCCGACGGGTATCAGTGCATAGCGGCCGACATCGGCCGGAGCCTGGTAGCTCGCCGCCAGGCCTATACCGACCAGGAAGGCCGAGCCCACCATCAGCACGCGGTGCGCGCGTTGGCCCAGGCGTACGTGAAGCAAAGCCGCCACTAATAGCAGCGCCATGACAAGCATGGAAACGGGTCCGAGGAACCCCTTGACCATTTGCCATTCGGGCAAATATCGCCCGAGGTCGCTCAGCGACATGTATTCGTCCAGTTCCAGCAATACAAAGCTGTGTATCGCGTAAAACAAGGCGGCAAGAACCAGCAACAGCAGCCCGGCCAGGCGAGCGAAGCGCGACCTGGAACGTGCGTGGGCAACCGCAAAAATCAACACCAGGCCGAGAAAAGTTGCGTCCAGCAAAAGGTAACGCAAGGCCAGCGCCACTGAGCCGCTGACCTCGAGTGACAAGCGCGTGGACTTGAACAACAAAATTCCGAGCACGAATAGCAACAGGCCGATAGCGAGGCGCCCGGGTGTTCTTGCGCTACTTGTTTTGCTCAATGGAAAAACCAGTCTGTGGCAAAGGCTTGTTCAGTATTTCTGCGCGCGCCAGGGCCGGCGGAATTGCCCCGACCGTCAACAGGCGGTCAAAAAACTCGCTGGGGGGATCGGGCTCACCATGCTCCGAAACCCAGTCTGCGAACAGCTGCTCCAGCTCCTGCATTCCTATCAGGTAACCCAACACGTAGGTCGGTCGGCGGATGTACATACCCACTTCCAACTCAGCCGCATAACGGTCAAACCGCACTTCTTCGACAAGAAAATTGACCGCAGATTCAAAATCCATTCGGCCCGTGTGCAGGCTGACGTCCAGGATCACCCTTGCGGCCCGCCACAGCCGGTTGCGTAACTGGGTCAAACGCACGGCATCCCCTTGCAGGAAACCCCACCTGAACATCAGCTCCTCGGTGTACAGCCCCCAGCCCTCGGAAAACAGCGATTCGCGTGCCACACGACGCAGTATTCTCGGGTGTTCGCGCACCTTCAGAAAATGGGCATGATGGCCGGGGTACGCCTCGTGAACAGCAATGACCGGGGTCCAGGCAAGGTGGTGTGAACGCAGCCGGTTCTGCTTCTGGCTTTCGGTCATCCAGTCCTCGACCGGCGTCAGGTACAACCTGCCCTCGAGCCCATCATCGAAGGGTGAAACCGACTGGAAGGTTCCGAATGGTGATGAGCGCCGCATCGCTGCGGGCGTGTCCAGCGTGATAACCCGCTCGCCGTCAGGCAAGGTCAGAATCTGGCGTGACCTGACAAACTGGCGGGCGGCGTCCATCGGTCGCTGATACGCGTCCTTTAGGTTTTCCGCGCTGGGGTGATTGTCCTTGAGTCGTTCGTAAACTTCAGTCCAGTGCACTTCAGGATCGATTCGTTGACTGACTTCGGTGGCCAGCGCAACGGTATCCTCGAATGCCCGCCGGCCACGCGCCAGAATTTCGGCAGCGTCTGCGGTCATGTGCCAGCGCCGCTGCAGGATGAAGTTGTAATTCTCCTCGCCGAATGCCCAGTTGCCATCTGACCTTGGCGCCAGTTCCTGTTCCAGGAAAACGAGGTGTTGTTCCAGCACTTTGATGGAGGTTTCCAGGATAGCTGGATTAGGCTCGTCAACCGCAATGCCTGCGTATTTTTTCATAGCCTCCAGCGTACTGTGGGCCTGGAAGATCGCCTCTCGAGTAAAGCGGGACGGAGGCCTTTGCAGCGACTTCCGTGCCTCGGCGAGACTGGCAGGCAAGCGTTTCAGCAGCTGCTCGAGTTCCTGCTTCTGGTCCGCCGACCATGCCGGGCTTGCTGTGTCCAGCAGCTTACCGAGTTGACGGGCGGGCAGGTACATCGCGGGGTCGTTTGCCCAACGACGCTGTGCCCGCGCGGTACGAATGTCCGACTCCAGCACACCGACAAGAAAGCGGTGGTCAATCTGCAGCGCAAGATCCAGCCTGGACGGATCGATGCCCTTCAGCGCTTGCAGCAAAGCCGTCCTGGACTGCCGCTCAGCCTCGAACCCGGCGGGGCTGAAGACGGGGTCGGCAACACCCTCTTCGCGCTGGCTTTCAATATAGGCGTCAATCAGTTTGTCAAGCTGCGCCGAATGGCTTTCAGACGCAACTGCATGGCCCTGTATTACCGCCAGCGTGCCCGCGGCCAGCAATGCTTTCCAACTCAAACTGGCCATGCCTCAGTCAGCCTGCGAACCCGGCCAGGCCTGCCACTGCGGTGACATCATGGACTTGATTTCATCATCGCGGCCCGTCATCTGCCAACGGATCAGCGACACCGGTATCACCCCGGCCTCATCCAGTTCGGCAAAAAAATTGCGCAGTTCAAAGTCTTTGCCCTGGTGGTGGGCGACCTCGGCCAGCAGGCGTTCAATCATGTATTTACCGGTCACGTAGGAGGTGCCGTATCCAGGTTGCCGCAGGTACAGCAGTTGCTCGAAACCGAGCAGGTCGAGGTCTTCACGCATCCAGCCACGGGGCGTCCATTCAACATGAAAGTCGCGGGCTTCCTTCAGCGTGTATTCGTTGGCGTGCGCATGCAATGACCCCAGGCCGCGGGCCGCGCGCTGGGCCAGCATGATGTAAACCAGTTCACGCGAACGCGGCGTATCGTCGAACAGGCCGGCATGCAACATCATCTCTTCGAAGCCGGTGGCCATGCCTTCGGCACGACTCATCCAGATGTTATACAGCAGTGCACCCCGGCGAACCGGACTGGGGTGTGGATCCGCCTCCATCCGGGCGAGATCGAACCAGTGGTACCAATGCGTCCACAAGGCGAGTAAATCATGATGAGAAACCATGTAGAAAAAATTCCGCTGGTCGGCCGGCACAAAGCGGCCCATCTGGCCGCGCAACGCAGGTTCGATATACGGGTACGGCGGGAGGACTTCCTTTTCGACAAGAAAATCCCTGAAATCAACGACCGCCTGTTCCGCGCGCTGTGCATATTCCGCCTCATTGGCAATCGGTACTTGTGGCGGCAGGTCCGCATTGCTGTGCTCCACCAGTTTGAGCGTCGAATGAGCGCGGTCCAATTCCCTTCGCAACAGATAACGCTCTTCATCCCAGGACAGGGGAACGAGCAGCACATTGCGCAAATGCCAGGTGTAGTGTTCCTTCGACACGCCCGAAGGCCCGTTTTTCGAGGGTGATTGTTCCACCAGCCAGGAAATAAATGACTCGGTGGCGACCAGGGCTTTGTCAATTGCCTCGTGCAGGACGGTGTCGCTGGCAGGAATACGCAACGCCAGTTCGCGCAGCGCGTCGGCCTGTTCACGAATGTTGGTAATGCCCCCAACCCACAATTCCCGGGCATTTCCGGTCAGGTTAATCCTGGCCTGTTGCAACAGCGGCGCAATTCCACCCAACTCGGTTGCCAGTTGCGTGCTTGCCGCGGGCGACAAGGGAAAATCATAAGTCCATAGCTCGATCAAAGCATGGTGAGTCGGGCCTTCGTGTGCAGGTGTATCGCTTTGCGCTGTCCAGACAGAGGTATAAAACGCCGGGTCCCGCTGCCATGACTTGAGGACCCTGGCATTGAACTCCAGGCCGTTCATTTCCGCCCTGAGCAGGTGCCAGTCAACCTGCTCGGCAACTGGCCAGTCGCTGATGTTAAAGGCTTCCAGGCGCTGACGAAATCCCTTCAAGCCCTCGAGTTGCGAAGCCATCGTCGTGGCCGTGTAATCCGGCACCCCTTCGCGACTCGGGGCGCTTTCAAAGGCGCGCCAATCGTCAAACAGGCGAACCAGTGCTGCGTAGTCTTGCGCCTGCTCATCGCCTCTCGGGTTTGCCACAATTCCGTTCGAAATGCTGAACAGCGCTGCCAGCAGGACGAACTTCGCAAATAGCCGGGTTTCGTTGATCATGTGAGTCTCCTGTTTGGGGCGCCATAGTTACCCAGTGCGTACCGCAATGTAAAGCACCCACATCTCGACGGGAAAATTCAGTCACCGGTCGCAACACAGGGGCCTCCCGGGCTGCTGAGGCTATCAGCGGCAGGGCTTGCTCATGTACCCTGTAGTCACTGTCGAAACCAGTTGCCAACGGATATCGGCCGCAGCAGGGCGGTCCGGAGAATCCCTGGTCCCGATGGCGGGTATGATCAAACCTGAAATTTCCAGTTGATTTTGCCGGGAATGCAGCGGGAAAATCTCAACAGTCTCAGCTTCCAGAGGTGTTCAATGAAGGGAGGGCCTAATTGAAAGGATTTTGCAATCGTGGTTTCTTGGTGTTGATGGCCGTGTCCTGGCTGTCTTCCTGTGCCACGATCAAGCAGTTTATTCCCATTACGGAAGAGCCCCAGCTGGAAAGCCAGCGGGCAACCGTGGCCATGGCTTCCCTGGATGACCTTGATGAAATCGACAGCTACATCAAGATCGACAATGACCTGCTGGGCCTTCAAATATCAGAAGCACTAGAGGCGCAAGCAGCACTTTCAGGCATTTTCAGCCTCGATCGCATCAAGGTCCGTTTTGCCCGCCAGGCGATTTTCCTGGAAGCCAGGCTACAGATTTTCAATGGCGAGGGGAACACGATCGGGGCAAACATCAGTGGTGATGTCATGCTCGCTTTCAGTGGCGACCGCCTGATTTGGTTGCCTCGTTTCGATGCGCTGCACATTAATCCCCCGGGCTTCCGGTCGACCCGCGCGGAAGCGGACGAGTTGACGTTGGCCAGCGAGGCACAGTGGCTGGAAAAGGCGAACCACGAGATCGCAGATGCGTTGATCGTTCTCGACCGGAACGTGGTCCGTGTTTCCCCCCTGCCCCTGGGGCATATTGAAGTAGGTGCCGAACTGACCAGCCTTGACGGCATTGCTGCATCCGGCAGCCACATGCTCGGTGGTGTGTACACGGTTGCCGGCAGCGCGATACTGGTTGACCCATTCACGACCTCGATCGCGCTGGACCTGGGCTTTGTACCGAATATTTCAACCTGCCCATCCGATGTCTATGTTTCACGCTCGACCTTCGCCCGTGAAATTCAAAACAGGGAGCCACTGGGCGTTTCGCGTTTTCTCGAACCCGACGAAAGCCGCAGTCATTTTTTTACAGAAATTTCGGGAGCAACGCAGTCAACGTCAATCGTGCATATCTGGTTTGCGGACGGACAGCCCGTTTGGCTCGAAGAACTTGCGGTCGAGCCCAGCTACCGCTGGAGAACGTGGTCATCGCTCTCTGTCGAAGACATCGATGCCCGCCATTGGGAAGTGATCGTCGTGGAAAAGCAAACAGGCTGCATTCTTCATTCCCAGACCATCAGGGTCAATCCGGCCATTGCCATTATGCAGTCGGAAAGCGAACCTGATTTCACGACATACACGCAATATCGCGACGAATTCATGGCCCGCACCAACAGCTTTTCCATCCAGGAACAGCGCCCTGATATCGCTTTCATTGAAACTCGCCGCGAGTTTGTCAGGCAGGTATTGCGGGATTCCCTGAAGGACATCCGGGTTGTCGCCAACTTCGATACCCGGAACATCGCGGTTAAGCGGCTGTCGGGCGTGCTGAATCCCTTCAGCAGCGAAGATATTGCCTGCCAGGAGCAAACCTGCCCCCCGCCCCGTGACTGCGGAGCGACATTCAGCAGGTGTATCCAGAAAAGAGACAACCGCGTCTGTTCCCAGTGCCTGTTCCGTAACCCACTGAACAACCGGTGCGTTGACGAGGGCAATGATCCTATTTGCGAAGCTGCCCGCACTGCCCGGAATGCTGTCTTTGAATCCCGCTACCAATCCTGCCTGGCGGGCGAGGCCGAGGAACTGCAAGCATGCCAAAGGCTGGCAGACCAGGAGTCACAAAGTTGTGAACTGGAGGCAGGCGCAGAGCTGGCCGCTTGCGAGGCCGCCCGGCAGACCGTGATTGAGTTCGCTGACTCTGGCCCGTTTGCCAACGTGGAACTCAAGCTTGGTACCGAGGGCGGTCTCAGCATCATTTTCTCTGGCTTCGAATTGGAAGGTGACCTGGAAAACATACGACTCAACATTGCTCTGAGTGGAGCTCTGGACCTGTCAGGCAGCGTCCGGTTCGCGCCTCACCAAAGGCTGGGTCCGCTGGCAGAGTGCATCAACTCCTGGCAAAAATCTTTCGATGCCAAGGTTCTGTTGCCTTACGAAGCCCAAAGTATGATTGGAAGCCTTGAGACCACGTCCGGGCAAATTTACAGCGATTGGTCAGGCTTCGTACTGGCCGCGGCAATGAACCCTTCTCCACTTGAGGCGATGTTCGTCGAGAGCCCCGGGTTACTGGCAGACTGTCGTATTGGCCTGACCGTGGGTGAGGTCGTTGCAGCAATCAGCGGTGAAATACGTGCTTACCTGGCCGGTGAATACAGCATTGAAATTCAACCGCAGGCAAGCAGGGTCGTCATGGCAGACGCCACGATCAGCTTTGGTAACCGGGAATTCACGGCAGCGCCCTTGTTCAGCGCCAAGGGCTTGACCTACGTGGTTGAAGAATAGGCCCCCTGTCGGCCAGGCTAAGACTGGCAGGCCAAAAAAAAATCACTGCCCTGGTATCCATACCAAAGCAGTGACGGTACATCATGACCACTCCTGTGGGCCAGGCCGGACACCTTCACAAACGCTTCCCTCCAGTGCCCGAACCTCGTGCCTTCCGTGGCCGGCTGACCGCCATCTTGATATTCATCGCCACCCGAAGAATACCCTTATTGACAGCCAAACTCCCCGGCTAATTTTCAAAGCCATGCCAATGGGGGTAGCACTGGCGGCTCGAAATTGCTTAACCGGATTTATAGCCTAATAGCCAGCATGTAAAGACGCGCTGAAGCCAACATGAAAATAGATTAAATTTTTGGTGAAGAAAATAGTCAGCCGGAACGTTGAGGCTGTTCACCGCTGCCGGGTGGCATGTGAAGACGGTATCCCAGGCCCCGTACCGTTTCAATCATGGATTCACCGCCTTCGGTGTCAACTTTTTTGCGCAGTTTACCGATATAAACATCGACCACGTTGGTCAATGGATCCATGTTCAGTCCCCAGACATTGCTCAGAATTCGCTCCCTGCTGAACAGTTTTCCCGGGTTACTCATGAGCAATTCCAGTATCGCCAGTTCCTTGGCCGTCATGTGCACCTCCTCGCCATCGACGAAAACCCGAAGCGCTTCGCGGTCAAAGGTCACCGAACCCACCTGCAAACTCGGGTTTTCTTCCTGGCGAGTGCTGCTGCGCCGCATCACTGATTCCACCCGGGCAAGCAGTTCTTCAAAAGAAAAAGGCTTGGTCATGTAATCATCTGCACCCAGGCGCAACCCGGCTACGATGTCATCAACACTGTCCATTGCGGTCAGAATCATCAGCGGCGTGGACACTTTTTTCATCCTCAATTGCTGGCACACTTCGTGGCCATGCATCTTGGGCAGCACCAGGTCCAGCAGGATCAAGTCAAAATCTCCCTCCTGGGCCAAGGAGAGACCCTCTTCGCCATCGCCCGCGATGACGCAAAAATGACCTTCCGCGCGCAGCCCCCGATCGAGAAAATCTGCGATACGGGACTCGTCTTCGACGATCAGGATTCTCATGCAACGACCCTGAGCCGGGACTCGGCAGGCAAAATGACTGTGGCGGTGGCCCCTTCTCCGGGAACACCCTGCAACTGTATGCGGCCATCGTGAGCCTCGATAATGGCCTTGGCCACAGGCAGGCCCAGGCCATTGCCCGGCGAGTGCTCCTCAGCCTTGCTGCCGCGGTAAAAGCGCTCGAAAGCCAGTTCAGCTTCGTCGTCAGTCAAGCCGATGCCATGGTCCGTAAAGCGAATCTCGATTTCCTTGTCTTTACGGCCCATGACCACTTCGACCTTGTCGCCCTCTTCTGAGTAGCGTAGTGCATTGTCGAGCAAAATCGCGAACACCTGCCGCAGCCGGCCGGCATCGCCATGCACCGTTGCCTTGTCATCCATGCAAGTGTACTCAATGGTGTTCTGGCGCTGTTCAGCCTTGGCTGAAAATTCTTCGCACAGGGTCTCAAGGACACCGCATAGCGAAACCGTTCTCATCGTCAGTCTCGGTTCGCCGGCATCGGCCCGGGCAATGAACAACAGGTCATCCACCAGCCGCGTTGTGTGATCTGCCTGGTCAACAATACGCCGGAAAGAGTCACGGTATTCCTCGCGACTGCGACTTTTACCCCGCAAGGCGATCTCCGCCTCACCCCGAATCACGGTCAATGGCGTCCTGAATTCGTGTGAAATATCCGCCAGTAACTTGCGCCTGTTCACATCCACGTTAGCCAATTTCTGGTTGCTGGATCGCAATGCGCGGGTGCGTTCCTCAATTTTTGCCTCCAGCGTAATGTTGGCCTCATGGAGGTCGCGGCGGTGTTCAAAAAGTTGACGCGCCATCGCATTGAACGCCTCGCCGAGGCGGGCAAATTCGCGTTCCCTGAGCGCCGGAATGCGATGTGAAAGATTGCCGGCTGTGAACGCCCTGGCCCCCTCGTGCAAGGCGCCCACTGAGCGGTTGATGCTGCGCGAGAAGATCGCCACGATTGAAATGGTCAATATGGCCAACATCGCCATGAAGACGGGCAACACCGAGGTGATGTAATGGGCCAGCGTGATGGATTCCTGTTCAGCGGATTCGACCTCGAGTTTCTGATCATTTATGGCATTCTGGACCAACTGGCTGAAGTGACCAACGATCCCAGTTTCATCCAGCCTTTGCATCAGGCTTAACGCTTCATCCTTCCTGCCTCCGGCCAGAGTCTCGTTTATTAATAGCCGGTTTCGGATGAATTCCTCTACCACCCTTTCTATGGCGCCCAGGGCTTCGAGTTCTCCCAATTGGTGGACACTGTTATCAAATGCCACTTCGGCACCAATTCCCTGCCGGACTTCGGAAACCGCGTGCCTCAGGCGTCTGTCTTGCATTTCCAGGACGCCCGGCTCCAGCGCCTCGGAACGGTACACACCGCTGTTCAGCTCACTGTACTGTTCGAAGGTCAGCCTGGACAGTTCCTGGTAGCCCTGAAGCACGTTATTGGCCAACGCGATGCGTTGAACGTCATATTCATACCACTTGACGCTGTCGAGAAAATACCACGACAAACCCAGGGTAATTGCCAGCATTGTGGCGAAAACCAGGTGTAACTTCCGACTGAAGCGGGTTTTGAGCATAGCCATGATCTTAGGAGGATACTACAAGGTCATGTATATCAACAGTTTTTCTTCCTGAAATCACGTGACCTCCTGTCATCTGTCAATGTGTGTTGGGGCCTATTCCTTGGCCCCGTAAGCGAGGTCCCCGGCATCGCCCAGGCCCGGCACAATGTACTTCCGCGAAGTCATTGTCGGGTCCACGGCGGCAACCCAGAACGTCGTGTCGGGAGGCAACTGCTCCCTGGCGAACTGTACACCTTCCCGGCTGGCGATGACGACCGCGACGTGCAGGTCCCGCGGAGTCCCTCTCTCGAGCAAGGCTTTCCAAGCCAGTACCATCGAAGAGCCAGAAGCGAGCATCGGGTCGCAGAGTATCACCGTCTTGTCGTCCACGGGGGGGCTGGAAAGGTATTCTATTTCCACCTCGAAATGCGCTTCGTCCCCCTCGTGCTTGCGATATGCGGATATGAATGCATTCTCGGCCTTGTCGAAGTAATTCAGTAAACCCTGGTGCAATGGCAGCCCGGCACGCAAGATGGTCGCCAGCACGGGCTGCGATTTAAGAAGGCTGCACTCAGCCTTGCCAAGGGAAGTGGTCACGCTGGCAGTTTGATAGTTGAGCGTTTTGCTGATTTCGTAAGCCAAAATTTCGCCGATCCGCTCGATATTGCGCCTGAACCGCATACCATCCAGCTGGATTTCCTGGTCCCGGATCTCGCCCAGAAACTGGCCAAGCAGGGAATTTCGCTCACCGAGCACATGAACCTCTCCTGCCATTGCGATTTGCTCCCTGGCTAAACTACCGCTCTAAATTACCAGACTCGGGCGCCGTGCGGAAAAAAATGATGTCTATTGGCTTCCAGATGACCTGCTCCAGACAAATATCGCGGGCCTCGGGCTGATGTGAGGACTCGCTCGGCTAGTCGTCGCCGGGCTGTTGCGCGGTCACTGAAACCGGCATTTGATGCTGCTTGAAAAACCGCACGATGGCATCGCTGGCGCCGCTCGGCCATACGTGGCCAGCCCGGTGCAGGTTGAAAACAAAATCTGCACCACCGGGCAAGGGGTCGAAACTGACGTAGTCGCCCCAGGGCTGAGCTTGTTCACCAGACCGGTTGATCCTCGATATGGTCTCGACGGTGGGACCGGCATCGCGCAATCGCCATTGTGGCTCCTGCTTGCCAATCATGTACAAAACCGGCCTCGGCTCAACGATGCCACGCAGTGCAGATTCGGTGGCGGCAATGGCGACCGGGGCAAAGGCCGCAAACATTTCTGCGCGCTCGGCCCATAACAGGAATACGAAGCGGCCGCCGTTGGACATGCCGGTTGCGTAAACTCGCCGCTTATCAATCGTGTACCTGCTGGTGAGCTCATCGAGCAGCCGGTCAACCATCAACAGGTCACGATCGCCGACCATTCCCTTGCGGGTTTGCCAGCCCTTGGCCCTGAGCGTGCCATCCCTGTCCGGCAGCCGCATGCCCTGGGGAAAGGCAAGCAGGGCTTCCGGCCAGGCCTTGTGCAAATCCACGTAACGCGAGAAATGATGCCGGTCATCGTCGTAACCATGAAAAGCCAGAACCAGTGGAACTGGCGTCTCGCTGGCTGCTGAAGGCTCGTAAATGCGCACAACCCTCGTCTCACCTGAGACCTGCAGTTTCAGGTCTGCCGCCGCGGCCAATGAGGGAAGCAGCATCGGCAATGCCAATGAGATCAGCTTGACGCGCAGCAAAATTGGGGTTTTGACGATCACCAGGAGGTGTATATCCCATCGGGTCACAACTTTCACCCCGGCAGCGACCAATAGCCGCACACGATTCGCCGGAACGAATGGCCCGGGCCGGCGACCAAGGCTGATTCCCAACGCCACGCGCGCGCGATGCCAGCCGTTCAATCGGCTAATATATGCGGCCATCCTTGTGACAGATGACTAATCAAATGAAGCTAATCGAGAGCTGGCGCGTTGCCATCGTAATCCTAATGTCGTTCGGAAGCGGCGCCTACGCACAGGACCCGCCCGACTTGCAGGACCGGCTCGCAGATCTCGCGGCCCTTGATGGCTTTATCCCACTGCTGTGGGACGAGCAACAGGGAAAGTTGTTCATGCAAATTGAAAATATGGGGGAAGATTTTCTGTACCAGAGTTCAATGCCCAGGGGCATCGGGTCCAACGACCTGTTACTGGATCGCGGGCAATTGGGGAATACCCACGTGGTTCGATTCTTTCGTTCCGGTCCGCGCGTGTTGCTGATCGCGGACAATCTGTATTTTCGCGCCACCAGCGACGACCTGGCAGAGCAGGCGGCCGTGGAGCAGTCATTCGCCGAGTCCGTGCTGTGGGGCTTCCCGGTTGAACTCGACAATGGCGACTCGGTGCTGGTAGACGCGACCGGCTTTTTTCTCAGGGATGCACACGACCTGTCCACCAGGCTCTCAAGGTCGGGCCAGGGTTCTTACTCGGTCGACCCCGAGCGCTCCGCCATTTACCTGCCCCGAACGCGCAGCTTTCCCGATAACAGCGAGGTGGAAGCCATCATGACCTACACCGGGCAGCCGCAGTTCAATGGCGACCAGCCCAATGTGCTACCAAGCGTGGTGCCTGACCCCACGGCAATCACCGTTCACCTGCATCACTCGCTGGTAAGGCTGCCTGATTCACAATACACGCCGGTACCCTTCGACCCGCGTGCAGGTTACATCGGCTCACCCAGCGAAGAAGGTTACATCGATTACAGCAGTGAAGTCGGCAGCCCAATGCGGACTGCTTATGCGCGTACACACCGACTTGAGAAACAGGACCCGACGGCTGAAATATCTGATCCGGTTGAACCCATTGTCTACTATGTCGATCCCGGCACGCCCGAGCCAATCCGCTCTGCGCTGGTTGACGGGGCGAATTGGTGGAACCAAGCATTCGAGGCTGCAGGTTACCGGGATGCATTTCGCGTGCAAATATTACCGGTCGATGCCGACCCGATGGATGTGCGTTACAACGTTATCCAGTGGGTTCACCGCTCCACGCGCGGCTGGTCTTACGGCGGGTCCGTGGTAGACCCGCGAACCGGCGAAATCATCAAGGGTCACGTGACGCTTGGCTCACTGCGGGTCAGGCAGGACTACCTGATTGCCGAGGGCTTGCTGTCGCCCTATGGCAGTGACGAGGTTCCGGGTGAAATGCTGGAAATGTCACTGGCGCGCATTCGCCAGTTATCTGCCCATGAAGTCGGACACACATTGGGAATTGCACATAATTTTGCCGCCAGCACCCAGGGCCGTTCGTCGGTGATGGACTACCCGTTTCCGTTGATCGGGTTCAATGAAGATGGAAGTCTCGACCTTTCCGATGCTTATGACACGGGCATCGGGGAATGGGACAAGCGGGCCATCCTTTATGGCTACCAGGATTTTGCCGAGGGCGTTGACGAATCAGCCGCACGTGCGGCGATTATCCAGCAAACCATTGACTCGGGGCTGTTGTTTGTCGATGACGCGGACGCACGCGACGTGGGTACGGCGCATCCGCTCGGCAACCTGTGGGACAACGGCAGCGATCCGCTGGCCGAACTCGAGCACCTGCTGCGCGTACGCCAATATGCCCTGTCTCGTTTTTCGCTGCACAACATTCGTGACGGCCGGCCAACAGCAACGCTCGAGGAAGTTCTGGTTCCGATCTACCTGCTGCATCGATTCCAGATCGAAGCCGCCGGCAAATTGCTGGGTGGCCAGAACTTTTCCTACCAGCTTCGCGGCGATGGCCAACCCGATTCGGAACCGGTAAGCGCCAGCCGCCAGCAGCAGGCCCTGGACGCACTGCTGCAAACCCTTGCAGCTGACTTCCTCGTGCTGCCTCAGCACATTTCAGCACTGATTTCTCCGCGCCCGCCTGGACATTCTCTGGGCCGAGAGTCTTTCG
>JABDJL010000051.1 GCA_013002505.1 Lysobacterales bacterium | reverse complement strand
ACTCAAGCCCGATGCCGAGTTCGCTTTTCAGGGCATCCACGATTGAATTGGCGATCTCGTCCTGGATGGCGAAGATGTCGTTCAATTCACGGTCGAAGGTGTCGGACCACAGGTGGCGGTCATCCGAGGTGTCAATCAACTGTGCCGTGATGCGAACGCGGTTGCCGGCCTTACGGACACTGCCCTCGAGGATGTGATTGACCTTCAGCTCTTCAGCGATGGCTGGAATGTTCAGGTTCTCGCCCTTGTATACGAATGACGAGGTGCGTGATGCGACCTTCAGGCCATCTACGCGCACCAGCAGGTTGAGCAGTTCCTCGGCAATGCCGTCGGAGAAATACTCCTGCTCTGGGTCGTTGCTGATGTTGAGGAATGGCAGCACGGCGATGGAGGGTTCTGCAGGGGTCTTAATGGGGTCAGGTTCAATTACCCCGGAACCTGGTTTCCCTGCGACTTGCCCTGCCTGGCTAATTGAACCTGACCCCACATTTTCCGGCGCACTGAATTTGTCATAGATGAAGAACACCACGGCCAACGCCAGCACCGCGATAATCGTGCGGTCCAGCTTGCGGCCGGTGTCGTGGACAATTGAGTCGCTGCGATCCACGTCGGCCTCGCGCTTGATGCCCTCCGGGGTCATTTCGAATGCCCAGGCAAAGAACAGCGCCAGCGGAAACCCGATGACCAGCAGCAGGATGACGTACTTGCCGGCCGTGTCGGGCAGGCCCAGCAGGTCCACCAGAACATCGGTCAGTTGCAGCAAAAGCCACGCGCCAACCGCGTAGGCGATGGCTACGCGAATGACGTTTCGTCTTTTAAGCTCCTCGATAAAACTCAATTGCTACTCCTGCGATCGGCATTTTGTGGGAGCGAGCGCCTGCTCGCGAACGTATTGTCGGGCCTCATCAATTCGCGAGCAGGCGCTCGCTCCCATAGGCATGAATATCGTTCTAACCGTCTTGCTCATCCACCGGTCTCCATGGCTGTTTGCTCGGCTTCGAGCAGTTCACGCTGCACACGTGCCTTGTCAGAAGCCTTGGCGAGCACGGCCCTGAAAGCGGGGTCTTCGCTGATGCCCATGTACAAGACGGAATACTCCAGGGCATTTCGCCACTGGAATCCCAGATCAATGGCCTTTGTGAGATGCTCCATGGCCGCAGGCGTGTCGCCCTCAAGCATGGCGAGATCGGCACGTTCGCGCCAAGACCCTCCGCTCCAGGGCTGATCCTGAGCAAGTTTCTCGATAAAATCCCGGAGTAAACTTAACCGTTGCTGCCGTTCCTGACCTTCCGGCAAGAGGGTCAACAGGCGCTCGGTGGCGTTGGCGTGTAAATTGGTTTTGATCACGGTACCCGAATCACCAAATCGTTCAATGACGCCGCGGTAGAGCTGTTCGGCCTGCTCCGGCCTTCCAAGCCGAATCATCGTGTCGCCGTAAAACAATTCTCTAACTGGCTGAATGGTCCCGTCCTGCATCATCTTGCCGTACCGGTCAGCCAGCGTTTCGAATTCCTGCTGGTCAAAGTTCTGGATCAGTTCTGCGATTGTGACCCAGCGCGTTTCGGGGCCCCGCTGGCGTGCTTTCTCCAACCACACATCGGCCGATTTGGTGTCTTCGAGAAAGCGGTAAATTCGAGCTATGGCGGTGCCGGGAAGCACGTCTCCAGGACGTAGTTCCCAGGTCATCTCCCAGGCCGGAATGGCCAGGTGTAAATTGCCGGCCAATTCGTGAACATTGGCCAGTGCCTCGTACAAACCGGGGTTGTTGGGGTCGTCTAGCAGCATCTCTCTTGCAAGGCGTAGTGCACCGTCGAAATCTCCATCGTTGGCAGTGAACTGGATCAACATGTTGCGGGTCATTTCGGATAGCGGGTCCAGTTCGTATGCCTTGTTGGCAAGTTCCACGGAACGCTCAAGCTCGGCAGGCGGGAGATAGGCGGCCAGCTGTAGCAGGGCGTTGATGTTGTTTGGATTCTTGGCCAGTGCGCGTTCGAGCAGCGGTGTGGCTTCCTGGAAGAGACCCTGGTAGCTAATAAGATTGGCACGCGCAACCAGGGTTTCGGGGGCATCTGGCGCTAACTGGCTGGCCTTATCAATGGCTTTCTTAGCGAGGGGGTGCGTTTCTTCAATTGGCCTGTCGCCGTAGTCTGAAAGCGAAAGATAAGCTTCGGCCAGGCCGCTCCAGGCCGGGGCAAATTCAGGATCAATAGCCACCGCGCGGCCGAAGTAATCCACCGCCCTCTCGTATCCCTCGGCGTTGACTTGCCAATAATGGTGACGCCCGAGCAAGTACAGGTCATAGGCCTCAAAACTCGCCGCAGCATTGGCGGCAATGGGGGCAGCGTTCTCGCCCAGCAAGGGTAGTTTCAGGGCATCGACAATGGCACGCGCGATTTCGTCCTGGACCTCGAAGATATTGCTGAGGTCTCGGTCGTAGGTTTCTGACCACAGGTGGAAGCCGTCATCGACCTTGATCAGCTGAGCGGTGATGCGCGCCTGGTTGCCGGCCTTGCGCACCGAACCTTCAAGAATCGTCGCGACATTCAGCTTTTGACCGATTTCGGCGATATCTTCTTCTGATTCCTTGAACTTGAACGAAGAAGTGCGCGCGGCAACCTTCAGGCCGTCTACCTTGGCCAGCATGTTCAGCAGTTCTTCAGACAGCCCGTCGGAGAAATACTCGTTGTTTTCGTCGGCGCTCATGTTGACGAACGGCAGCACGGCGATGGACTTGTCGATGGCCTGCTCATCACCCGTGGTGGCGACCTGCTCCGCTTCCGGGGCTGAAAACTTGTCCCAGGCGAAATAGGCCAGTGCCAGGGCCATAATGGCCATGATGGCGTAATTCAGTTTCTGCCCGGTTTGGGGCGTGATGGACTGGCTGCGGTCCACGTCCTTTTCGAGCTTGATACCTTCCGGCGTCATTTCAAAAGCCCAGGCAAAGATCAGCACCAGTGGGAAACCGAGCCCCAGCACCAGCACGATGCTTCTGAAAACCCAGTCCGGCGCACCGATGTTGTCGATCATCACATCGGCGACCTGCATGATCAGCCAGGCCACCACTGCATAAGCGATACCGACCTTGAAGACGTTTCTGCGTTTCAGCTCGTTAAAGAGACTCATTTTATTTTTCACCACACTCAATGTTGTCGCCGCTGACGCGGCACAGGTCCGGGTCGCCGTGTTTGCGCCAGTAGTCGGCGGCGCCGATACGTTCGAACAATTCTGGCAAGCCTGGAGCATCCAATTGATCCCGGTGATACGCCGCCCAGATCGTCACCAGGCCAATGCCAGCCCGTAGCCCCCGGCCGCTGTCGATAATGCGGTGCATGTGATCCAGCGCCGCATCGGTTGCACCAATCAGCCACAGGTAGGGAAATAGCGTCCGCGATGCGGACATTTGTTCGTTCTCCAGGAGGGTGGAAATGGCCGCCTCTTTCCGCGCCGGATCACGCAGTGCGCCAAATGCAGTCCGCGCCAATACGTCTGATTCCAGGGTCTCGATATCGGCAAGCGCCCAGGTTTGCTCGGCGGCTTCCAGGTCACCCCGCAGCAAGTGCAGCACGTAACGCCCGCTGTTGTTGGTATTGCTGGCAAATGCCTCCTCCTTGTCTGCATGACGGCCAACCGCCTCGGCTTCGTCAAGATTCGTGTAGGCCACAATGATCCAGCTCTGAAGCAGTGCAAATACCGGGTCCACCTTCTCGGCTTGCAAAAGGTAATCCAGCGCTTCGGCGTTGTAGCCCAGCATCAGCAGGCCAATACCCTTCCAAAGTAACGAGTTGGATTCGTTAGGGTTGAGTTCGATGGCGCTGTCCAGATCGGCCATGGCGGCCTCCCAGTTCAGCTCACGGATATTGAGTAACCCCCGGGCCGCATAGGCAAAGCCGGTATTCGGATTGATTTCAATAGCCTTGTTGGCGGCAGACCGGCCTTGCCTGATGAGTTCCGATGCGCCTTCGTCCACCTGGAAGGATCGTACGATGCTGGCGCCGGCCAGCGTGGCCCATGCCTCGGCATAATCAGGCTC
>JABDJL010000050.1 GCA_013002505.1 Lysobacterales bacterium | reverse complement strand
GCTCATCTGCAGTAAACGTTTCATCCACGCCGGAGATTATGACGAGGTTTCCACCTGCATCGGCCCCCGGCCCGCTAACACCATTGAGGAACAGGTCATGCCGTCCGTCATGATCAATGTCGGCAACACTGATAGCTGCATTGCCCTTTGTCATCCAGGCGCCATCGGAATGACCACTCACAGGCAGCGGTTCCTGGCCCGCAAAAACCGGGCCGGCGATGACAGGATGGGGACCGGGAGTATCCTGGTCAATCGCGACGGCCTCACCCCACCGGCCCATGCGTGTGTAGCGGAATTCTGCGAGGTGCGAACGCGGGTTGCGTTCAAGCCGCTGGTAGGTGTCCGCCACCTCCCTGGCTTCATCAACGCGGCCCAGTCGTTGCAGGCTCTGGAACGCGCCGTAATGAGCACTTCGCAAGTACGGGTCCAGCTTCATGGCCTGCTGGTAGCCCGCCAGCGCCGCTTCGTATTGTCCTGCCTGGGCATGGCACAAGGCCAGGTAGTAAGCCGCGTGCGCATCTTCAGGGTCGCCTTCAGCCACGGCGCTGAAATGAGGGAGTGCTTTTTCGGGAAACCCCAGGTATAGGTGGACAAGCCCTGATACATAGTGGGCACGAAGATTGCCAGGGTTCGCTTCCAGAACTGATCCTGCCAGGTCCAGCGCCCGCTGCTCGTCTCCTTCCTGCTGCCGGTTCAGGGTTGCGATGGCCTGGTTGACCTCGAACTCTTCAGTCCCGGGCCAGTCACCGGAAAGCTGCTCGAACTGCTCCAGCGCCTCGCCGTAGCGGAATTGACCCATCAGCCCGACAGCCCGGTTGTTGGTGCTGATGACTTCAGGGCCGGGCGACGGAGCGTCTGGCGGTGCGCCACTTTCGCTGCACCCGGCAGCGACCAGGATGACAATTAACAAGCAAAGGAGTGAGTTGTTGCGCATGGCCCTACCATCGGTTGGGAAAACCGGAATTCGAGAAGTGCACAGTTTACCCAAATCCGTGCGATTCCGGACGGTACGGTCCGTATAATTAAACAGCAAGCCTCATGAATAACGATGGGCGGGATGGAATGCAGCGTTGGCGCCATGCACAGCGATTTAAATAGTTCTCGAGGACACCTGGCCGTCATGGCAAGCTCCCTGTTGCTTGGCGCATGCGATGCGCCAAAGGTGGCGCAAGAAAACCCCGGACAACAATCCGGGTTTATCGAATCAGCCGCGCAGCTTGGTGTCGTGTACAACCATGATGCCGGTCTCGCGGGTGCGTACCGCATGCCAGAAAGCATCGGCGCCGGACTGGCTGTTTTCGATCATGACGGAGATGGTGACCTGGACATTTACCTCGTCAATGGCGGCGCCAGGGAAACGGCGCAAAGCAATGCGCCGGTGAATCGCCTGTTCAGCCAGCAGACGAATGGACAGTTCGTGGACCGCACGGTCGAATCGGGGCTCGGCGATGGCGGTTACGGCATGGGAACAGCGCTCGGTGACCTGGATAATGACGGCGACCTCGACCTGTTTGTGAGCAACTACGGCGCAGATGTGCTTTACAGGAACGACGGCTCAGGCCGCTTCACCGATATCAGCGAAGCGGCCGGAATCAGCGCGCCAGGCTGGTCAACTTCCGCCTGCTTTCTGGATGCAGACCTGGATGGATGGCTCGATCTCTATGTCACCAGGTACGTTGACGACGGACCCGGACGTTCCTGTACCGACAGCGCCGGCCGCGCCGAGTATTGCGGCCCCAACACCTATCGTGGGCTTCAAGACCTGCTGTGGCGAAACCTTGGCGACGGCCGCTTTGAGTCGGCCGGTGCAGCCAGTGGTATGGACCGGGCGCCGGGCAAAGGCCTGGGTGTCGTCAGTGCTGACTTCAGCGGCGATGGCTGGCCGGATATCTTTGTCGCCAACGACGGTGAGAAGAACCACATGTGGGTGAACAATGGCGAGGGATTTTTCGAGGACCAGGCGCTGTTGATGGGCGTGGCGTACAACGCCTTTGGCAAACCCGAAGCCAGCATGGGTATTGCACTGGGAGACCTGGACGGCAACCTCGGGCTGGATCTTTATGTCACGCACCTGGTGCGTGAAACCAATACGCTGTACACCTCGGTGGGCAATGGCATGCAGGATTCCACCGGGCGCAACAGCGCCGGGGCCGACAGCATGCCATACACCGGTTTCGGGACCGTGTTCCTGGATGCTGACCAGGACGGAGATCTCGACCTGGCCGTGGCAAACGGGCGCGTCACCAGGGCGGAGACGTCGAGCCCGGTACAGAACAGCTCAGTAGACGAAGCGTTTGTCATCGATTACGGCGAAAAAAACCTGTTTTACCTGAATGAGGGTGATGGGCGGCTGGTCAACGCATGTGCATCGGCAGGAGACTTTTGTAAAGCAGCATTGGTCAGCCGCGGCCTTGCCAGGGGTGACCTCGACGGGGATGGCGATATCGACCTTGTAATCAGCAATGCGAACGGGCCAGCACGTTTGTACCGCAATGACTTACCCGGCCAGGGTGCATGGCTTGGCATCCGGGCAATTGACCCGCTATTGGGCAGAGATGCCATCGGCGCCACCATTGAAATCCAGCTTGGCAAGCGACGCATCATGCGCCCGGTGGAATCCTGCATGCCATTGCCCACCGAGGTGTACAGCGTATTGGTTTCACGCACCAGGTGCGTGACATAAAGATCCAGCCCGAGGTT
>JABDJL010000158.1 GCA_013002505.1 Lysobacterales bacterium | reverse complement strand
CACCTGCACTGCGTAGGTAGTATATGTTATATATATTTCGATAAACTAATTTTAGAGAAATAAATATACTATGGATCAAATCGATATCAGGATTCTGTCTGAGTTGCAGAAAAATGGCCGGCTTTCGAGCCAGGCCCTGGCCGATAAGGTCGGTCTGTCCGCCACGCCCTGCTGGCGCCGCGTCCGGCGCATGGAAAAAAATGGCTTGATCCAGGGCAGCGTCATGTTGCTGGACCCGGAACGTCTCGGCCTGCACGTGACGGCCTTTGCACAGGTCTCCCTGGAGGATCACCACCCGGATTCGGTTGCCGAGTTCGACCGCATGGTCGAGGATATGCCGGAAGTCCTCGAGTGCCATGCAATGAGCGGACAGCACGATTACCAGCTCAAAGTGGTGTGCCGCAGTATCGGTGATTATGATCGCCTGCTGAGCCAGCACATCCTGCGCGTCAAGGCGGTTCAGACAGTCAATACCAGTTTTGTTTTACGCACCAACAAGAAAACCACCGCGCTGCCCCTGGGCGAAATCTGATCAGCATCATTTGAGTGCATTTTGAGCACCATTTCCCGCTCGCTCAAAGGTACAATAGCCTTGCTTTCCGTTTGTCACATTCCTCGTAGATCATGACTGAAATAACACAGGCCAGATCATTGAGCCAGAGACCGCAAATACGCCCGAAAAACCCGCGTTTTTCTTCCGGCCCCTGCAGCAAACGGCCGGGCTTCGATGTGAGTGCCCTGGATCTTGCCACGCTGGGCCGTTCGCATCGCTCAGCTTTGGGAAAGTCCGTTCTGCAAAGCGCCTGCGAACAGACCGCAGAGTTACTGGGCTTGCCGGCAGATTACCGTGTAGGGATCGTACCGGCATCGGACACCGGCGCGATGGAAATGGCGATGTGGTCATTGCTCGGCGCCCGCCCGGTCGATGTATTCAGCTGGGAGTCGTTCGGCAAAGGCTGGTTGGTGGATATCGAGCAGCAGTTGAAGCTGGATAACGCCAGGTCTTTCACGGCTGATTACGGCATGTTGCCTGACCTGGACGCCGCCGACCCGGAGCACGATATCGTCTTCACCTGGAATGGCACCACGTCGGGTGTGTGCGTGCCCGACGGCGCATGGATCAGCGATGACCGTCATGGACTGACCATTTGTGACGCCACCTCCGCGGTGTTTGCAATGCCATTGCCCTGGCACAAGCTTGACGTGGTCACTTACAGCTGGCAGAAAGTACTGGGTGGCGAAGGCGCGCACGGTATGTTGATCCTGGGCCCCAGGGCTGTGGCGCGGCTGGAAAGCCACACGCCACCATGGCCATTGCCTAAAATTTTCCGGCTGACAAAAAACGGCCGCCTGAATGAAGGCATCTTCAAGGGTTCGACCATTAATACGCCTTCCATGCTGTGTGTAGCGGATTACCTGGACAGCCTTGACTGGATCCGGTCCATCGGTGGCCAGGCAGCGGCCATCGGGCGTAGTCGCGCTAACCTCGCGTTGATCGAGTCATTCGTGAATACACATGACTGGATCGATTTCCTGGCCCAGGATCCGGATACCCGCTCCAGCACCAGCGTATGCCTGACGCTTGATTTGCCTGACAGTTCCGTCAAGCGCCTGGTAGGGCTGCTCGCGCAGCACGAAGCCGCAAACGACATCGGGGCTTATCGCGACGCACCGGCAGGATTGCGAATCTGGTGTGGTGCAACGGTCGAGGCTGAGGACATCAAGTTGCTGATGCCCTGGATCGAGTGGGCATATCACGAGGTAAAGGAACACTGAATGATGTACAAAATCCAAACGTTTAATGCCATCGCCGACAAGGGGCTGGCGCGGTTCAAACCTGGTCAGTACGACCTTGGCGACCGGGTGGCCGATGCGCACGGTTGGCTGCTGCGAAGTCACAAGCTGTTCGATGAGCCCGTACCGCAAAGCCTGTTGGCGATCGCTCGGGCCGGCGCGGGGTACAACAATATCCCGGTCGATGAAATGACCAAGCGGGGTATTGTCGTCTTCAACACGCCTGGCGCCAATGCCAACGCCGTGAAGGAACTGGTCGCAGCCGGCCTGTTTCTATGTTCAAGAGGCATTTACGGTGGAATTTCCTGGGTCAGCACGCTGGCCGAGCTTGATGACGAGGCCGAGGTCAGCCGCCAGGTCGAGCAAGCGAAAAAGCGCTATGCCGGCTCGGAAATCGCGGGCAAGACGCTGGGTGTCATCGGCCTCGGTGCAATTGGTTCGATGGTGGCCAACATGGCGCTAGAACTGGGTATGAGGGTGGTCGGATTTGACCCCGCGATTTCGGTCGAAGCCGCATGGCGGCTGTCCAGCCGGGTTGAAAAAGTAGATTCACTGCAGGCGCTGCTTGCAGAGGTGGATTACCTGACGCTGCATGTTCCGGCCAATGAGCACACCCGGCACCTGTTGAACAGCGAGACCATCCGGCAAATCAAAAAAGGCGCGCGATTATTGAACTTTGCCCGCCAGGAAGTGGCCGACATTAATGCCGTCATCCGGGGCCTCGATGAGGGCTACCTGTCGCGCTATATCACGGACTTTCCGCACCCGTCGCTGTTTGGGCGTGACGATGTCTTGTTGTTGCCTCACCTCGGGGCAAGTACTCAAGAGGCAGAGGAAAACTGTGCGGTCATGGCTGCCGATCAACTGATCGAATTCCTGGAGAACGGAAATATTGTCAATTCGGTCAATTTTCCGCAAACCCGCATGGCGCGAAACGGCGGTTTCCGCATTACGATCTGCAACGAAAACGTGCCACGGGTGCTGGGTTCAGTGCTGTCGGTGCTTGCCGAGCGGAATATCAATGTTGTGGACATGGTCAACAAGAGCCGCGGCGAAGTCGCGTACAACATTATCGATGTCGAAACCGAGCCGGGTGCCGGTGCACTGGAAGAGATCAGGAACGCGCCAGGCGTGATACGTGTCAGGCTGGTCTGATATTATTTTCGCTTGCGCCCATCAGGAGTGAGCCACCATGGATATATTGACCGTAGTCATCATACTTGCCCTGCTCGCGACCGTGGTCGCCTTGCTGTTCGGCCTGACTTCGCTGGGACAGGGCGGAAATTTCGATAAGGATTTCGGCACCGGGTTCATGTGGGCCCGGGTTGGACTGCAGGCCGTGGCGATCCTGTTACTGGTGCTTGCGTTGTTCCTGCGCTGAAGCGCTGACCCCATCTTATGTATCACCTCGCCCAGCTCAACGTCGCGCGCATGACCATGCCGTACGAGGACCCGGGCATGAAGGATTTCATCGAAGCGCTGGATCCTGTCAACGCCGCTGCCGACCGCAGCCCCGGATTTGTATGGCGCCTGGTTTCAGATCAATGTGAAGACCCGGTCCTGGTCGAATTCGAAGCCTCGGGCTGGCTGGTAAACATGTCCTTGTGGCAGGACCTCGAATCGCTGCGCCAATTTGTCACCTCGCCGATTCACCTGTCCATCATGAAACGCCGCGCCGAATGGTTCGCAAAATGGCCCGAAGCGACGATGGTTTTGTGGTGGGTTGAGGCCGGGCATATCCCCGCGTTTTCCGAGGCCTTGTCGCGCCTGGAATGGCTCAGGGAACATGGGCCGGGAGCGCGTGCGTTTAGCTTTGCGCGGCCCTTTGAACAACCGGTGAGCCCCGTTCAATATGCCGGCGGATGAGTTCGAATTATGGGACCTGCGGGTCGAGGTGGTCGGCGAGGCTTCGGAAATGGTCTGTTCCCACCACCCCGGCGACTATTTCGAAGTCAGCGGTGAAAACTTCTCCCTGCCTGAAGGCCAGTCATTTTCGATTTACGCACTGGCGGCCATTTTGCCGCTGTTGCCCGCCAAGCAACGTGTCACTGATGGTAACGACTGGATGACCACCGATGCAGATGTGGCCTGTCCTGACCCCAACTGCGGTGCGCGCTTTCGAATCCGCCGTACGCGAAAACGTACGTTCAGCCATGCCGAAACTACGGTCGTACCGTTGCGGCCCAACTGATTAGTCGACTGTGCGAGACCTGTGCCCTCGCCAGCAGCTTGAATCGGGCTATTCCTGTGCCCGGATCATAAACGGCTGCTGGCAATTGTCGGTGGGTCACGGCGGGAACCGGCTTGACCGGACAGCATTGATGCGACGCTTTTCAGAGCTGGCAGACGCCGGCTTCACGACTTTTGACTGTGCTGATATTTATACCGGCGTAGAGGCTTTGTTGGGTGAATTTCTGGCTGGCTGCGCCAATGCGGACTCACTGCAGATTCATACCAAGTATGTGCCGGACCTTGACAACCTCGCGCAACTCGGGCCCCGGGATACCGAACGCATTATTCACCGATCCCTGAAGCGATTGCAGCGCGAACGGCTCGACCTGGTGCAGTTTCATTGGTGGGATTATGGTATTCCCGGTTATATCGAAGCGTTTGAGACCCTTGAAAGGCTCAGGGAATCCGGGAAAATCGCCTTACTCGGTGTGACCAATTTTGATGTGCGCCATTTAAGCGAGTTGCTTGACGCCGGCTTCAATGTAAAGACACTGCAGGCGCAGTATTCACTGCTTGACCGGCGGCCGGAAAAGGGCATGCAGGCGTTTTGCGAAGCTCACGGAATTTCGATACTTGCCTACGGCGTGCTGGCCGGCGGCTTGTTGGCGTCCGCGCCCGCTGCGCCGGAAAGTTCGCCCCCCAATCGTTCCCATGCCAAGTATCGCCTGTTGATCGAAGAGACAGGAGGCCCGCGGATATTCGCCACGCTTCGCAGCGCAATTTCAAGCGTGGCCGACCGCCATGGCTGTACCCCATCCATGGTTGCCTCAGCCTGGGTGCTGAAACAGGCGGCAGTCGGGGCCGTGATACTGGGTATTGGAAACCGCTCGCATGTCGGGGAGAACCTGGCCCTGTCGGCGCTGGACCTCGATGGGCAGGACCTGGCCACCATTGACCGGGCCCTTGCCGGCCTGGCGACACCACGCGGCGATGTGTTCGAACTGGAGCGTCAACCGGGCAGCAGGCATGCCGCCAACATGAAAATGAACCTCAATGCGTCTGAAAACGGGGCGAATTCCTCGTGAATACTCCTTCGAACCAGCGAAGATGGTCATCCCGGCTGATGTTTTTCGCTGCTGCAATCGGCAGTGCCGTCGGCATTTCGAATATCTGGAAGTTTACCTACGTCGCCGGCGAGAACGGGGGTGGCGCCTTTGTGCTGGTTTACGTATTGGCCATCGCATTTGTCGCGCTGCCGGCGCTTGCCGCCGAGTTCATGATCGGAAGGCGTGGCGGGGCCAGCGTCCAGATGACCATGGACCGCCTGGCCGGCAAGGACGGTATTTCACGGGCGTGGCGATACTACGGCTTGATGGCGGTCAGCGGTGCATTCCTGGCCCTGAGTTTTTACGCCGTGGTCGCTGGCTGGACAATCGATTATTTTTTCGTGGCGGTCTCCAGCGGGTTCGATGGATTCAATACGCAGCAAGCGGGCGCCAGCCTGGCGTCCATGCTGGGCAGTCCCGGCCGCATGATGATTTCACAGGCAGTGTTCCTGGGGCTGACGGTTACCGTTGTTGCTGCCGGGGTCAGGCGGGGCCTGGAGCAGGCCTTGAAATGGATGACCCCGGCCTTGTTTGTCATATTGTTGATATTGCTGGCTTACTCTGTCGTCGAAGGCGACATGCGCGCGGCGCTGCAATTCATGTTCGTTGCTGACTTTTCCGCGCTTAATGCAAACACCGTGATGATGGCGGTCGGGCAGGCATTTTTCTCCCTCGGAATAGGCCTGGGTGTGCTGATGACCGTGGCCGCGTACATGGACCGCGAGACTTCGATACTGGGTGCCGCAGCGGTGGTGGCATTTGCGGACGGATTTGTCGCTCTGCTGGCCGGGCTGGCGATATTTCCCGTGGTATTCGCCAATGGGCTTTCTCCGGCAGAGGGGCCGGGGCTGATCTTTGCAACCTTGCCGGTTGCTTTCGGCCAGATCCCGGGCGGATGGCTGGTCGGACCGTTGTTTTTCTTGCTGATGGCATTTGCGGCGCTGACCTCGGCAATCACCATCCTCGAGACCGTGGTGGCCTGGGCGGAAGACTACACGCGATTCAATCGCCGCCAGTTGGCATGCGGAATCGGTATTGCCTTGTGGCTCACTGGCCTGCTGACCGTATTTTCTTTCAATGCCTGGTCAGATTTCAGATTGTTGCCCTTTGTACCGGCACTGGCTGACAAGACACTTTTCGGCATCTTCGACTACGTGGTTTCCAACCTGATGATGCCGGCCGGTGGCGTGGCCGTCGCGATATTGGCCGGCTGGTCACTGTCTGCCGTTGCCAGCAGGGAAGAGTGGGGTAATGGCAGCGCCAGGGCGTATCATGTATGGCGCTTCCTGGTTCGTTACCTGGTACCGATTGTGATCGCCCTGATTTTCCTGGCCAACATGGGAGGCTGAATGGCACTTATCCGTCAAAAACAGGTCGTGGTCGTGGGTGCCGGGGCTTTTGGCGGGTGGACCGCGTTGCAGCTGCAGAGGCAGGGTGCGAATGTGACGTTGTGCGAAATGGCGGCTGCCGGGCACGGCCTGTCGAGTTCCGGCGGGGAATCACGCGTCATCCGGCATGTGTACCCGAAACGAATCTATGTGGACATGGCGGCCCGCGCCATGAAGCTGTGGGAACAGGCCGACCGCGACTGGGGTCAGCAATTGTTTCACCGCAAGGGCGTGTTGTTTATGTCCACTGGCGGTGACTTCGTTGACAGGGCACGGGGTCACATGTCCAACGCCGGCGTCGATTTTGAGAATCTCAATGCATCGCAACTGGCCAGCCGCTACCCGCAGCTCAATCCGGATGGCCTCGAGAGTGCCATTTTCGAACCATCCGCCGGTTACCTAGATGCGTCCAGGGCCTGCGCCGTGGTGCGCAAGGCATTTCTCGAAGCGGGCGGGCAGTGGCGTGAAGGCAGGGTGGAGCCGGGCGTCATTCGAAATGGTGAAATGCCGGGGGTGATATTGCCGGGTGGCGATGTGCTGAACGCCGACCGGCTGGTATTTGCCTGTGGCCCATGGTTGAAGCGCATGTTTGCCGGCCTGATCGGCAATAACCTGGCGGTCACGCGACAGGAGGTTTACTTTTTCAGAATACCGAAGGACCAGGTGGAGTCCCTCGGGGCAGGGCTTCCGGTCTGGGCCGAGATTGGCAAAACCTGCTGGTATGGAATTCCGGGTGCGAACGGGCTGTTCAAGCTCGCCGACGATACGCATGGCCGGGAGGTTGACCCAGATACGCAAAGCCGTGAACCCACCGCCGTGGGCGTCGAATCTGCCCGTCGTTACATGAGATTTCGGTTTCCGGGCATGTCCGGCGCGCAGCTCGCCGATGCGGAGGTCTGCCAGTACACCGTGACGCCTGATCACGATTTCGTGCTTGACTGGCACCCGCAGGCGGAAAATGTACTGCTCGTGGGTGGTGGATCGGGTCACGGATTCAAGCACGGTCCGGCACTGGGAGAACTGGCTGCGGACGTGATATTGGACCGGCGGTCAGCACCAGCGGAATTCAGTCTGTCACGATGGCAATGACAGGCAGCAGGGGTGCGTGCAAGAATGGCTTTAGCCAATATGGCATTTTGTCTATAGCCAATATGGCAATTTGTCTATAGCCATTTTGGCATTTTGTCTATAGCCAATATTGCATAAAAAAATATGTTTAATATCATTAAGATAGAGTTTTAACTTAGAATTACTGGAGAGCTGGGTGGCGGCGATAAATGATCTTGAAACACTCATAAAGCATGCCGATCCACGCCTTGCAGAGGGGTTGTTCGTATTCACCAGTATTCCCGGCGCGCGTTATGGAGACCTCGCTTCACTCGATCCCGTGGCCATGATTCAGGAAAAGGAGGGCCTGGCCATGCTCATCGATCAATCCACGGCCCACAAGGCCGGACTCGATTCAGGCAGGCCGTTTTGTTTAATCTCACTGTCAGTGCATTCCGATCTCAATGCCGTTGGGTTGACCGCCGCGATATCCGCTTGCCTTGCGGAGCAGGGTATTCCGGCCAACCTGTTTGCCGGCTACTTTCATGATCACATCCTGGTGCCCGCCGAATGCGCAGATCAGGCGATGCGCTCACTCCGGCAGCTGGGTCGCAAATGAACCTTTTACGGGCAGCGTCGGCAGGTTTGCGGGCCGAATGCGGATGTAAGCTGATTCCCTGGTGGATGATGCCACTGCGGCATGCAGCCTGTTCGAAGACGGTGGGTGACATGGTATTCTGCTCACCCATTGAGGAGTCTGGCAGCAGGCAATCACATTGATGACGGAACCCGATTAATGAAACTAAGTAGTCTTTCAATTGTTGCCGCTCTGGCGTATTCCGTATTGGCGCAAGCCCAGACAGCGGATGGTTCAGCGGTGTTATTGCCGCTGGAGGCACAGACCTGCAAATTGCCCAGCGCACCGGCAAAAGTGCCTGCAGACGCCGATTTCGAAACTTTGAAAGTCGGCAAAGCGCGTATCAATACGTTTCAGCAGGACCTGGAAGCCTATCGCGCCTGCCTCGACAAGAGCCGCACCGCCGAGGGCCTCAGTGACGGGAATCGCCTGGCGCTGGACCGGGCGCATGATTATTCGGTTGAAATGGAAACGCGCATTGCTGAGCAGTTCAACGTTGCTGTCAGGGCTTACAAGGCGCGCCAGGAACAGCCCTGATCGATTGAATGGAACGCATCCTACTCACGGTTCAGGGCCGTGGGTAACAGGCCCTCGACCCGTTGCATCACGTCGAGGCAATCCACCATATCATTGATATAATTGAGTTTTCCAGAGTCAAGAACCAGCACCTCGCCCATCGAATAATTCTCTACCCACTGCTCGTAAAGGCCTTCAAGCCTTTTCAGGTAGCTCAGCGGAATGTCCTGCTCCATGGCGCGTCCGCGCATCCTGATGCGGCGCCGGATGGTGCGCATTGAGCAGCGCAGGTAAATCAGCAGGTCGGGTGGGCGAATGGCATTGAGAATGATCTGGTAGAAATCCCAGTAAGTGTCCCAGTCCCTGCCGTTCAAAACGCGCATCTGGTTCAGGGCGGTGGCAAATATCTCGGCATCTTCGAAAATCGTCCGGTCGAGCACCACGACGCCCGGCATCTGGTCCAGTTGCTGGTGAATACGAAACTTGTTGGCAAGAAAATACAGCTGTGAATGGAAGGCCCATTGCTTCATGTCCTGGTAAAAATCGGGCAGGTAAGGGTTCTCATCGTTCGGTTCGTAGAAGGGTTCGATTCCATAAGTCCGGGTCAGGAATTCGACCAGGGAAGACTTGCCTGAACCGATGTTCCCGGCAATTGCGATCGTTTTTCGTTCAGCCATGCGCGCAGTGTCCCATAAGCTTGCGCGGTATCCAAACCCGGCCCAGGTGGGCGGCTGTTCAGGCATGACTGGCGATAAACTGTGCCTTGTGTGGCAGGGCTTATCGCGGCACTATCATGGTTCCCGGCACGGAATCCGAAAATGAGCGCCATCGACATCCAGAACATTTTTGTATCCTCCGAACACGGTTTTATCGGACAGGATGAAACCGCGGCACGGTCGCACCGCATGCAGCCGGTGTCCAGCGTGGAATGCGTGGCCGGTAAAGGCCTGAAAGGCGACCGGTTCTTTGAATACAAGGACAACTACAAGGGCCAGGTGACATTCTTCAGCAAGGAAATTCTCGAAGCCGTCCTGGAACACACCGGCGCGGTTGAGTGCCCTCCTTGGGCGATGCGGCGCAACGTCATGGTTTCGGGTATTGATCTCAATACGCTGATTGGCAGGGAATTTGAAATCAACGGTGTGCGTTTCGCGGGCACCGAGGAGTGTGCGCCCTGCCAATGGATGAATCGTTCAATAGGTGACGGTGCGAGGGAGTTTCTGAAAGGCAATGGAGGGCTGCGTGCCCGTATCCTGACGAATGGAACGCTGAGCAGGGGCCGCCAGCCCCTGACCGTGATCTGACCGGTTCAGTGGGAATCCACCGCCGCGGCTGCCCCGCGCGGCACGCGGATGAATTCAACCAGTTCCTGGACTTCCTCGGGAGGCTCTTCTGTCATCATGCTGACAGCCCAGGCCACGGCGAAATTCAACACCATTCCAACCACGCCTATGCCTTCAGGTGAAATGCCGAACAGCCAGTTCGCGGCAATGTTTTCACGGAGTGGTTCGAAGAAAACACCCTTGTAAACAATTATATACATAAAGGTGAAGGTCAGACCGGTAAGCATGCCGGCGATGGCGCCCTGCTTGTTGACGCGCTTGCTAAAGATGCCCATCAGGATCGCAGGAAACAACGAGGCAGCGGCCAGTCCAAACGCGAAAGCCACCACCTGGGCGACAAAACCCGGCGGGTTCCAACCCAGGTAGCCGGCCAGCAGGATAGCAACGGCCGCCGCAATCCGCCCGGCGGCCAACTCCTGCTTGTCGGTGATGCCCGGCGCGATGATGCTTTTCAGCAAATCGTGTGAGAACGAAGCTGAGATCACCAGCAACAGCCCGGCAGCCGTGGACAGGGCGGCCGCAATCCCGCCTGCGGCGACCAGCGCAATAACCCAGTTGGGTAGCCTGGCAATTTCCGGGTTGGCCAGCACCATGATGTCGCGGTCAACCCCTAGTTCATTTCCTTGCCAGCCGTAGGATTTTGCCGTTTCACGGAAGTCCGGATTGGTGTCATCGTAATACTGGATACGGCCATCGCCATTGTGATCATCGAATGCCAACAGGCCGGTTTCTTCCCAGGTCCTGAACCAAGCGGGCCTCTGTGCATATTCAAGGTTGCCTTGCGCGCTGCCAATTTCGCCGGGTTGCAGCGTGTTGATCAGGTTGTATCTGGCCATGGCGCCGACTGCGGGTGCGGTGGTGTAAAGAATGGCAATAAACAACAACGCCCAACCGGCGGACCGCCGCGCGTCAGCAACCCTTGGCACGGTGAAAAACCGCACGATGACATGTGGCAGACCTGCAGTGCCGACCATTAATGCCAGCGTGATCGCGAACACGTCTGTTTTGCTCTTGCTGCCCTCGGTGTAAGCCCTGAAACCCAGGTCCGTGACGATGGCGTCCAGCTTGTCGAGCAGGTAGACACCTTCGCCTTTCAGTTCGCTACCCAACCCGAGTTGCGGTACCGGGTTGCCGGTAAGCTGCAGTGCAATAAACACCGCGGGCACGGTATAGGCGAAAATCAGCACGCAATACTGGGCAACCTGCGTGTAGGTAATGCCCTTCATGCCACCCAACACGGCGTAAATGAAGACGATGCCCATGCCGATCACCAGGCCCAGGTTCAGCGGCACCTCCAGGAAACGGGAAAACACGATGCCGACGCCACGCATCTGGCCCGCTACGTAGGTGAACGAGATGAATATCAAGCAGATGACAGCGACGGTGCGGGCCGCGTTTGAGTAGTATCGGTCGCCGATAAACTCCGGCACGGTGAAGCGGCCGTACTTACGCAGGTAGGGCGCCAGTAATAAAGCCAGCAGCACGTAGCCGCCGGTCCAGCCCATCAGGTATACCGAGCCGCCGTATCCCAGGAATGCGATAAGACCAGCCATTGAAATAAACGACGCGGCGGACATCCAGTCGGCGGCGGTGGCCATGCCGTTGGCGACCGGGTGAACATGTTTTCCTGCCACGTAGAAATCGCCGGTGCTGCGCGCCCTCGACCAGAATGCGATACCGATGTAGAGCACGAAACTCGCACCCACCACCGCGTATGTCAGGGTCTTGAGGTCCATTATTCTTCCTCGACCCCGTATTTTCGGTCCATCGCATTCATGCGCCGCGCGTAGTAGAAAATCAACACGAGAAAGACAAAAATCGAGCCCTGCTGGGCGAACCAGAAGCCCAGTTTGAAGCCGAAAACATGGATCCGGTTCAACTGGTCAACCAGCAGTATCCCGAAGCCATAGCTGACCGTGAACCAGACCACCAGGCACAGCCCTACCAGGCGCAGGTTCTCACGCCAGTATGCACTCGCATTCAGTTCATTCCTGTGATTCATAAATTTTCCTCGTAGGCCCTGACGGCGCGCTTGGGGGCAACGTTTTTCCATGCCAGAACAATCATTGCCTGCAGTTGCGCGCTGCTGATCTGTGCCAGGTGAATTCCGGTCCAACCCTGATGCTCCCAGCCTACGCTATGAAATATTTCTGGTTGAGATTCGATACTGCTTGCGTGATCCGCCGGTTTCAGTTTCACGACCAGCACATTTTTCTGTTCGTCAAGCGTCGCAAAAATACGGTTGCTGACCCGGAATGAAGCCTTGTGAAAATGTGGTTTCTCGACTGCTTCCGGCAATCCAAGCGCCAGCTGGCGAGCACGGATTGCGCTACTCACTGCAGCACCTGCCTCTCGTCCCTGGGTTCCCGCGTGCCCCATGGATCCTGGTGTTCCTGATTCATGCATCAAGACTGCCTCAGTTTCGCGCTGCTGTCACCTGCCACGCGGCAGCCTTGATGCCGGCGGGTACGAAGCCAGGCAACAAAAAGGCGAAGACCGGAGATGGCTTTGCCCGGCCTTCGCCCGTTCGCCAAAGCGTGTCCGCATCGGCTTCAGGTGTCAGCCAGGGCTGGCAATACAGGTAACATGCTTGCGGTAGCCGTGACGGACAGTTATTAATGACGCCTTACTCGCTTATTCGGTCGCAAGGCTGCCAGGGAGATTGATGACAGATTGGGACGAAAAGCTGGGCCAGCTGGAATCGGTATCCCGCTCGCTGGAGCCGGGCTGCGACCAGCGCAAGGACTGGATTAGCCGTTCAATCGACTACGCGGAAACTTTTATTGACGGCCTGCCGGACGCACGGACCTACGTGCGCGACCTTGGCCAGAGCTCGGTTCTGGATGGAGCGATTCCAGAATCCCCAACCCCGATCAGCGAATTGCTTGATCAACTGGCCGAATCGGTGGATGGCCCCGGCATCAATCCTGCATCGGGCGGACACCTCGGCTACATTCCCGGCGGCGGACTGGTGCCGTCTGCGCTGGGCGATTTCCTGGCGGACGTGGCCAACCGCTACTCTGGCGTTCATTTTGCTTCACCAGGCGCCGCACGCATGGAAAGGCAGCTGGTGCGCTGGATGGCAGACCTGGCCGGTCTGCCGGCCGAGGCTGGGGGTGACCTGACTTCAGGTGGCAGCACGGCAAACCTGAGCGCCATTGTCACGGCCCGGGATGCCGCCGGCATCAGGCCTGCAGACATTCCCCGGAGCACGATCTACATGTCACGCCAAGTGCATCATTGCGTCGACAAGGCTCTGCGGGTGGCCGGGCTGGAGGAGTGCCCGTTGAGGTTCGTGCCGATGGACCAGCGGCACCGGATGGAAGCCGCAGTGCTCGAGGCCATGATCATTGCAGACCGGGAAAATGGCATGCAACCGTGGCTGGTGGTGGCCTCTGCCGGAACCACGGACAGCGGGGCCGTAGATCCCTTGCTGCAAATCTCTTCAATTTGCCGGAAGCAGGCATGCTGGCTGCACGTGGATGCGGCTTATGGCGGCTTTTTCCTGTTGTGCGAAGAAGGCAGGGAGGCCCTGCCGGGTTTGCAACATGCTGACTCTATTGTCATGGATCCACACAAGGGCCTGTTTCTGCCTTACGGATCCGGAGCCGTGCTGGTCCGGGACGAGGAGCTGCTCGCCAGGGCCCACCGTTACCAGGCAGATTACATGCAGGATGCGCAGCCGCCGGAAGGCGGGTACAGCCCGGCTGACCTTTCGGCCGAACTGAGCCGACCTTTCCGCGGCTTGCGTTTGTGGCTGCCGCTTAAGCTGTTCGGCCTCGAACCGTTCAGGGCCGCGCTGTCAGAAAAATTATGGTTGGCCCGTTACTTTCATGAGCAAGTAGCACAACTACCGGGCTTCGAGGTCGGGCCATATCCTGATCTGTCAGTGGTGACATTTCGTTACAACCCGCCCCAGGGTGACGCGGAACAGGCCAACCGGAAAATCCTGCAGGCGGTGCATGACGATGGCAGAATTTTCATCTCTTCCACGCGCCTTGATGGCGAATTCACACTGCGCGTCGCAATCCTGCATTTTCGCACCCACCGGCGTGAAGTGGATTACCTGCTGCAAATACTGGTGTCGGAGACTGCCGGCTGAATTCAGTCAGTATCTTCACCTTCCCAGTAGTCCACCTGGGTAGATTCGGATTTCATCATCAGGCGCCATATTTCCGGCATGCCGTCCTTGCTGTCCTCGAGTTCCATGATCACGCCGACCTTGTCCGAGTCGGGGTACTCGGCCACTTCAGGAGACATCGTGGTCGACACGGCAAGGTACTCCAGGTCTGCGTCCGAGTTGTTGATGATCTGGTGCGCTGTTTCCGGCCCGCCGGGCGGGCAAGCGATCACGTCGCCTTCTCTGATGTCCCAAAGCTTGTCACCAATGCGGATCTGTCCGCTGCCTGAAACGATGAAAAACATCTCATCGTTCACACGGTGACTGTGAAACGGAAACGCCCGTTTGCCTGGTGGCACCACGGTCAGGTTATAACCGAGTCCATTGGCGCCGATTCTGCGGCTGATCAGCCCGAACCTGGCGGCGAAGCGCTCGCCTTGCCCCCAGTCCATGAATTCAAGGTCATTGATGTTCAGAATGGGTTTGTTCATAGCAATATCTCCAGCTTGACCAAAAAATCATATCAGTCCCGGTGCGGCTCATGTGCTGACCGGGGGGATGTTTGATAGATTAGCGGCTGGCGGCATGCAGAGAGCGTTTGATGAAACATCTGATTAATCCGAATGAGATCTCCAGGGAATCACTGGTCCAGATCCTTGAAATCATGCACCGCCTTGCTGCCCCTGCCGCAATGCCGGAATTGCTGCGTGAAATCATCGAGGTCGGCAAGGTGGCTATCGTGGCCGAGGCCGGTGTTTTGTGGCTGCTCGAACGCTCGACCCGGGAACTGGTCCAGGTGACCCCACCCAGCGACGAAGCCAATCGCCTCGGCATCGGTGAAGGTTATGCGGGGATATGCGCCCGGGAGCTGGAAATCACCAATATCCACGATTGCCGCGAAGACGAACTGTTCCAGGCCTTTCCGGTACACGTTGAGGGTTTCGAGACGCGCTCGCTGTTGAATGTTCCGATCGTCGGACAGGACGACTCGCTGCTCGGAGTGATGCAATGGCTGGGCGAAAATGTTGGCCAGTTTGACAAGCACGATGAATGGGTCGGTCCGGCGCTGGCGGCGCAATGCGCGGTGGCCATTCAGCACTCCAGGATGACCGACGAATTGCTGGCCAATGCAATTCTTCACCAGGAAGTCACGGTGGCGCGTGAAATCCAGATGAGCACCTTGCCCGATCGAATGCCCGATGTGGCTGGATATGATCTGCACGGCCATTTTTTGCCGACCGACCACACCGGGGGGGATCTTTACGACCTGGTGGTGCTCGGGGAAAAGCTGTTCATGCTGCTGGGCGACGCCACCGGCCACGGGTTCGGGCCCGCCTTGTCAGCCACGCAGATGCAGGCCATGCTGCGCGTTTCTTTCCGGCTTGGCGCCGACCTCGACGAAGCGTACCGGCAGGTCAACAATCAACTGGACGAAGACCTGCCGGATGACCGCTTTATCACGGCCTTCATGGGGTTCCTTGATCCGTCGTCTCACGAGGTTGAATATCATTCCGGTGGCCAGGGGCCGATATTGCATTTCCGGGCGGCTGCCGGTGAATGTGACTGGTACAAGCCCACCAATTTTCCGGTCGGGGTGATGCCGATAGAAGAGACCGAACCCGGACAGGTCCTGAAACTCGAAGCGGGCGACATCCTGGCCCTGATCTCTGATGGTGTCTACGAGTACACGGCCCTGGACGGTTCCCAGTTCGGTGAAGACCGGGTGGCGGAGATTATCCGCACCCATCATGATCGGCCAATGGCGGAATTATGTGAGTTGCTGGTCAGTGGCGCTCAGGAGTTTGGCGGAGAAGCGCCGCAGGCGGATGACATCACCCTGGTCCTCGTCCGTCGATTGCCCTGAACCGGCACGAAATTGACCGACGGGCGGTCAACTGTTTTACACTAGAAGGGGCATCCGGGCCGCACCATCCGTGGATGCGAGGGAGAGTTCATGAAAAAGAAATTCAAGCGAGACTTTTCAGAACTTCGCAATATTGTTGCGATGACGGAACAGTTCTTTGCGGACCACGAGAATGACATTGAGCCGGGCTACCGAAACGTGGTTGACCTGGCCGTCGAGGAACTGTTCGTCAACATGGTCACTTACAACACCGAGACCAATGAAGACATCCTGATTGAAATGTCGCCCCACGAACACGGTGTAGAGGTCAGCCTCACCGACTACGACGTCGAAAGGTTCGATCCGCGCGAGATAGGTCCGGTAGACGTGGACGCGCCACTGGACGAACGAACACCGGGCGGCCTGGGCCTGTACCTGGTACTGAAAATGGTGGACTCCATCCACTATGAGTATCGCAACCGTCAAAGTAAAATCACCTTTATCGCGGACAGGAAATAGACTGCATGTTCGAAATACGTAAAGAAGATCAGGGGACTGTCGTCGTCAGTGGCCGGCTTGATGCAGCCAACGCGGAAACTGCACTGGCATTCCTGGACGGCGTTGAAGGGCAGTGCGTCATTGACATGGGTGGCCTGGAATACATATCCAGTGCCGGGCTGGGCGTGTTGCTGCGTACCCATAAACGGGTATCGACGGGCGGTTCGGGACTCAAGCTGGTCAACGTCAACCCGCATATCCGGGATATCTTCAGTTATTCAGGTTTTGATAAGCTGTTCGAAATCGAGGAAGCAAGCTGACCAGGATGGACGTCGCAGAGTGCCACTCCCTGGATGGATGATGCGCAGACTGCGCCGCTGACCATGTTTGCCGATAAAACTCTTTCACCAACCTTTTTTGACCTGGGATGTAGTTATGGGTAAGGACCGTGATCTGGCCTTGCTGAAAGACTGCAAGCGCGGTGATCGCCAGGCACTGGATTCACTGGTCCGCCGCTACGAGCGGCCGGTCTATAACGCGGCCTTTCGTATGCTTGGAAACCCGGACGAGGCTGCCGATGTGACGCAAACCACATTCATGAAAGCGATAGAGAACCTCGACCGGTTCAATCCGAATTACAAGCTTTTCAGCTGGATTTACCGAATTGCAATCAACGAGTCGATCAACATTCTCAACCGGCGTGGGCGTACCGAGCCGCTACTTGACAACGTGGCTTCGGATTTCCGCAGCGCCGGAGAATTACTGGACGCCAGCCAAAAAGGCCGGCAAATCCAGGCCGTCCTGATGGATATGCAGCAGGACCATCGTGCGGTGATCGTATTGCGGCATTTTTCTGAATGCAGCTACCGCCAGATCGGCGAAATTTTGCAAATACCGGAAAAGACAGTGAAATCCCGCCTGTTTACGGCGCGCCAGCAGTTGAAACAGATGCTGCAGGAACACGGGGTTCTTTCCGCATGATCAACGAACGAATTGAAGACCTGGTCCAGACGGACCTGGACGGTGAGCTGCCAGAGCCGGTTCGCGAAGAGCTGGAGTCCGCGTTGGCCGGTTCCGAAGAAGCCCGGCAACTGCAAGGTCAGTTGCAGGAACTCAGGGATACACTGTCAGATGTCGAACCGCTTGAACCGCCCCCAGGGCTGCACAAGCGAATCGTCGACGGCATTGTATTGCCCGGTAATCCGGGGCGTGGCTTTTCTTTCCTGCAGTTTCCGGGGTTTGTCCGTTATGGCCTGACCGCGGCGGCCGGTTTGCTGCTGGCTGTCGGCTTGTATGAATTCCGGCCGGGCGCATTCCCCACCGGCGATCTTGACAACATGGTCGGCACCATCATGAAGGACCAGCAGGTCCAGGGCGCCAGGCTGGACTCGTTTTCCTTCGACGTGGAAAACCTCAGCAGCACCGTGAGCCTGCTGGAGCGGGACGACGGCCTGGTGCTCGAAGTGCAACTGAATTCTCAAGAGCCCATTGAAATTACCATGGACTTTACCAGCGATGGCCTGATGTTCGACGCCATTGCGCAAATGCAAAGTGATCTTAACTCAATCGAATTCGCCGACCAGGCCGTTCAGGTCAAGGGAAAGGGTCGGCAGCACTTTGCCGTGATGCTGCATCGCGAAGAAGCAGTAACGGCAAGTGATGAAGCCAGTATCAAGCTTCAGTTTTCTCGTAATGGCAAGCTGGTCAAAGAGGGAGTCTTGCTTAGCCGGAAGCCGTAAATGGCCTGGGCGGCCAACTTTTTTGGCGCTGACAGGTATTATGCCTAGAGACCACAGAGAGTCTCTTCATTCAGATAGACAGGAGTAGGGCGATGAGCAGTAACACCAGCAACAACTCTAAGATGGGATTATTGGTTGGCGTATTTGCGGTTGTGATCGCAGCCGTTGCATATGTTGGAATCAAGTTCCCGGTTCCCGAGGAAAACGCTTCCGGCACGATTATGCCAGCCGAGCGCTACCGGGGTGATCAACTAGCAGACAGCGACGTGGTGATGGGCGATGAGGCCATTTCCCAGCTGATGCAATCAGACCTGTACGCGAAAATCATCTCTGACGGTGATTTTGCCGACGCCATGCGCAGTGACGCTTTCCAGGACGCCTTGAACAGCGATGCTTTCCAGGACGCGCTGCAAAGCGATGCCTTCCAGGATGCGCTGCAAAGCGACGCTTTCCAGGATGCACTTCAATCTGACGCCTTTCAGGACGCGCTGAAAAATGACGCGCTCCAGGATGTCTTTAAGAGCGATGCTTTCCAGGATGCCATGCGTAGCGACGCTTTCCAGGATGCCATGCGCAATGACGCCTTCCAGGACGCCATGAAATCAGACGCGTTCCAGGACATGCTGAGGTCCGATGCCTTCCAGGATGCATTGCAATCCGATGCCTTCCAGGATGCATTCCAGAGCGATGCTTTCCAGGACGCCATGAAGAGCGACGCTCTGCGTGACGCCATGCGCAATGATGCCTTCCAGGATGCCTTGCGTAACGACGCGTTCCGTGATGCGCTTCAGAATGATGCCTTCCAGGATGCGTTGCGTAGCGATGCCTTCCAGGACGCGTTGCAGTCAGACGCTTTCCAGGACGCACTGCGTAACGATTCATTGCAGGACATCATGCAGAACGATGCTTTCCAGGATGCGTTCCAGAGCGATGCGTTCCAGGATGCATTCCAGAACGATGCCTTCCAGGACGCTTTCCAGGATGCACTGCGTAACGACGCCTTCCAGGATTCCTTGCGCAATGATGCGTTCCAGGACGCGCTGCGCAGCGACGCTTTCCAGGATGCTTTGCGTAACGATGCCTTCCAGGACGCACTGCGTAACGACGCCTTCCAGGATGCCATGCGCAACGATGCTTTCCAGGATGCGCTGCGTAACGACGCGTTCCGCGACGCGCTTCGTAATGATGCCTTCCAGGATGCCTTGCGCAACGATGCCTTCCAGGATGCGCTGCGTAACGATGCCTTCCAGGACGCCATGCGTAACGATGCCTTCCAGGATGCCCTGCGCAACGATGCCTTCCGTGACGCGCTGCGTAATGATGCGTTCCGTGATGCATTGCGCAACGACGCGTTCCGTGATGCACTGCGTTCCGACGCTTTCCGCGATGCATTGCGCAACGATGCATTCCGCGACGCATTACGCAACGACGCGTTCCGTGACTCTCTGAGGAACGACGCCCTTCGGGACGCGATCCAGTAAAACAGACTTAAACAGTCTGGAAAATACGAAGCCGCCTGCACCTCGCAGGCGGCTTTTTTTTAATCCATGGAATGTGCGTGGCAGGCTGGGATAGTATGCTTGCCAACAGTGACGAGGGAGCCTGGCGATGCGCTTGATAAGAACCGGTATTGTGTCTGTACTGCTGGTATTCAGTCCGCAGTTGCGGTCTGAAGGCTTTTCGCTGGACATGATCCAGACCGACGACCTGCGGCTGTTGTACCTGGATCCGTTCCAGACCCACCTCGTCCAGCACAGCACGCGCAGCTTTCAGAATTCAATGGATTTCCAGAAGAAAATCTTCAACTGGACGCCTTACGACCAGACCACCGTGTTGCTCAGTGACTTCACTGACTATGGAAACGGCGCCGCGATTGTTTCACCCAAGAACCTGGTGATCATCGATATCGCGCCCAAGAACAAGATTCTCGAGACCAATCCCTCCACCGAGCGGTTCTTCCAGTTGATGAACCACGAGTTGACGCATATCGCGACCATGGATGGCTGGAACGAGCAGGACCGCAAGTGGCGCCGGTTTTTCGGTGGCAAGCCGCGCCAGACGGACAAGCACCCGGAGTCGATACTTTACAATTACCTTGCCACGCCCCGCCTGAGCTCACCACGCTGGTACGCCGAAGGCAGCGCCACTTACCTGGAGACCTGGATGTCGGGCGGTATCGGGCGCGTGCAGGGCGGCTACGACGAAATGGTGTTCCGTGCAATGGTCCGGGACGGCGCGCATTTCTACAGTAACCTGGGCCTGGTGTCGGAGGGCACCGAGGTGGATTTCCAGGTTGGCGCCAACGCCTACCTTTACGGTACCCGGTTCATGTCTTACCTGAGCCTGCAATATTCTCCTGAACACCTGATCGAGTGGCTCAGCCGCAACGAAGACAGTGAGCGTTATTACTCGAAACAGTTCGCCAAGGTGTTTGGCAAGCCGCTCGAGGAAGCGTGGCAGGACTGGATTGCTTTCGAGAGACAGTGGCAGGCGGGAAACCTTGAATCGGTGCGTTCGCAGCCGCTGACACCGGCAGTTCCGTTGGTCGAACAGCCGCTGGGTTCCATTTCGCGGTCGTTTTACGATGCGCAGACCAATTCCATGGTCGGCGGGTTCCGTTACCCGGGCGTGGTTGCCCATGTAGGCATCATGTCGCTGGACAGCGGCGAGATCAGGCACCTGAACGACGTCAAGGGCCCGATGCTGTACCGCGTGACTTCACCGGCATTCGACGCACAGAGCCGAACGCTGTTCTATACCACCGACAACGTCGAGTACCGCGACCTGGTGCGTATCAATGTCGATAGCGGTGATGCCGAGATGCTGATCGAGGACACCCGCGTCGGTGACCTGGTGTTCAACCAGGCAGACCGTGCGGTCTGGGGTTTGCGTCACCTCAACGGCCTGGTGTCACTGGTGCGTATCCCGGAGCCGTACACGGAGTGGAACATGATTTACAGCTGGCCCCAGGGCCAGATTCCGTTCGACATGGATATTTCCCCGGACGGCACGCTGCTGTCCGCCTCGGTGGGTGAGATATCCGGCGACCAGTACCTGCGAATTTACCGGGTCGAAGACCTGGTGGACGGCAAGGCCGAGGCCATTTCGCAGTTTGACTTTACCCCCGCCATCCCGGAAGGTTTCGTGTTTTCGCCGGATGGCAAATACCTTTATGGCACGTCCTACTACACCGGTGTTTCCAACGTCTTCCGTTACGAGATTGCCAATGGCGATGTCGAGATCGTGACCAATGCTGAAACCGGTTTTTTCAAACCGATTCCGCTCGAGGACGGCTCGATGATCGTCATGGAATACTCCGGTCAGGGCTTTCAGCCGATTCGAATCAACCCTGAGCCGCTTGAGGCGGTCGGAAATATTCGTTTTCTCGGCAATGAGATTGCCCAGCAGCATCCTTCGGTTCGCCAGTGGTCGGTGGTTAATACGCTGGGAAGCCAGCCCTTTGAAGAAACCATCCGGCACGAAGGCAAGTATCGTCCGCCCGCTGAACTGGGGCTGATCTCGGCATTCCCGTTCGTCGAGGGTTACAAGGATTCTGAATCCATTGGCTATCACTTCGATATCGCCGATCCGCTGCAATTGCACAGCCTTGACCTGTCGCTGGGTTACTCGTGGGACGATGACCTGCCATCCGATGAAAAATTTCATGCCAGGATCGACTACAAGGCGCTGAACTGGACCGCCAGCTATTGGCACAATGATGCTGATTTCTACGACCTGTTCGGCCCCAAGAAACGCAGCCGCAAGGGCGACGCCTTCCTGCTCGGTTACGAGCGGTCCCTGATTTACGATGATCCGCGTGAACTGGACCTTTCGGTGGACCTGAATTACTACACCGGTCTCGACACCCTGCCGAACAACCAGAACGTATCCACGTTCCTTTTCGAGGACATACTGAGCGCGCGAATCGGGCTTGACTACACCAACACCCGTAAATCGCTCGGTGCTGTAGATCACGAGAAAGGATTCGAATGGGACCTGGTGTTGTCAGCTGATCACGCCAACAGCGACACGGTGACCAAGATCAGGGGTGGCTTCGACTTCGGGTTTGCACTACCGCTGAAGCACTCATCCATCTGGTTTTATAATTCTGCCGGCAGTGCCGATGGCAACCGCATCAACCCCTTGTCGCGATTCTACTTCGGTGGCTACCAGAACAACTACGTGGATGATGGTGCGGTCAAACGTTACCGCGAATATTATTCATTCCCCGGGTTCGAAATCGACCAGCTCAGCGGTAAGACATTCTACAAGTCGGTGCTGGAATGGAACCTGCCGCCCAAACGATTCCGCGAAGCCGGATCTCCGAGCCTGTTCCTCAAACACGCGCGCCCGGCACTGTTTATCAGCGGCCTGGTCACCGATCCGGGTAAATCCTTCGAACGGACGCTGACCAATATCGGTTTCCAGGTGGATTTTGAATTTACCCTGGTTCACCGCTTGCCCATGGTGTTTTCTGTCGGCTACGCGGCGGGCTATGAAAGCGGCGACAAGATTGATGATGAATTGATGTTTTCGCTGAAGATTCTCTAGACCACATTCAGGTCAGGTCAGGGCCGGGTCCAGGTAGCCTATTTGGACCCGACCCCTTAAACTTTCTCCACCATGAACCTCGAACTGCTGACCAAGGCGCCAATTGGCCTGTTGCCCGTGCTGATGTTTCTCGTCGCACTGCTGTACATGGACAGCTACAAGCTGGTCAGCCTGCGTACCGTGTTGGTGGTGATCGTGGCGGGCGGCATCATGACCGTACTGGCTTACTTCGCCAACGGGCTGGTCTATGAGTCCCTGGACATCAGCCAGGGCTATTACAAGCGCTACGTGGCGCCGCTGGTTGAGGAAGGACTCAAGGCTGCCATCATTATTTACCTGTTCAGAACGCACCGCATCGGTTTCCTGGTGGACGCGGCCATCATGGGCTTTGCGGTCGGCGCCGGGTTCGCAGTGGTTGAGAATTTCTTTTACCTTTACAAGATTCCGGATGCGAGCATGGCGGTCTGGATCGTGAGGGGCTTCGGCACGGCCATCATGCATGGCGGCGTGGTGGCCATATTCGGCATCCTGTCGCAAACGATGACCGAACGAAACATGAAGATCAATCCCGTGCTGTATTTGCCCGGTTTTATCGGTGCAGTGACCCTGCATTCCCTGTTTAACCACTTCCTCGCCAACCCGATGACGCAAACCATGATGATCCTGGTGATTTTGCCGCCTATCCTGTGGCTGGTGTTTCGCCAGAGCGCCCAGCACATGCACGAATGGCTGCAACTAGATTTTGACGAGGATGCCAATCTGCTGGAGCAGATCAACTCGGGTGAATTTCGCGAAACCAAGGTCGGGCAGTTCCTCAATGACCTGCGCCGCAAGTTCGAAGGACCGGTGGTGGTGGACATGCTGTGCTACCTGCGCATTTATACCGAGTTGGCCTTGCGCGCCAAGGGTGTCCTGATGATGCGCGAGAACGGCCTGGATACGCCGATTGGCGAGCGTACCAAGGCCAAGTTCGAGGAGCTAACATACTTGGAAGAGAGCATCGGAACTACGGGCTTGATGGCCATGAAGCCTTTCCTGCACTTGACCCGCAAGGACCTGTGGCAGATGTACGTGCTCGAAAAATAGGGCCTTGAAATGCCCAACCCGCTGGAAATCAAAACCGTCTGTTTCAGTGACCGCGAGAGCTGGCGCGAATGGCTGTCCAAAAATTATGACCGCGAGCCGGATGGCGTATGGCTGGTCTACTACAAGAAGCACAGCCACAAGCCAGGCATCGAATACAACGACTCGGTCGAGGAAGCCCTGTGTTTCGGCTGGGTGGACAACCTGATCCGCAGGCTGGACGAGGATCGTTATGCGCGCAAGTTCACACCGCGCAAACCGAATAGCCAGTGGTCGGATTCAAACAAAAAGCGTGTTGAAAAACTGATCGGCCAGGGCCTGATGGAAAAACCCGGACTCACGCTCGTCGAAGCGGCAAAGGAGTCCGGGGCATGGGAAGCTGATGCGCGGCCCCGGATCAGCGAGGAAATCTCGCCGGCGTTTGAGCGGGCGCTGGCCAACAACCACGCGGCGCGCATGTTTTTCGACACGCTGACCGCCGCCCAGCGGCGGCACTATGTGCTGTGGATCAACCAGGCCAGGCGCGAAGCCACGACCCTGAAGCGCATCAGGGAGTCCATCCGCCTGCTCGAGCAAGGCGAAAAACTCGGCATGAAATGATCGCGGTTGACTCAGGGCAGCTCCAGCGGCTCATCTGCCTTGAACAATGAAATGCCTGAGGCCGCCACGGCGGCGCTTAATTCCGCCACCTCGCCCGACAATAATTCATTCAGCTCTGACAGGCCTTCAGCAAGGGCGGCCTGGGCTTTGTCAACGTACACCTGTGCCGTCGGGCTGGGCGGGGCAGTCGAGCTGCCCACGTAGAATTGGGCCATGCCGATGATCGAGCTGATCTTGTCATCGTCATAGACATACCCCTTGGTTCGTGGCGGCACACGGAAGCGTTTTTCAAGCCCGTTGAGTTTCTTGCGCACTGACTTGGCCTGGTCCTTGAGGGCCTTGACCGGGTCTTCGTCGGCATCTCCGGCATAATCGCTGAGCAGGCGAAACAGCGTGCCAATGTCGCTGCGCGCGCGGGCAATACGCCCGATGGCTTGGTTGGCCAGGCCCTCCAGTTCCATCAGCGACTGCTCCGCGGCGTATCGCGCGGCATGTTGCTCCGGAGACAGCGTGGAACGGGGGTCCGCGATGACAGTTGCCGAGACACGCGATGAAGTACCGTCCAGTTCGAGTTCAATCTCGTAAGTACCGGGTACAACCTGGTTGCCGGCCGGCAGGTCATCCTCATCATCTGCTGCATTGTCCGGGGAAGGGGCAGGCCGCACGCCATCGCTGCGCATGTTCCAGGTCAGGCGGTTGAGGCCCTGTTGCACCGACCTCGAATAGCTCCGAATGAGCTCGCCGGCTTCATTGCGAATGCGAACTGAGATTTCCACCGGTTTGTTGTCCCCCTTTTCCTGGTCACCATCGGAGGTGCCAGCCTCGCGCCGGGCGATTTTCCTTGCGCGCTCCTGTTCAGCATCGGGATGTGACAGGTCGTTACCGCTGGCGATAAACGTCACCATGACCCCGTAGGCTTCATTCGGTCCCCGGTATTCGCCGGAGCCGGTAAAGCGCGTCGAGGCGGTGGGATTGGCCTCGTATTGCTGGCCGTCGGTGGCCGTCAATACGCGCAAACGCAGCCCGAAATCATCTTCCTGCAGGTCGCGCAGTGCGCTGTAATCATCGATGATAAACACGGAGCGACCATGGGTTCCAAGCACCAGGTCGGTCTCGCGTTCCTGGATGGCCATGTCCATGACAGACACCGTTGGCACGCCGGTGGTGAACTTGGTCCACGAATCGCCGCCATCAATGGTCACGAACAGGCCCAGCTCGGTGCCGGCGAACAGCAGGCCCGGATTGACGCTGTCCTGCACCACGGACAGGACATAGCCCTGCAGGTCGCTGTTGGAAATTTTTGTCCAGCGACGGCCGAACTCTTCGACCCGGTAAAGGTAGGGCGACATATCGCCCCTGCGGTGGTCATCGAACACTACAAACGCCGTGCCAGCATCATGCGGTGAAGGGTAGATCATCGGCACCCAGGCGCCATTGATATCCTTCGCCCGCTCATCGACGCGGCTCCAGTCCTGGCCGCCATTTTGCGTGACGTGAACCCGTCCGTCGTCGGTTCCGACCCACAGTACACCCCGCCGGAGCTTGCTGGCCGCCACGGCCACGATGGTGGTGTAATTTTCTGCCGCAGTCACATCAAAGGTGAGTCCGCCGCTGGTTTTGTAGGTCTGCCAGTCCGGGTTATTGGATGTCAGGTCGCCGCTGATGGTGGTCCAGGTCTCGCCCCGATCCATGGACTGGTGCAGAAACTGGCTGCCGTAATAGATGGTGGCCGGGTCGAAGGGGTCCTGCTCAAAACCGGCGCTCCAGTTGAAGCGCAATTCCTCGTCCAGTTCTCGCGGCGCCGGGCGAATCAATTTTTGCATGCCCGTTTCGAGGTTGTAGCGATACAGGTAGCCGCCCTGTGACATGACATAACCGGCCATGGCGTTTTCCGGGTCTGGGATGGTGTCAAAACCATCGCCAAATCCCACCTCCTGCCAGTGCAGGTTGCGGATGCCGGCCGGTACCCAGACTTCCGACGGGCCACGCCAGGAACCATTGTCCTGTAAGCCGCCATATACGTTGTATGGGTGCTCGTTATCGACGGCAATGTGGTAGAACTGCGCCAATGGCATGTTGCGGACGAAACGCCAGGTTTCACCGCGGTCCCGCGATATGGCGATACCGCCGTCATTGCCGATGATCAGGTGGCGGGCATCAGCCGGATTGATCCAGAAGGCATGGTTGTCGATGTGGATCGTGTTGCCGGGCGCACAACAGTCAATGACGGGGTTGTATTCGAAGTTTCGTCCCCCGTCTATGGAAACGCTCAGGCGCGTGGCCATGTTGTAGACGCGATCAGGATTGTGCGGATCGGCGATGACTTCGGTGTAGTAAAAAGGCCGGATCGCAATATCGTAATCCTGGTTGACGGTTTGCCAGGAAACGCCACCATTGTCTGAACGCAACAGGGCGCTTTTCTCCGCTTCGACCAGTGCATAGACCCGGTCGGGATTGGAGGCGCTGAAACTAAATGCCATGCGCCCCAGTTCGCCGCCGGGCAGGCCATCCTCCTCGGTACGCTCGGTCCAGTTGTCGCCGCCATCGAGAGAAACATACATGCCCGATCCGGGGCCGCCAGACTTGAAGTGATAGGGCCAGCGGCGGAATTGCCACATTCCGGCAATCAACTTGTCCGGGTTGGATGGATCCATCTTGATGTCCGTGCCACCGGTGCTGTCATCGACGTACAGGATTCGTTGCCAGCTTTCACCGCCATCGCTGCTTCGGTAAATGCCGCGCTCCGTATTCGGCGCCCACAGCGTCCCCAGCGCCGCGACGTAGACGATGTCAGGATTGCCAGGGTGCAGCGCAATCCGGTTGATGCGTTCGCTGTTCTGCAGGCCCATGCGCGCCCAGGTGCGGCCGCCGTCAATTGACTTGTAGATTCCGCCACCGATGGATGTGGAGTTGCGCGTATTGCCTTCGCCGGTGCCCACCCAGATGATGTCCGGGTTCGTTTGATTGATTGCGACTGCGCCGATCGATGCCACGTCCTGGTCATCGAACACCGGCTCCCAGGTCAAACCGCCGCTGCGTGAAATCCACACGCCGCCGGTGGCGACGCCAACCACGATGGTATTGGGATCACTGTTGACCGCGTCGATGGCGGCGATGCGCCCGCCAATCGCAGCAGGGCCAATGGCCCGGGCTTCGAGGCCAGAGAGCAGGTCAGAGTCGAGCTTTGCCTGGGCCGTGATTGCCACGCTCATGCAGATAAGCAGCAACATGCCCGCAATGCGGGCGTAACGGGAATGGGTCATGAGTTATGTTAGTCCTTCGTGGTGAATGGCAAGACTCGCCCGTGATCACAACGTTGTCAACTGCGGGGAGTCATGGTGGGCTGCGACGCTACGCGGCAACAAGACCGTTGCTGGAAACCGGGCTTTGACGTGCTCGCTTTCCAATCCCGGGTAAATGTGCGAAACTCAATAGCGTTTTCGATTTCCACTTTTTCGAATAAAAAATACGCTGCAACCAACCAGGGACCCCAGCGGACGGCGAGGTTGCAAGCCAACAAAGCGTTTATGAAGGAGTTGAGCACCCTGACGGGGGAAAAGTGATGAAGTGTTTTTATTATCTCGCGCCTACCCTTAAGAGCACCCAGGAGATCTCTGAAGATCTTCACAATGTCGGTGTGCTCGACTGGTTTCTGCATATCATTGCCAAGGATGAAGCCGGGCTGAAGCGCGAACAACTCCATTCCAGCAATTACCTCGAAACCACCGACATCATCCGTGACGGCCTGATCGGGGCAAACCTTGGGTTCATCATTGCGGTACTGGCTGCCGGCGCCATTTTCATGCTGGAACCGTTTGGTCCCCAGACCCCAAAAGTCATTTATTTCTTCATTGTTGTGGTCTTTACCCTGTTTGGTGCATGGGTCGGTGGCTTGACCGGTATTGATAAAGAGAACAAGAAGTTACGGCGATTTCATGATGACATCGAGGCGGGCAAGTACCTGATCCTGATTTATGCCCGCAAGGAAATGGAAGACAAGATTCGCGGAATGATGAAAGCCGAACACCCCGAGGCGCGCCTCGCGGCGATTGACAGGCAATTTATGAACCCATTCAGTGGAGTGCGACGCAGAAGACGCCGCCAGGCTGAATCGTAAACTAGTGGCCGCGGCCTTGGTTTGCCGGCGGTCTTAAAAGGAAAAAACGTATGGGATTTGCAATAGTTCTGATCTTGTTGGTTATCGCCACCGTTATTTTCCACTTTGCCAGCCCCTGGTATTTCACAGAAATCGCTTCCAACTGGGGCATGATTGACACCACGGTCAACATCACGTTTTGGGTGACCGGAGCAGTGTTCATCGCGGTCAACCTGTTCCTGGCCTGGGTCATTCTGAAGTTCAATCATCACAAGGGCCAGGCCGCGCATTACGAGCCGGAAAACAAGAAGCTCGAAATCTGGCTGACCGCGATTACGACGCTCGGCGTGGCCGCCATGCTGGCGCCCGGATTATTCGTCTGGGCCAAGTTTGTCGAAGTTCCCGAAGGCGCTGACGAAGTCGAGGTGGTCGGCCAGCAATGGCATTGGAGCTACCGCTACCCCGGCGCTGACGGCGTCCTCGGCAAGACCGACATGGCACTGATCAGCGTTGACAATCCTTTCGGCGTTGACCCTGAAGACCCAAACGGCGCTGATGACCGTCTCGTATACGACCCCGAATTGCATTTGCCAATGGACCGGCCGGTCAAACTGCTGCTGCGTTCCAAGGATGTACTGCACGACTTCGCCGTTGCCGAGTTTCGGGTCAAGATGGACCTCGTGCCGGGCATGGTGACTTACATGTGGCTTACGCCGACCCGCGAAGGCACGTTCGACGTTCTGTGCGAAGAATTGTGCGGTATTGGTCATTTCGCCATGCGTGGCCGCGTGGTTGTCGAGTCGCAGGAATCATTCGAAACCTGGCTGGACCAGCAACCGACGTTTGCGCAACGCCAGGCCATGGCGACCGGTGATCCTGCGGTAGGCCAGGCCCAGTACGCGGTATGCGGCGCCTGCCATGGCGCCAGCGGCGAGGGCAACATGGCCCTGAACGCACCCAAGCTGGCCGGCCTCGATGGCTGGTATATCAAGAAACAGATACGCAACTACCAGAATGGCCTGCGCGGTACACACGAATCGGACGTGTATGGTCAGCAGATGGCGCCCATGGCCGCCACCCTGGTGGACGAGGCAGCCATCAATAACGTGATTGCCTACATCGACAGTTTCCCTGACGTCATTCCTGCGCCGACCGTCCACGGTGACGCAGAGCGGGGCGCCGACCTGTATGTCACCTGCTCTTCGTGCCACGGCAAGCAGGGCCAGGGTATCTGGTCGATGAATGCGCCGCGCACCGTGGGCATGAGCGACTGGTATATTGCCCGCCAACTGAATAATTTCAGACAGGAAATCAGGGGCGCCCACCCTCGCGACAAGTACGGTGAGCAGATGGTCTTCATGGCCAAGACTCTGAAAGATGAAACGGCCGTCAACGACCTTGTCGCTTACCTGAATACCCTAGAGGTTCCGGAAAAGTGACCCGGTATCCCCATTCAAGCATTGTTGGGCAGCCACAAGCTGCCCGGAGGAAAGACTGATGTCGTATATCGCCATTGCTGATCGTGACCGCGAAGAGGACATGCATCATCCCAAGAGCTGGATCACGACCTACATATGGAGCCAGGATCACAAGGTAATCGCCATCCAGTATTCGATTACCGCGATCTTTGTCGGCGTCGTGGCGCTGGTGTTGTCCGGCCTCATGCGCCTGCAACTGGGGTTCCCCGACACTTTCTCTTTCATATCGCCGGACGAGTATTACCAGTTCATCACGATGCACGGCATGATCATGGTGATTTACCTGTTGACGGCGCTGTTTCTCGGCGGCTTCGGCAATTACCTGATTCCGCTGATGTGCGGCGCGCGGGACATGGTGTTTCCATTCCTTAACATGCTCAGTTACTGGGTTTACCTGCTCGCTGTTTTGATCCTGCTGGCGAGTTTCTTTGTTCCAGGCGGGCCAACCGGGGCCGGCTGGACCCTGTATCCGCCCCAGGCCATCCTGCCGGGGACGCCGGGTACGACCTGGGGCATATTACTGATGCTGCTTTCACTGGTGGTGTTTATCGTGGCGTTCACGATGGGCGGTCTCAATTACGTCACCACCGTGCTGCAGGCACGATGCCGGGGCATGACGTTGATGCGCATGCCGCTGTCAGTCTGGGGCATTTTCACGGCCACGATCCTGGGTTTGCTGGCATTTCCGGCCTTGCTCGTCAGTGGCATCATGATGACGCTGGACGCGACCCTGGGCACCAGCTTCTTCATGCCCGCGATTCTTTCGATGGGTGAAAACCTCGAATACGGCGGCGGTAGCCCAGTGCTGTTCCAGCACCTGTTCTGGTTTTTTGGCCACCCCGAGGTTTACATCGTTGCGCTGCCGGCGTTCGGTATCGTCTCCGACGTGCTGGCGACGCATGCACGCAAGAATATTTTCGGCTACCGCATGATGGTGTGGGCGATCCTGGCAATCGGCGGCCTCAGTTTCATCGTCTGGGCGCACCACATGTACGTCAGCGGTATGAACCCCTATTTCGGCTTTTTCTTCGCCACGACCACGTTAATCATCGCGGTGCCGACCGCCATCAAGGTCTACAACTGGGTGCTAACCCTGTGGCGCGGAAATATACACCTGACCGTGCCGATGTTGTTTGCCATCGGCTTCATATTCACTTTTGTTCATGGTGGCCTGACGGGCCTGTTCCTGGGCAACGTGGTGGTGGACCTGCCTCTGTCTGATACCTATTTCGTGGTCGGCCATTTCCACATGGTGATGGGCGTGTCACCCGTGCTGGTCGTGTTCGCCGCGATCTACCACTGGTACCCGAAGATCACCGGGCGCATGTTTAACAATGCGCTGGGCAAGTGGCATTTCTGGCTGACGTTCCTCGGCACCTATTCCATATACCTGCCGATGCACTACCTGGGTATCCTTGGTGTTCCGCGCCGCTACTTTGCCATGGGTACGACAGATTTCATTCCGGAGTCTGCACAAACCATGAATGCAGGCATTACCGTCTCGGCCCTGATCGTTGCCGTGGTCCAGATTCTGTTTTTCATCAACATCATCTGGAGCCTGAGATACGGTAAGAAGGCGGACGGCAATCCCTGGAAAGCCACGACGCTCGAATGGCAGACACCGCAAACGCCGCCGGGACATGGCAACTGGGGCAAGCATCTTCCCGAGGTGCACCGTTGGGCATACGACTACAGCGTACCGGGCGTGCCGGAAGATTTTATTCCGCAGAACACGCCGCCCGATCCGGACCATATGACCGTCGATGACCATGCGTCTGGCGGCGTACAGGCGGATGCATCCGCCGAGTCGGCAGCGGGCGAAGAACTGTTCGGCGAGAAAGAAGAGTAATCGCCTTGAAGATCTTTCGGAAAGTAACCGAGATGCCCTGGCTGGAGCCGGGCATACCCGATGACGCCGAGGTGCCCGGTGACGATGCCGGCAGACCAAAGATGGTTGCGCTTGCCATGTTCCTGGCGGTCGTCACCAGCGTCTTTTTCCTGTTCGTCATGGCTTACGTGGAACGCATGGAGCTGGACGACTGGAACCCCGTTAACGAACCCAGGCTGTTGTGGCTGAACACCTTGTTCCTGATCGTCGGAAGCGTGGCCATGCAACGCACCCGGAAACTGGCCAACAGCGGCGTGACGCGGCTCAACGGGCCACTGCTGCTGGGTGGGCTGATGGCGATCGGCTTCCTGGCAGGGCAGTACCTGGCCTGGCAGGCGCTGCGCGATACTGGTCTGTACGCGCTGACCAATCCGGCCAGTGCGTTTTTCTACCTGCTGACCGCCGTTCACGCCCTGCACCTGCTGGGCGGGCTGTACGTGTGGGCCAGGACTGTGTGGCGCAGCCTGCAGGGTGGCGATGCGAACCGGATCCGGATCAGCGTCGAATTGTGCAGCGTCTATTGGCATTACCTGTTGCTGGTCTGGCTGGCGCTGTTTGCCCTGATGTTGAGTACCTGACTAAGGATTGAATATGGCACATGATGCAACCACTGCCGATTCCGGCAAAAGCCTGAAATCACTGGTCAACGACTGGGCGCAGGATAAGCAGTCCTTCGAGGTCCCATGGGGCAAGGCCATGATGTGGATCTTCCTGCTCAGTGACACCTTTATTTTCAGCTGTTTCCTGATCTCGTACATGAAGGTCCGGATTTCGACCACCGTGCCGTGGCCCAATCCGAGCGAGGTGTTCGCGCTGTCATTCGGTGGAGACCCGATCCCGCTGATCCTGATTGCCATCATGACCTTCGTGCTGATTACATCCAGCGGCACGATGGCGCTGGCTGTGAACTACGGTTACCGCAAAGACAAGAACAAGACCATGTGGTTGATGTTCGCCACGGCGGCACTGGGTGCAACGTTTGTCGGCATGCAGGCATTCGAGTGGACCAAGCTGATTGTCGAAGAGGGCGTGCGGCCGTGGGGCAACCCGATGGGGGCCGCGCAGTTCGGGTCGGCATTTTTCATGATAACCGGCTTTCATGGTCTGCACGTCAGTGCCGGCGTCATTTACCTGACCATCGTCGCCTTACGGGTTAAATCCGGGTACTACGACCGCCATAAGGGCGGTAACTACGAGATCGTCGAAATCGCCGGTCTCTACTGGCATTTTGTTGACCTCGTGTGGGTCTTCATCTTTGCATTTTTCTATCTCTGGTAAAGAACGAGAACAAAGGAGCTAACAATGGCAGAAACGGCAACCGCTGAAGGCCACCAACAACATCCTTTGAGCATTTACCTTTGGATCTGGTTGTTGCTGTTCGTACTCAGCGCCTTTTCCTACATGGTGGACTACCTGCAACTCCAGGGCATGCTGCGCTGGTCGTTGATCCTGCTGTTCATGTTCCTCAAAGCAGGCTTTATCGTCGCCATTTTCATGCACATGGCATGGGAGCGCCTGGCGTTAATTTACGCCATCCTGTTGCCGCCGTTGTGCCTGCTGGTGTTCATCGGCCTGATGGCCTGGGAAGGAGACTACACACTGTTAACGCGAATCGCGTCATTTACAGAACACGTGTTCATCCCGGCTGCCGGGCACCATTAAGTTTCAAACGCCACCCGTATCGAAAAGGCCGGGCCAACCCGGCCTTTTTTAAATTGCAGGGTTAATAAATTCCCACCAATTTCACAAATTACACAAATTACAAGGATAGGTTGGTCGCCACACCTGCCCCTTTACTGCTTCCAGGCAATGAAAATCGTAATAATCCAACAACCGATTCAAGCTTTAGAGAGATCGCTTTCGCGGTAGAAAAGAGCGCGTAGTTGCGGATCACAAACAAACCATTCTCGTTTTTAATTTGTGTAATTTGTGTAATTTGTGGGGAATATCTCCTTTCATTCTCGCTCACCTTCATAGAGCAGCCTTCGTAGTGACCTATCTCACATTCATTTTCCAGCTGATTCTGATATGGTGTTGCGCTGTTTGAACGCATGGAACATGGAATATGAAACACACGGAATCGAAAGGGCTGCGCTGGGGGTTGCTGGCTTTGCTTGGCACATCGTTGCTGATGACGGCTTGCTCGCAGGAGCAGGGCGAGACCACCGTTCAGGCCGAGTCGGCCGGTTCAGATGTCGCGAGCAGCGACACGGTGGATAATCCTTTCATGCACGAATGGGATACGCCATTCGGAATCCCGCCGTTCGAAAAAATTCGCGACGAACACTACAAGCCGGCTTTCGATGCAGGCATCGAGGAATTGCGCGCAGAGATTGCCGCCATCCGGAATAACCCGGAGCCACCGACATTCGAGAACACCATCGTCGCGCTGGAACAGGCTGGTTCCGCGGTGTCGCGCGTGATGGATGTGTTTGGAAACGTCACCAACACCGACACCAATGACGCGCTGCAGGCACTGGAGGTCGAGTTGTACCCCTTGCTGACGCGCGAGGTTGACGCCATCGTGCTTGATGACGCCATTTATCAACGCGTGAAAGCAGTGTACGAGCAACGGGATTCGCTTGGCCTGGATGAGCAAGACGCCCGCCTGCTGGAACTGGCACACCGTGATTTCGTCCGTTCCGGCGCTGCCATGGACGAAGTGGCCAAGGCACGCATGAAAGAAATCAACGCGCGCATGTCAGAGTTGACCACGCGTTTTGGCCAGAACCTGCTGGCAGAAACCAAAAATTTCGAACTGGTCATCACCGATGAATCGGACCTGTCAGGCTTGCCGGCCGCCCTCGTCAGTGCCGGCAAAAGCGCCGCGAAAGCAAAGGGCAGGGACGATGCCTGGATTTTTGGCTTAAACCGTTCCGTGTACGAGGCATTTATGACCTTCGCAGACAATCGCGAACTGCGCAAACAGCTATTTGACGGCTACCGCAGCCGTGCGGCAAAAGGTGGAGCGAACGACAGCCGTGATCTGATTACCGAGATCGCCAAGCTGCGTGCCGAGGCTGCTGAATTGCGCGGCTATCGCAGTCACGCGGAGTTCCAGTTGGAAACCCGCATGGCCAAGACTCCCGAGGGCGCTGAAGAATTCCTGGTCAAGGTCTGGGAGCCGGGGCTGGCGCGCGCCAAGGAAGAAAAAACCGAGATGCAGGCGATCGTCGAGGAAGAGGGCCATGACTTCATCATCGAGGGGCACGACTGGTGGTATTACGCCGAAAAGCTGCGCCAGAAGAAGTACGCCATAGACGACAGCGAGGTCAAGCCCTTCTTTGAGCTTGAAAATGTAAAAGATGGCGCCTTTCACGTGGCGGAAAAGCTGTTTGGCGTGACCTTCGAGCCACTCACCGATGTTCCGCTCTGGAACCCGCAGGTTTTGCCCTACAACGTACTTGATGAAAATGGCGATCACCTGGGCGTATTCATGATCGATTACTACGCCAGGGATTCGAAACGCGGTGGCGCGTGGAAGAGTAACTACCGTGATGCCTCCAGTGTCAATCAGGAGGTAGTGCGGCCGATCGTGACCAACAACCTGAACCTGATGACCCCTGGAGAAGGCGAACCGACGCTGATGAGTTTTGGCGAAGTCACCACGCTGTTCCACGAATTCGGTCATGCCTTGCACGGCCTGATGACGACCCAACGCTACGCCCGTTTCTCCGGGACCACGGGCCCGCGGGATTACACCGAGTTTCCGGCCCAGTTCATGGAGCATTATGCAGCGGAGCCCGAGGTGCTGGCCATTTACGCAAAGCATTACGAAACGGGAGAGACCATCCCCGATTCGCTGGTTGAAAAAGTACGCAATGCACGGGTTCACAACCAGGGTTTCAAAACCACGGAGTACATTGCCGCTTCCCTGCTGGACCTCAAGTGGCATGACCTTTCGGCCAATGAAGCGGCCAACGTCGAGGATGCACGTGAATTCGAGGTCGAGACGCTGGAAGCCTACGGCAAGATCGACGAAATCGAACCGCGTTATCGCAGCCCGTATTTCTCGCATATCTTTGCCGGGGGATACTCGGCAGGCTACTACGCCTACCTGTGGTCGGAAATCCTCGATTCCGACGGATTCGATGCCTTCAAGGAAACCGGTAACATTTTCAACCCTGAACTGGCCCAGCGCCTGAAAGAAAACGTCTACCAGGCCGGCGGTCGCGAAGAGGCGGACGTGTTGTACCGCAAATTCAGGGGCAAGGATCCAAGCATCGTGCCGCTGTTACGCAACCGGGGTTTCCCGACGGGCGGCAGCGAGTAAGCGATCGCAACCGGGCCCGCCACCACGGCGGGCCCTTTTTTTCTGGTTCAAAAAAGGAATTCCCCACAAAAATTGCCCACAAAAAATGCCCACAAATTACACAAATTGCACAAATTACTAGGATTGCCTGGTCGCCACACCTGCCCTTTTACTGCATCCAGACAATGATAATCGTAATAAGCCAAAAACCGATTTAAGCCTCGGAGAGATCTTTCCAGCAGTGAAAAAAAATGCATTGCTGCGGAGCACAAACGAACCATTCTCGTTTCTAATTTGTGCAATTTGTGTGATTTGTGGGAAATTTATCTTTTCAGTAATTCACGCAAATAACGGCCAGGCGCGTTGCACGGCCCACCACAGGCCGGTGAGTGCGATGGCCGCCGAGGCGGGAATGACAATACGCGGCCTGTACCACTCCTGCCCGAAGTATTTGAACAACAGCACCCAGGCAGCGACGATGACGCTGAGCTGCCCCAGTTCGACGCCGATATTGAAGCTGACCAGTGCCGCCAGGAATTGCCCTTCGGGCAGACCAAGGCCTTGCAGGACCCCGGCGAAGCCCAGCCCGTGAAACAGCCCAAACCCGAACACCACCAGCGGCCGCCAGCGGCTGATGTCCTTCAGAAAGATATTTTCCACCGCGACAAAAGCGATCGAGGCCGCGATCAGCGGTTCAACGATACCCGGCGTGGCGCTGATCTTGCCGGCCGCGGCCAGGCCCAGGGTCAGGGTGTGGGCCAGCGTAAACACCGAAACCTGCAGCAGCAGGGCGCGAAATCGCGTCGAGGCGAGGAACAGTGCCAGTACAAACAGGATGTGATCGAGCCCGCGCGGCAGGATGTGGACATAGCCCAGGTGCAGGTACAGCCCCGCCACTTCGTGCCACGGGCGGTCCAGTTCTACCCTGGGCAGGTCCTGCCCGCCGCTTGCGGTGATCGGCTCAACGCTGTCGAGGCGCGCAAGTTCACGGCACAGCGCGGGATCCATGCCACTGTCGCCATCGCAAAACTCGTCTGCTGGATGCGCCTGTGCTGACCCGCTGGCCAGCAGCAGAAACAGGCAGGCTGCCAGGAATGCGCAAGTGGATTTGTGCAGCACAACAGCAGCGTATTAGCGCTTGTGTAGCCAGCCCGGCAGCATGGATTCCGGTTCAAAACCTTCCTCGGCTGCCGCCATGCTGATGCCTTTTGCCGACAGCAATTCTTCGAGGCGGCCTTCCTTCAGGGCGGCAAACAGGTCGGTCGCGCCACCGATGTGTTGTCCGCCGATAAATATTTGCGGAATGGTCGGTGTACCCAAGCGGTCGAGCAACACGGCACGCAGTTTGCC
>JABDJL010000131.1 GCA_013002505.1 Lysobacterales bacterium | reverse complement strand
CCGTCGTGCCGCTCAAAATACAGCTTCATACCCGCCTGGAACCCTTCTTCGCCAAGCAAAGTGTGATACATACGAATGACCGAGGCGCCCTTTTGGTAAACAGTGGCGGTATAGAAGTTATTGATCTCGATGTACTTGTCTGGGCGTATGGGGTGAGCCATCGGGCCAGCGTCTTCGGGGAACTGGCGATCCCGCAATTCACGAATGTCCTCGATGCGCTTGGCGGCCCGGGATTGCATGTCCGCTGAAAATTCCTCGTCGCGAAATACCGTAAGACCTTCCTTGAGTGTCAGTTGGAACCAGTCCTGGCAAGTCACCCGGTTACCGGTCCAGTTGTGAAAATATTCGTGCCCGATCACACCCTCAATGCCCTGGTAATCACGGTCGGTGGCCGCATCTGGCCGCGCCAGGACATACTTGGAATTGAAAATGTTGAGAGACTTGTTCTCCATGGCGCCCATGTTGAACGCATCGGTGGCAACGATGTTGTATATGTCCAGGTCATATTCGAGATCGAAGCGTTCTTCATCCCAGCGCATCGCGTTGATCAATGATTCCATGGCATGTTCGCAACGGTCGAGATTGCCGTGTTCCACATACACGCGCAACGTCACATTTCGCCCGCTGCGGGTCGTGAAGTGATCCTCCGTATGCGCCAGGTCGCCGGCCACCAGCGCAAACAGGTATGACGGCTTTGGAAATGGATCATCCCAGCGAACCCAGTGACGGCCATCAACGGATGTGCCTGAATCTACAAGGTTGCCATTGGACAGCAGTACCGGGTACTGCGCCTTGTCAGCTTCCAGGGTGACTTCGTAACGGGTCATCACATCAGGACGGTCCGGAAACCACGTGATCTTGCGAAACCCTTCGGCCTCGCATTGGGTCAACAGGAAATCACCCGCCTGGTACAGGCCTTCCAGTGCGGTATTGGCCGCCGGATTGATCAGTACTTCGGATTCCAGGATGCAACTTGAAGGCACTTCGCTGATGATCATCTGCTCGCCTTCGATGCGGTATTGAGAAGCGTCCAGATTTTTGCCGTCAATGGAAATCGATTTCAGTTCGAGGTCTTTGCCGTCCAGCACCAACGCGGTGGTGGATTCGCCACCGGGGACCCGCGCCAGGGAAATCCTGGCCCTAACACGCGTTGCGTCGGCCTCGATTGAAAAATGCAACGACACGCTTTCAAGGGTCCACGGATACGGTGTGTAATCCTTGCGGTAGATGGCACGATTTGAAACACCCTTCTTCATATGGAATTCCTTGTGATTCGGACTGGTGGCGCGGCGCAGCGGGCCAGTATTATAGGCGCATGAGCGCAGACTCCGAAATGATCCGGCCTGAATATACCGACATTGCTGCGGCGGCCCAGAGAATCAAGGGCCACGTTCAGCGAACACCGGTGGTTGAATCCGAAACACTCAACAGTCAACTGGGGTGCCAGGCCTGGTTCAAGTGTGAAAATAGGCAGGCAACCGGTGCATTCAAGCTGCGCGGCGCAAGCAACGCCGTTCTGAAACTGGTCGAACTGGGCATTTTGCAGGATGTTGCGACCCATTCATCCGGCAATCACGGCGCTGCCCTGGCCTGTGCCGCTTCCTCAAGTAACCGCAAGGCGTATGTCGTGATGCCCGACAATGCAGTCAGGGCGAAGGTGGATTCAGTACGCAGGCACGGTGGTGAGGTTATTTTCTGCGCAGCGAACCAATCGGCGCGCGAAGCCGGGCTTGCCGAGCTGGTTCGCAAGGGCCTGGTGCCGATCCCACCGTATGATCATCCCGACATCATTGCCGGCCAGGGCACGGCGGCGCTCGAATTTATCCAGGAAGTACCGCGACTTGACTACCTGATAACACCCGTTGGAGGTGGCGGCCTGGTCAGCGGTTCTGCCATTGCGGCCAGGCACGCGGATCCCAAGATCCGGGTCATAGCTGCCGAGCCAGCCGGCGCTGCCGACACGTTCAAGAGCTTCAGCCAGGGTAAGCGGGTCGATTCGTGGAATCCGGATACCATCGCTGACGGCCTGCGCGCAGTGGTCGGTGAAATGACATTCCCGATCATCAAGGAACTGGTATATGACGTTTTGACCGTCAGCGAGGAAGGCATTCGGCAAGCAGTTTACCTGGCCTACGAGCACCTGGGCATGGTCATTGAACCCTCGGCGGCAACAGTCATCGCCGCAATCATGCAGCACCCGGACCGTTTCACCGGGCAGCGCGTAGGAATGATTCTTAGCGGTGGCAACATAGACCCTGGCCTTTTCCCCGACCTGGCGCATTCGAGTGGTGGCTGAAGCGGCTAAACAGCGATGTCACTGGGCAGGTGACGATCCGTTGAATGTCGCCTACCACGACCGGGAATGGGGTATGCCGGAAATATCTGAGAACCGCCTGTTCGAGATGCTTACGCTCGAAGGCGCCCAGGCCGGCCTGAGCTGGATCACCATATTGCGGAAACGTGAAGGATACCGGCAAGCTTTTGCTGAATTTGATCCCGGCCGGGTTGCGGGGTTTGGCCAGGATATGGTTGAAAAGCTGGTCAATGAGCCGGCGATTGTTCGCCACCGTGGAAAAATCGAATCGACGATCAATAATGCCCGACGCATCCTGGCGCTCTGGGACCAGGGCAATTCCCTGTCGAAAGTAAGCTGGGAAGCTGTCGGGCGTCAGCCGAGGATCAACCGGTGGAAATCATTATCGGAAATTCCCGCATCAACCCGGCAGTCAACAGCGCTGAGCAAGCGTCTCAAGCAGTTCGGCTTCCGCTTTGTCGGGCCCACGACATGTTATGCATTCATGCAGGCGGCCGGCATGGTCAACGATCATGAAACGTCCTGTTTCAGGCATGCCGAATGCCGGACCCTGGCAATCGACTTTCAATGGCACTGAACCCGGGCATCGCTTTTAAGCTTGCACGCCACTTGCAGGATTAGGCATTATTGCGCCTGCGCGCCGCCCCTGGCCCTGGGAAAAAATAAAAATGAGTCAATTTCTTTACCTTTTAAGACACGCCAAGGCCGAGCCATGGGTACCGGGAGTCAATGATTTCACGCGGCCCCTCAGCGAGCGCGGCCGCGTCCACATGCAAGCGCTGCTTGCCAGGTTTGGCGAACTCATTGAATGGCCCGAGAAAGCGCTGTGCTCCAGCTCCAGAAGAACCCGTGAGACGCTGGCGCCCTTCGTTTCGGCACACCCGGACTTGGAGACCAACACGACCTATTCCGATGCCATCTACGAGGCAACTGCCGGATCCCTTCACGCACTGGCGGATGAAGCGTTTGAAAGCTGCAATAGCTTGATGATGGTGGGCCATAACCCGGGCTTTGAGCACCTGGCGCTGGGCCTCGCCCGCAACGAGGACACGACTGAAATTCACAAGATGCCTACCGGAACTCTGGCGGTCATCGAGTTTCCTGGCGGATTCAGGTCAGACGCCGGTCACGGTGCGCTCAGGCACTGGATTCGCAGAAAGGACCTCTGAATGCCCCGCACTCAATCAATCGAGTTTTCATAGATCTTCGCCAACTGCGTCAATGCGTGCTCGTCAGCTTCGCTGAATCGGCCCGCCGTCGGGCTGTCGATATCGAGCACCCCGATGACGAATCCGCCCTTGACCAATGGCACAACCAGCTCAGATTCGGAGTCTGAATCGCAGACGATGTGCCCGTCAAACTGGTGGACATCCGCCACGCGCTGAACCTGGTTAAGTTTCGCAGCCGTACCGCACACTCCCTGGCCAATTGGAATTTCAACGCAGGCCGGCTTGCCCTGGAAAGGACCCAGAACGAGGCGATCGTCTTCAACAAAATAGAACCCGGCCCAGTTGACATCAGGCAACTCCTGGTAAATCAGCGCGCTGAGGTTGGCGGCGTTGGCGATCCTGTGGCGTTGACCGGACAGCAACGCCTCGGCCTGGGCAGCGAGCAACTCGTGGTTGATACGATGATGGGCATGGTCTTGGTTTGTCATATCAATAGCGCCTCAATACCAGCAGCATGTTGTTCGCCGGCATATCTATCCTGGATATGCGCACCATATGATGATTCTTTCCCAGCTTATCAATGTCCGTCACGTCACGAAGCCCCATTTCCGGGTCCTGAGATCGCAGGTCCCGATCGAACGCCAGGTTGCCGGAGGAGGTGAACTGACCGTCAAGCGTGAACGGCCCATAGATAATTAACATGCCACCGGCCGGCAATACTGCGGCAGCACCTTCGAATAGCCGCTTCACGCCCAGCCAGGACATGATGTGCGCGGTGTTGGCTGTGAAGACCACGTCGAATGGTCCGGACGGCCAGGGGTCGGCTTGCACGTCTAGCTGTACAGGCCGCTTAAGATTAGCGCCGCCCTGACGGGCGACCCGCATTTCCAGGCTGGGCAGTTCCGGTTTGCGTTCGCTCGGTTGCCACTCGATTCCGGGCATTGCGTCACTGAAAAACACAGCGTGCTGTCCCAGGCCGGAGCCGATTTCCAGCACCTGCGCATTTTCAGGCAGCAACACCTTGAGCTGCTCCAGTATTGGATACCTGTTTCGCTCAGTGGCGGGCGCACTGGGTAAATCGTTCATGCCTGCAACAAGGCGCCGCTGACCTCTTTAAAGGCCCCGGCAAGTAGTTCGTGATTGACATGCAAACCGTCCGAAACGACCTGATTTCCGGCCACGAAAACCGAGCGGATCATTCCTTCCAGGCCGGCAAAAACCACGGTCTCCAATATTGATTCCTCGCTCCTGGAGGCGAGCAAGGGGTGATCTGGATTGAGCTCAACCAGGTCCGCGCGGCATCCCTTTGCGATGCGGCCGGCAGGCTGGTCAATCGCCCTGGCGCCGTTCCGTGCAGCATGCTGCCACAGAAACATGCCGCATGGCTGGTTCTCACTGCGCAGCACATTCCTTTGCCGTCTTCGAAGCCTTTCTGTGAATTCGAGCAGCCGCAATTCTTCGGAGGGCGAGACGACCAGGTTGCTGTCAGACCCAATGCTCATTTTTCCACCATCAGCCAGCCACTGCGCCGCATTGAAAAAGCCGTCACCAAGGTCCGCTTCAGTGCTTGGGCAAAGGCCCGCAATGGCGCCACTGGCAGCGGCTAGCCGGGCCTCCTGTGGCTCCATGTGGGTGGCGTGAACCAGGCACCACCGGCCGTCAACATTGACGCTGTCGAGCAGCCACTGAACGGGTCTTGCACCAAGGTGATCAACGCATTGTTCAACTTCCGCCAATTGTTCTGCGACATGAATGTGAACCGGCAGGCGGTCATCGCTCGCGCCGAGCAGCTCCGCCAGGGCGGATGTCGGAACCGCACGCAGGGAATGAGGTGCAATTCCAGACCGGAGAACGGGAGAATGGGCAACCATCTTCTGCACCTGGTCAATGATCGCCAGGTAATCATCAAGGCTGTTGGCGAAGCGGCGCTGGTGTGGCTCGACACCCTTGTTTCCAAATCCGGAAGATTGGTAATACACGGGCAGTAGCGTCAGCGAGATTCCCGACCGGTTGGCGGCAGAAAGTATCCGCGCACTGGTTTCAGCGAGGTTCGGGTATGGTGTGCCGTCCGCCTGGTGGTGGAGATAGTGAAACTCGCCACAGGAGGTGTATCCCGCTGACAGCATTTCAGCATACAGCCAGGCTGCGCAAGCCTCTATTTGTTCGGGCGTGAGTTGCCGCGCAAAGCCGTACATCGCTTCGCGCCAACTCCAGAAATTGTCCACACCAGCACTTGTGCCGCTGGTCAGGCCAGCCATCAGGCGCTGAAATGCGTGGCTGTGGCAATTGGACATCCCGGGAATGACCGGTCCTTTCAGTTCCGAGTCGACTTGCTCTCCGCCATGGTCGCTGATCGCACTTACGAAACCGTCACTGTCCAGTTCCAGTAGTTGCCCGGTAGCCCATCCGGATTCCAGCATCACGCGGTGGCAATGTATTCGCCTCTCAGCCATGGGCGGCGCCCCACTCAATCATCGATTCAAGCAAGGTGGATAACACCGGCTGAATCCTGGCGGCGCGGTCATGATCCCACCGGGGAGGCGTTTCCCGCATGTACGCACGCTGCGCGATTTCAAGTTGCAAGGCGTGAAAACCCTGCTGGGGCCGGCCATAGTGGCGAGTGATATAGCCACCCTTGAAGCGGCCGTCTATATCGTGGCTGAATTCCGACTGCCCTTCGAGCACGGATACAGACCGTTTGATCAGTTGCGGGTCGGCGCTGCGGCGGTCAAAGCTGCCGAGGTTAAGATCCGGAAGCTGCCCTTTGAACAACATGGGCACGACACTGCGAATCGAATGCGCATCCAGCAGCAGCGCATAACCGAAACGACGATGTATGCGCTGCAATTCGGCTTCAAGCGCATCGTGGTATGGCCCGTGATAGGCCTGGACGCGTTCCTGGACTTCCAGCCCCGAGGGAGGCTCGTGCTGGTAAATCGCCTGCCCTTCAAAGGTCGTCAAAGGGACCAGCCCCGTGGTCGCTCCGGAATATAGCCTGGCGTCGTCGGGTGGCCGGTTCAGGTCGACCACGTAGCGCGAAAAGCGGGCGCAGATGACACCTGCACCGACATCAGCCGCCCAGGCATACAGGCGGTTAACAAACCAGTCGGTATCCGGCAAATGGGCGGCCGGTTCACTGAGCCTGGCGGCCAGCCCCGGTGACAGTTCCGTACCCGCGTGCGGGATACTGACCAACAAAGGACGAGTCGACGGTATGAATTCAAAAACTTTCGTCAAGGTAATCATGGTCGGCAAGTGAAGCCTGATTATCCATTGTTCGGCGCGAAAAAGCGCACAAAAAAAAGCCCGGACTCGCCGGGCTTCTCTTTGATTACCGCTTTATTCAGTTAACCGGCGGACGATCTTCTACGATGGTCGGTGTCACGAAAATCAGCAATTCGCGCTTGGTGGTCGAATTGGACTTGCGCTTGAACAGGTTGCCCAGGCCCGGGATGCTGCTCAGGTATGGCACCTTGTCAGAACTGCGATTCTTCTCATCCTGGAAGATACCACCCAACACGATTGTTTCGCCGTTATTGACCAGCACGCTGGTCATCAACTCGCGCGTATCGATGGACGGCACAGACCCGCCTCGACCGGTCTGGAATATTTCACCCACGGTGTCCTGCTTAACCTCGAGTTCCAGTTGAATCCGGTTGTCAGGCGTAATCAGCGGGGTCGCCTTTAATTCCAGCACGGCTTCCTTGAACTGCACCGAGGAAGCGCCCGAAGACGTTGCTTCCTCAAACGGAATCTCAACACCCTGCTGAATAAATGCTTCGCTCTGGTTGGCCGTCACAATTCGCGGTGTGGAAATCACCTCGCCTTCGCCCTCGGCTTCAAGTGCAGAGAGCTCAAGATCCAGCAACCAGTCGCCGGACAGGAAGGAAATACCCAGCGTACCCGCGTTGGTAACGGGAGCGGGCAAGTTAACGTTATAGCGTTGCGGAATACCCGGAATATCAATCAGGCCATCATCGCGCGGGTCGGTCGCTGGATTCACCAGGTCCGCGCCGTCTCCATCGGCAGCGATGGAGAGTATGTTGCTGCCCACGTGATTCGCCGTCACACCGAAGCGCACGCCCAGGTTGTGGCTGAAATCACTGCTGGCCACGACGATTCGGGATTCGATCTGAACCTGGCGAACCGGGTGATCAAGCTCCACGATGAGACGTTGAATCTCGGCGATCTTTTCTGGCGTGTCCGTCACCAACAGGGTGTTGGTACGTTCATCTATCGTGACCGAACCTCGATCTGATAACAGGCCTTCGTTTTCGATTCCCTGGTCTGAAGATTCTTCGATCAGATCCCTCAGCGCTTCAGCAGAAGCATAACTGACCGGGATCAAGATGGTCTGCAAGGGTTCCAGCTCCTGGCGATCCTGCATTGCCTGCAGCAATTCCTGCTCGCGGTTGGCTATATCAGCGGTTGGCGCGATCCAAATGACGTTACCATTTTCGCGCTTGTCGAGGTTGCGGGCGTCGAGCACGATGTCCAGTGCCTGGTCCCACGGAACGTTGGTCAGGCGCAAGGTCAGGCTACCTACAACGTTGTCCGCGACAACGATATTCAGCTGAGCCACATCGGCAATCAGCTGCAAGACCGAACGGACCGGAATGTCCTGGAAATTAAAGGTGACCCTGGTGCCGGTATAAACCTTTTCATGGTAGAAAGTGATGCCGTCATCCTCGGCCGCAGCTACCTGCGCCTTTTCAGACACTTCGATAATCAAGTCAGACCCCGACTGGTAATGCATATTCTCAAAATCGCCGTTGACCGACATACTCAGCCGCACGCCATTTCCGCGTCCCGACGCATCGATCATCTGAACCGGCGTTGCAAAATCTACAACGTCAAGTCGCTGGTCGAGGCGCTCGGGCAGACTTGCGTCAAAAATATCGACGTCCAGCCTTCCTGCGCTGCTGCTGACGGAAACGTTTGCGCCGTCCCTGCTTAACCCTACAATCACCTGGCTTTGGCCATTTTCGCCGCGGCGAAAATCAATATTCTCGACCTGAATTGAGCCGCTGGATGCAGCCACGCTCGAACCACCCCCTGAAATTGACAGTACAACCTGCCCCTGGTCGGCGCTGTAGTCGTAAGTTGCCATGCGCGATAGGTCTACCAGAACGCGGGTCCGACCGCCGGCTGCCAAAGTCGTGAAACTTTGCACCGCCCCGGCACCGACACTGACTGGCGACGAATCGACATTGCTGGTGGTGTCGGCAAGGTCCAGCACGATTCGTGCAGGATTGTCGGTTGAAAACACGCTGACCGTTGGCGTATCGCCATCAGTGGACAACGTAATGGTCACGTCCCCGTTGCCAGAAGCGCTGAAGCTGGCATCATTGACTTCCGTGTCTGCCCAGACACTGGTCATGGGTGAAAGCGCCAGCAGCAGGCCCAGGCCCGCTCGCAATACGGTAATTCTGCAATTCATGATCTGTCCCCACATAGCGGTCAGCATTCCATTCTTCCCTAAATCATTTGTCGTGCACATGACACTACCCTCAAGGTGTCGCATTTCTGCGCTCCCAGCCACTAGGCATCATCAACTGCCATAGAGGCTTCACGAACCAGCCAGCCGCCCGATCCATCGGTAATTAATTCGGTCAAGCCAAGCCGCATTTCTTCAATCGAAATCACTCTTCCGTGGTTTCTGCCCAGGTAGTTCCCAACCGAGACGCGGTGAACCACGCCGTCGGGGTCCCTTACCAGGGCCCAATGATTGTCTTCCAGCCTTAACGTACCAACCATGGCCAGCGTATCCAGTTCATATTGCTCCAGGTATTCCCGCGCCCTGCTTCTGTCCGGGCGCGGCCCGTCGGTATTGGACGTCGACGCCATGTCGTCACTGCCTTCACTTGTGGATGCCCTGAACGGATCACGACCCGTTTGGCCTTCATAGGTGTAAGGCGTATATGTCTTGACCGGCGGAATGGGCGGAATTGGTTCGGCCGGGCGCGCCTTGACGTCCGCAATATAGTTATCGAGATCGCTCATTTCGCTGCTACAAGATACCAACACCGCCATCAGGATCATGGCCAGTGACCAACGGGAAATGAAAGTTGAACTGCCCATAGTACTCATGGTTCCATTTCCTGGGCTGCCATCTGGGCAGCTTCAACTTCGTCGATGTAACGGTAAGTTTTAACCTGGCCTTCAAGCAACAGGCGCCCCGCATACCGTGGTGGCGCCACGCGCAGCGAAACATTGTGCATGGTCAGGATCACAACCCTTGGCAGCGATGCCACGCCACTGACGAATTCGCCAAACTGGTGATAATCCCCCAGCATCCGGATACTGATCGGACGCTCGGCATAAAAATCTTTCGGCTCTTCCGCCAGTGGTTCGAACAGCTGGACGTCAATGCCTGCCGCCAGGGCGGTCTGTGAAACATCGACCAGCAGTTTGTCCATCTCGGTGCGGCTGGGTAACTGCCTGAACATGGTTTCGAGCAATTCCTGCATTTCGGCCAATTGTTCCTCGTAAGCCTCGAGGTTCGCGGCTTTTTGCTGCTTGGCCTCGAAGTCATTGCGCAGCGCGAATTCTTCCTGCTTGACGCGCTGCAACTCGTCCCACTTGTCGCTGATCATCAGGTAATAGCCGGCCGCGATGATGATTATCAAGACAAGTGACAAAAGCGTCGTCTGGACAACTTTTGGAGAGCTGCCCAGATCCTGGAAATCAATGTTCTGGAAGTCCTGTAACATCAGTCTCCCCCCTCATCGAAACTGTATCCGGCATCATCGTATCCCTCATCGTCCACATCAGAATTGGGCGGCCGAATCTTGGCACCGATCTGGAATTCATAGGGTTCGCCCGGATTTGGCGCCTGGTTTTCAGCGACCCGGACGACCTTGAGTTCCGGATTCAGGAACAGGTCGTTGGTTTCAAGGCTTTGCAGGTAGGCTGAAACCCTTGCATTCGATTGGCTCCACCCGGTGTAGGTGACATTCATGCCTTGCTGCCTGACTGTCTGCAAAGTCACGCCGACTGGAATGCTCTTCGCCATCTGGTCGAGCAGTTCGACGGTCAGTGAGCGGCTGGCCTGCAGGTCCTCGATAATTCTCTTGCGTGACAACAAGCGCGCCCGGGTCTGCTCCAGTTCCTCGATGCGCTTGATGCGTACTTGCAGCGCTGCAATTTCGGCCTGGATCGTCTGGTTGCGCAAGTTCTGGTGGGAAATTCTTTGATCAAAAACGAGACCGATCAAAAACACCAAGATCACACCCAGCACGCCCGTCATCAGCAGTGAAAGCATGAATTGACGTTGGCGTTCACGACGCAGTTCTTCGCGCCATGGAAGTAGATTAATTCTAGCCATCAGTCAAATCCCCTCAGTGCCAGTCCCATCGCGACCATCAGGTTCGATGCATTGCGCTTCAATGCCGTTACCGCGACCGACGGAGACAGGTCCATTCCCGAGACTGGATCCGCGACCCGGGTCGTCAGTCCCAATTCCTGTTGAACCATGGATGCCAGGCCCTTCTGGGCCGAAGAACCGCCCGAAAGGTAAATGGTGCTGATGGGTGAATATTCATTGGAAGAAGCAAAGAACTGCAGGGCCCTGCTGATCTGGTGAACGACGTTCAGCTGGAACGGTTCAAGCACTTCCACTTCAAAGTCTTCAGGACCTTCTTCCCCGCGTTCGAAAAAGCCAGCCTCTTCGGCAGACATCTCGTAACGCCGGATGATTTCTTCTTTCAGCTGGTGTCCGCCGAATGGATGGTCGCGGGTATAAATGACGCGGCCGCCGCGCAATACCAACAGCGTGGTCAGATCGAACCCGATGTCAAAAACGCCGACTGCTTCACTTTTGCTCAGCCCGTCGCGTTCGCGCATCAGTTCAAATGCATTGGCAATGGCGAATGCTTCCACGTCCACCACCTTGGCCCGCAACCCGGCAGCGTCCAGGGCATCCTGGCGGCTTTCAACATTCTCACTCTTGCTTGCTGCAAGGAGAATATCAATCAGGTCCGCGTTACGTGCAGAGGGCCCCAGCACTTCAAAATCAAGGCTCACCTCGTCGAGTGGATAAGGTACGTACTGGTTGGCCTCGATTTGAACCTGGCTTTCGACATCAGATTCCGCCAGGTTGGCTGGCAAACTGATGGTCTTGGTGAATACCGCCGACCCTGACACCGCAATGGCGCAGGACTTGGCAGAAGAGCCGGAATGCCTGACCGCACGATCAATGGCGCTGGAAATGGCTTCGATATCCTGAACGGATTTCTCGACCACAACGCCTGCCCCTACCGGCTCAATAGCGAAGTGCTCGATCCTGTAGCCCGATCCCTGTTCCGACAGCTGCAAAGCGCGCACACTGGAGGAACCTATGTCCAGTCCAATGACTGGTTCATTCTTCTTCCCGAACAGTTTCAATGTCCCTAATCCTTTTCTGTGCCAATGGCTTATTGAAACTTCTTTGAGCAGTTTTTAACAGATTGACTGCGAAACCTCAATGCCAAATCAGAGATTTTTCTGCAATCCACCACGATTCACGGCTGTATTAAACACTTTACGTCAATGTCGGTCAGGGGAAACTACTGATGCGGTGTGTGGTCAACACTCATCGAAACCGGCTGCTTCCCTGTCCGTCGCGGTGTATCTTATAAAATCTGTCTTCACACTTTATTACAGTGCGAAAACTGCAACAAGAATATCCTTTTCACGAGGCCAATCATAGCAGGATAAGCGTGTGAAGAAATTTTTTCGTCTGATTTTACGACTTGGCGTGGTTTCAGCGCTGCTCGGAATCATCGTGATTTCGGTCACGTACATGGTCGTGGCGCCGGACTTGCCGGAGGTAGATACGCTGCGCGACGTGCGGCTCCAGGTGCCGCTGCGCGTCTATACCGACGACCACAAGCTGATCAGCGTTTTTGGTGAAAAAAGGCGTATCCCGGTACCGATTGAACAAATACCGGACAATCTGAAATATGCGTTCCTGGCCGGTGAAGATGCCCGTTTTTACAAGCACCCGGGCATTGACTACCAGGGAATATCGAGGGCGGTCTGGAATCTCATCACCACCGGGGAAAAGACCATTGGCGGCAGCACCATCACCCAATTGGTCGCGCGTAATTTCTTCCTGAGCTTTGAAAAAACGTTTTCGCGTAAGACCCGTGAAATCTTTCTGGCGCTCAAGATCGAGCGCGAGCTCAGCAAGGACGAAATCCTTGATCTGTTCTTCAACAAGATACTGCTTGGCCACCGCGCTTACGGTGTCGGCGCCGCGGCCGATGTTTACTACGGCAAGACGGTCGACGAACTGACACTGGCACAAAGCGCAATGATCGCCGCCCTGCCCAAAGCCCCTTCGCGAATTAACCCGATCACCTCGCCAGAGCGCGCGCTGGAGCGGCGCAACTACGTCCTTCGGCGGATGCGCGAACTGGAGTACATCTCCGAGGAGGACTTCCAACAGGCGCTGGCAGAACGCGACAACGCGTTCTACCACGGGGCAACCACCGAAGTTTCCGCGCCCTACCTGGCGGAAATGGTGCGGCAAGAGGCACTGGCCTTGCTCGGGGACGACGCCTATACCGGCGGCTATATCGTCCACACCACGATCAATTCGCGATTCCAGGAGGCGGCCAACGAATCTGTCATGGCGGGGCTGGAGGAATACGACAGGCGACACGGCTACCGCGGCGCCGAGGCGCAGGTAGACATTGCCGGACTTCTGACCACCCAGCAATGGGACGAAGTATTGTCACCCTACCGCCCCATCGCCGGGCTGGTGCCTGGACTGGTCATAGAAGCTGACGAGGAATTGGCCCTGGTTTACCTCAAGAATGGCCAAACCGTGGCGCTGACGCTGGAAAGCATGCGCTGGGCCCGGCCATTTATCAGCCGCAACAGGCAGGGACGCGAACCCAAAACCGTGCTCGATGTCATCACGGCCGGCGACATCGTCCGGTCACGACTGACCAACGACGGCAGCTGGCAGCTTGGCCAGCTACCCGAAGCAGAATCAACACTGGTGTCTCTCGACCCGAACAACGGCGCCATACGGGCGCTGGTCGGCGGTTATGATTTTTCGCGCAGCAAGTACAACCGGGCCTTGCAGGCGCGCCGTCAGCCCGGTTCGTCATTCAAGCCTTTCCTGTATTCAGCAGCGCTGGCCCAGGGTTACACAACGGCAAGCCTCGTTAATGATGCACCGATCGTGTTCCAGGACCAGGAACTTGAGCGCACCTGGAAACCCCAGAATTTCAGCGAGAAATTTTTTGGTCCTACCCGCCTGAGAGAGGCGATGGTCAATTCGCGAAACCTGGTATCCATCCGGCTGTTGCGGGATGTCGGGGTCAGCTATGCGCGTGAATATATTTCCAATTTCGGATTCGAGTTGTCCGAGTTACCGGCCAACCTTTCCATGGCGCTGGGCAGCGCCAATCTGCCGCCCCTGGCCATGGCCCGGGGCTACGCAGTGTTTGCGAATGGCGGTTTCCTGGTCGATCCGTTTTACATCCAGTCCATTACCGACAGCGAGGGAAACATTGTTTACCAGGCCAATCCCACGATCATTTGCGAGGATTGTGAAATGGGCGATGACGGGGAGCTGCCACCCGTGGTGAATGATCGCCAGGCGCCGGAGTTCCGGCCACTCGCGATTGACAAGCCGGGCCCGCAGCAAGCACTGAAAGACAAGGGAGCAAGCCCTTCCAGCGCCCCTGAATTGCCGCCCAGGTACGCACCACGCGTCATTTCCGAGCAGAATGCCTACCTCGTCAGGTCCATGATGATGGATGTCATTCGGCGCGGCACCGGGGTCAAGGCCATGCAACTCGGCCGCTCTGACCTGGCCGGCAAAACCGGCACCACCAATGAACAAAAAGACGCCTGGTTCTCCGGTTATAACAACGCGTTGGTGACGACGGTGTGGGTCGGTTTCGATTCGCATGCGCCACTGGGCAGCCTCGAAGTAGGCGGGCGCGCTGCCTTGCCTGTCTGGATCAGTTTCATGAAAGTGGCGCTTGATGGCGTTCCGGATGAACCGCCCCTGATGCCCAATGGGCTGGCCCAGGCACGAATCAACCCGGAAACCGGTTTGCTCGCCCGACCCGACGATCCGGACGCAATCATGGAGTTGTTTGAGGCAGGCAATCTGCCGAGAATGGAAGACAGCGCCCCAGGAGCGAATCCCGATGACCCGGAAGAAGAGGACCCGTACGACATCTACTGAACGTCCGATGCCGGGCAAAATGCAGCAGGCACGCCGCCAGATCGCCGCTGAAGCTGCGCGCATCATGGCCACGCAGGGTCAGCGTAATTACCGGCTGGCAAAGCAGAAAGCGGCCGCCCGGATTGGCGTTCAGTCCCGACTTGCCCTGCCTTCGAACAAGGAAGTCGAACAGGCGCTGCTGGAATATCTCGATCTCTATGGCGGCGAAGCGCGAGGGCATCAGTTGAACCAGTTGCGTCGAACCGCGATGAAAGTCATGCGGGCACTCGATACCTTTCAGCCACGGCTCGTGGGGCCGGTCCTGGAAGGCACGGCAGACCGCTATTCAAGGATTTCCATTCACCTGTTCAACGATCCGCCGGACGAGGTTGCGCGTCACCTTTCAGACCGTGGCCTGGATTTCAGCTATGAAGAACGAACCATTCGCTGGCATGACAACAGCCAGCATCGATTGCCACTGCTGGTGACCGAGGCAGATGGCGTTGTCGTGGAATTGGCCCTGTTCAGCAGCATTGACCTGCGCCAGGCGCCGCCCAGCCCGGTGGACGGCCGCCCGCAAAGACGGGCTGCGATTACTGAAATAGAAGGCCTGCTGGCGGGCGCGTGAAAATCGCGGAACAATCAGTCACGCTGACTCAGCGGTACGTACTTACGTTCCGCCGGCCCTGAATAAACCTGCCTCGGACGTCCGATGGGTGTCGGGTTGTCGCAGTGTTCCAGCCAATGAGCCACCCAGCCCACGGTGCGCGCAATGGCAAACATCACGGTAAACATGCTCTTGGGAATACCCAGCGCCTTGTAGATAATGCCCGAGTAGAAATCAACATTGGGATAAAGTTTCTTCTCAATGAAGTATTCATCCTTCAACGCGACCTGCTCAAGCTCCATGGCCAACTCCATCAGGGGGTCTGACGTGCCGAGCTCATTGAGCACTTCGTGCGCTGCATCGCGAATGATCGAGGCGCGCGGGTCGTAATTCCTGTAAACGCGGTGGCCAAATCCCATCAGGCGGAACGGGTCGTCGCGATCCTTTGCCTTTTCTACAAACTTCGGGATATTCGCGACGCTGCCGATTTGCTCCAGCATATTGAGCACGGCCTCGTTGGCGCCCCCGTGAGCAGGGCCCCACAAGGCCGAAATTCCGGCGGCAACACAGGCGTAGGGGTTGGCGCCGGTAGAACCGACCAGCCTGACCGTTGAGGTACTGGCGTTTTGCTCGTGATCTGCATGCAGAATGAACAGCAGATCAAATGCGCGCGCCGCCACTTCACTGACCTCGTACTCCTCGGCCGGAACCGAGAACATCATGTGCAGGAAGCGCTCGGTAAAGCCAAGGCGATTCAGTGGGTAGGAGGTCGGCCAGCCCATGTGGTGCCGGTAACAGGCTGCAGCGATGGTGGGCATCTTGGCAATCATGCGCTTGGCCGCCAGCATCCGGGCGGCCGGGTCTTTCATATCCAGTTTTTCATGGTAGAAAGCAGCCAGTGAACCCACCACGCCGGCCATCATCGCCATCGGGTGCGCGTCGTAGTGAAACCCCTTGATGAAGGTATTGAGCTTTTCATGCACCATCGTGTGGTACGTGATGTCATTCAGAAATTCGTCGTACTCTGCGGCGGCGGGCAGTTCGCCGTTCAGCAGCAAGTAAGCTACTTCGAGAAACGTGCTTTGCTCGGCCAGCTGCTCAATCGGGTAGCCACGATACCTCAGTATGCCCTTGCCGCCATCGATAAACGTGATGGTGCTGGTGCAACTCGCGGTCGCAGTAAATCCGGGATCGTAGGTGAAATATCCCAACTCGCCGGGTACGCCCTTGATACTGAGCGTCGGTTCGCCTTCACTGCCCTGGATTACCGGTAGTTCAACGGATTTTCCGCTGCTTTCATCACTGAGAATCACTCGCTTGTCTGTCACCGTACGCTCCTTGATTTTGTGCCTCAGGGCTGCTGTTGACCCCTTGCTCGCCGCCCATTAGACCGGACCGGGCCGCCAAGTATCTCACGCACTTTGACATCGCGACAAATAGGCCGGAAATGACACATAAAAAAACCCGGCCTGACGAGCAGACCGGGTTTTGAAATTCAGCTGGTTTTCGACAAACCGGCCTGGATATGCCCCTGTTACTTGGCGTAGCGGCGCTTGAAGCGATCCACGCGCCCACCGGAGTCCATGACCTTGTGCTGGCCGGTGTAAAAAGGGTGTGACGCGCTTGAAATTTCCACCTTGATCAGCGGATATTCATTGCCATCTTCCCACTTGATCGTCTCTTTGCTGTCCAGCGTTGAGCGGGTCAGGAACGAGAAATCAGAGGATAAGTCCTGGAAGACCACTTCGCGGTATTCCGGGTGAATGCCATCTTTCATGACGATTACTCTGCTTGTACGGGCTTTAAAGGACCGGCAAGTTTAATGGCGCGGCATGGGCTTTGCAAGCCTGGAAACGGGCTGAATCAGGGCAGAAACAGGGCCTGCAGGTCATTGACGAATCTCCAGCCGCTATCGGTATGACTGTAGCCACTCCCGGCCGACGCAAGCAAGCCGCGCCGCAAGGCTGTCTGCATGCCCGGTAAAGCCCAATCCCAGGGCAAGCCGGTACGTGCGGTAAATTCTTCCGGGTTGATGTTTTCACGCAACCTGAGCCGGTTCAAAAAGTATTCAAAAACGATTTCACGGCCGTCAATCTCGCGCTCATCCGCCACAACGTCTCCCCCCATATAGCGCGAGGGATGTCGCGATTTGGCCAGCCTCTTCACCCGGCCGCCCGGTGCGCTCAACTTGGCATGCGCCCCTGCCCCAATGCCCAGAAAATCGCCGTAGCGCCAGTAATTCAGGTTGTGATCGCATGCAGATCCGGGCCGTGCCCAGGCCGAAATTTCATACTGGCCAAAACCGGCGTCCTCCAGCAAAGCAGCCGCTTCGGCCTGCATGGCCCAACTCGAATCATTGGCTGGCAGTTTTGGCGGACTGGCGGCGAACGCGGTGTTCGGCTCAATCGTCAACTGGTAGTGCGAAATATGGGTCGCGCCGGAATCCAGCGCGCGGCGCATGTCATCAAGGGCCTGCTTGTGGGTCTGCCCGGGCAGTCCGAACATCAGGTCCACGTTGAAATTGTTGATCCCGGACCGGCGCAGGGATTGCAGGGAAACGGCAACTTCGGCGCGGCCGTGGATGCGCCCGATGGCCTCCAGGCGCGCATCGTCAAAGCTCTGTACACCCAGCGAAACCCGGTTCACACCTACGTCGGCATAAGCACTGAAACTGTCGTGTTCGATGGTGCCAGGATTCGCTTCGAGTGATATTTCCGCGCCGTCCTGCACCGGTAAACAAGCGCGAATACCCTTGAGCAATCGACCGATTTCCCGGGCCGGGAACAGGCTCGGTGTGCCACCGCCCATGTAGATGCTTGAAATCTCGCGGCCGTGCGCTGCCGGGCTGTCTGTTTCCAGGTCGGCGAGCAGGCAGTCAATGTATGCGCCGTGTGGGATGTCTCCGCGCAACTGGTGGGAGTTGAAGTCACAGTAGGGACACTTGCGAATGCACCAGGGCAGATGGACATAAAGCCCCAGTGGGATTCCGGCAACGAAGTCGCTGTCAGCCGTCATCCAGCAGCTTCAACTGAGCGAGCAGGCGCCGCATGGCCTTGCCGCGGTGGCTGACCTGGTTTTTCTCACCGGCCTGCAACTGTGCGGAAGTTTTCGACAGGCCCGGCAACCAGAACAACGGGTCGTATCCAAAACCGCCCTCGCCCAGGGGCTCGGGGGCGATTTCACCCCACCATTGGCCGCTGGCGATCAGCGGCACGGGATCTGCCTCGTGCCTGGCGTAAACCATGACACACTGGAAAAAAGCCGCGCGCTCAGCGCCTTGCAGGTCTTGCATCACTTCCAGCAACTTAAGATTATTGGCCTGGTCGTTGCCGTGCTCGCCCGCGTAGCGCGCGGACTGTACGCCCGGCTCACCATCAAGTGCCGGCACGACCAGCCCCGAGTCGTCGGCAATGGCCGGTAAACCGGTGTGTCCGGCGGCATGCCGCGCCTTGATCAGTGCATTTTCAATAAACCCCGCACCATCTTCGACGGCCTCCGGCACGTCCCACCGCGACTGAGGTTGAATCTCGATATCCATCAGCGACAGCATGGCCTGCATCTCCCTGAGTTTTCCGGGGTTGCCGCTGGCCAGCACGATCGTTTCGGGCAATGTCATTTTTTACAAGCCGGGCACAACCATTCGATTGTTGCCATGTCAGATGTCGAGAGCGGCCGTTTGCGCCGCCATGAGCTCACCGATCCCCTTTTCCGCCAGGGCCAGCATGCCGTCGAGCTCGGAGCGCCGGAACGCGTGTCCCTCTGCGGTGCCCTGTACCTCGATAAAAGCCCCGCCATCATTCATGACGATATTCATGTCTGTTTCTGCCGCCGAGTCTTCCGGGTAATCCAGGTCCAGCACCGGCTCGCTCTTGTAGATACCGACGGAAACCGCCGCCACCTGGCCGTGCAGCGGATCCTTCTGAATATTGCCCTTCGAGAGCAACGCGGCGCAGGCATCCACCAGCGCAACGTAAGCGCCCGTGATCGATGCCGTCCGGGTTCCACCATCGGCTTGCAGAACATCGCAATCCAGCGTGATGGTGCGCTCACCCAGCGCCGCCCGGTCCACGACAGCCCGCATGGAACGACCGATCAGCCGCTGGATTTCAAGCGTTCTTCCGCCTTGCTTACCGGCCGATGCTTCGCGGCGCATGCGTGAACCGGTTGAACGCGGCAACATACCGTACTCGGCGGTTACCCATCCCTGGCCTTTGCCGCGTAGAAATGGCGGTACCCGGTCCTCGACAGACGCGGTGCATAGCACCTGGGTTTCACCACAGCAGATCAGCACGGATCCCTCTGCATGCATCGTGTAGTGGCGCTGTATGGTTACCGGGCGAAGTTCATTGGCTTGCCGGCCGCTGGGTCTCATGGCTGCTCCTGGTCTGCTTGGTGGTGTGTCTCGCGTGCGCGTCGTTGCCGCCAGTGATGTTCATTGAAGTGGCGAACATTTACCATTGTGCCATCGCTGATCATTTGGAAACAGGCATGATTCGAAGCATGACAGGCTTTGCCAGTATCGAGCGGCAATACGCGTTCGGCCGGCTGGTGTGGGAAATGCGCTCGGTGAATCACCGCTACCTCGATTTCAACTTCCGCCTGCCCGAGGAATTTCGTGTCCTCGAACCCAGGATTCGCAACACGATCTCCGGCTACCTGAGCCGCGGCAAAATCGATGCAACGCTGCGCTTCCATCCCTCCGGGAACGCCGCATCGGACGCCGTGAAGCTGAATGTTGAGCTTGCCGATGCCCTACTCGGTCTGCACCAGGACTACGCTGCACGAGCAGGTCTGAAGCAGGACCCAAACATTAACAAGCTGTTGCGCTGGCCCGGCGTGGTGATCGAGGAAAGCCCGGACCCGGAACCTCTGCACCAGGCCGCGATGGCGCTGCTCGACGAGGCGGTGCAGCAGCTCCAGGCAGGGCGCGAGCGCGAGGGTGCTGTCATGGCCCAGGCCATTATTGAGCGGCTTGACGGCATCACTACCTGGATTGGCGACGTGCGCCAGTGGTTGCCCGAAATTCGCGACGCCCTGCGCGCCAAAATGCTGGAACGCGTTGATGACCTTCAGCAACCCCTGGAACCCGGAAGGCTGGAACAGGAACTCGCATTCCTGGCCCAGAAAGCGGATGTGGCCGAGGAACTTGACCGCATTGATGCCCACGTGCTGGAGACACGCCGCGCCCTGGACCTCGAAGAGCCCGTCGGGCGCAGACTCGATTTCCTGATGCAGGAATTCAACCGGGAATCCAATACGCTGAGCTCCAAGTCCGTCGACCAGCGCACCTCGAAAGCCGCGGTCGAACTGAAAGTGCTGATAGAACAGATCAGGGAACAGGTTCAGAACATTGAATAATGCGTCTACGGAAGTAAAACCAGAATCCGGTTTGCTGTTCATCATTGCCGCACCATCCGGTGGCGGCAAAACCAGCCTCGTTAACGCCCTGCTGGCCACCGATCCGAAACTTGCGCTGTCCGTTTCACACACCACGCGCGAACCCAGGCGCGGAGAAACCAGTGGCGTGCAGTACCACTTTATCGATCACGATTCATTCCGGGAAATGGTCGAGCGCGGCGAGTTTCTTGAACATGCCATGGTGTTTGGCAACTTCTACGGAACCCACAAGCAGGCGCTTGCCGAACAGTTGCAGCAGGGGCTGGACGTCATCCTGGAAATAGACTGGCAGGGCGCGGCCCAGGTCCGCGAGATATTCCCGGACAGCATTTCGATCTTCATCCTGCCGCCATCGCTGGATGTGCTGCGTCAAAGGCTGTCACGCCGGGCGCAGGACAGTGAAACCGTCATCGCCAGGCGAATGAGGGACGCACGTTCCGAAATTTCCCACTGGGACGAGTTCGACCACCTGGTCGTCAACCAGGTGTTTGAAGATGCGCTGGAAGAGATTCGAAGCATTGTCGATTCAGCGCGCAGGGGCGAATCTCCCCGGCGATGCGACTACACAGATTTGTTGGCAGAGTTGCTCGGAAATGGATAAAATGGGTGGTTTCGCCACGGCGAAATGACCGAACACTGAAATGGACCCAGAAACATGGCAAGAATTACCGTAGAAGACTGCCTCGACAAGATCAATAACCGATTCGAACTGGTGCTGACCGCGACCAAGCGGGCACGCCAGATCGGCCATGGCGCCGAGCCGATGGTTGAAGAGGAAAACGACAAGCCCACCGTGCTCGCATTGCGGGAAATTGCCGACGGCCTGATCGACAGCGAACGGGTGGATGTGCTGCAGGCAGAACTGGAGGCAGCAGAAGTTTTCGATACCGCGCTGGAGGAAGAACTGGAGTCCTGAAATACGGACGGTGCCAGCGACCTGCGGGGCCTGTTAACATGAGGCGAACATCCACCAACATGGACCCCATTTTCGCATAGTGTTAACCAGTCCGAGCTTACCGGAGCCGGTCCTCAAGCTGAGAGATCTGCTCAACACCTACCTCGAGCCGGAAAAGGTCGCTGTCATACTTCGCGCATTCGATCTTGGAGCGCAGGCCCACGAGGGTCAAACCCGCAAGACCGGCGAGCCCTACATTCTCCATCCTGTCGAAGTGGCCAGCATCCTGGCCGGCATGCGCATGGACCACACCAGCGTCACGGCGGCAATCCTGCACGATACGCTTGAAGACACGCCGCTGACCAAGGAAGAAATTGCCGATCAGTTCGGCGAAGAAATTGCCGAACTCGTCGACGGCGTCACCAAGCTGGACAAGATGAAGTTCCGTACACGCGTCGAAGCCGATGCCGAGAGCTTCCGCAAACTGATGCTGGCCATGTCACGTGACCTGCGGGTGATCTTCATCAAGCTGGCAGACCGCCTGCACAACATGCGCACGATGGGATCCATGCACCCGGATTCAAGGCGCCGGATCGCACGTGAAACCCTCGACATCTACGCGCCGATCGCCGACCGCCTGGGCATGAACCGGATCAAGTCCGAACTGGAGGACCTCGGTTTCGAAAACCTGTATCCGTGGCGCCACCGGACGATCGCCGAGCACATCAGCGCCGTAACCGGCCACCGCCGGGAAGTAATCGAAACGATCCGCAAAACGCTCAAGCGCAGAATGAACGAAGCGGGCGTGCCGTGCCGCATCAACGGCCGCGAAAAGACGCCCTACAGCATTTACAAGAAGATGCTGAACAAGGACCTGTCATTTTCGGAAGTGACAGACGTCTATGCTTTCCGAATCGTGACGCATTCCGAACCCCACTGCTACATGGCGTTGGGCGCCGTTCACGGCCTTTACCAGCCCAAGCCCGGGCGCTTCAAAGATTACATTGCACTGCCCAAGGCCAATGGATACCAGTCACTGCACACGGTTTTGAACAGCCCGTATGGCTTGCCGGTTGAAATCCAGATCCGCACCGAAGAAATGGATGAGATGGCTGAAAAGGGCGCCGCGGCGCACTGGCAGTACAAGACCGGCGAGACCAGTGGTGGCAGCGCCCAGGTGCGGGCCCGCGAGTGGCTGATGCAATTGGTCGATGTCCAGCGCCATACAGGAGACTCGCTGGAATTCCTCGACGGCGCCAAATCTGATTTGTTCCCCGACGAGATTTTTGTATTCACACCCAAGGGCAAGATCATTGACCTGCGGCGCAATTCCACCGCGCTGGATTTTGCCTACGCGATTCATACCGACGTTGGCAATCACACCAGGTCGATCCTGGTCGACAACGTCGAGGTGCCGCTCTCTACGCGGCTGGATAATGGCCAGACCGTCGAGGTAATTACGGATCCAAAAGTCTTTCCTCGACCCGAATGGCTGGAGTTCGTCGGCACGGCCAAGGCCCGCACGGCGATACGCCACTACATCAAGAGTCTCCAACAGGAGGATACCGTTGCCTTGGGACACCAGATGCTGGAACGCGCACTGAATGCCCGCGGCAGCAACGTGGACGCGGTATCGCAGGATTCCATCGATGCCTACCTGGGTGACAACCAGCTGAAGAAAATCGAGGACCTGTACCGGGACCTCGCGCTGGGTAACGTGCTGGCCAATATTGTCGCCGCCAAGCTGGTACCCGATGCGGCATCCGCGCCCGGACAAAGCAAAGCCACCGAGGCGCTGTCTATTGCCGGGTCAGAAGGCAGCGCAGTAACATTTGGAGCTTGCTGCCACCCGGTACCGGGCGACACGATCATGGGTTATGTCTCGGCCGGCAAGGGCGTCGTCGTTCACCGGATTCAATGCCGGAATGTACGCGAATTCCGCAAGCATCCGGACCGTTGCCTGAAAGTCGCCTGGGCCCCGATCACGCACAGTATGTTCCCGGTTGAACTTCGCATCATCACGCTCAACGTGCCCGGCGTTCTGGCCAGCATTTCCGCCAGTATCGGCGAGGCCGGCAGTAACATCGAGAAAGTCGAGCAACCTGAGACCAATCCCGAAACGGCCACCTTGTTGTTCACGATCAGCGTTAATGACAGGGACCACATGGCACGCGTCATGAGGCGCCTGAAGCGCAACCGGAATGTTCTGAAAATCAGCCGTACGAATGCCTGAATCCAGGCGGGGAGAGACCATGAGCAAAACCATAATTTTCAGCGAAAATGCGCCGGCAGCCATTGGTACCTACTCCCAGGCTGTAAGGCACGGCGACCTGGTGTTCCTGTCTGGCCAGATTCCGCTCGACCCGGTAACCATGGACCTGGTAACGGCTTCGACCGAGGCACAGGTCCGGCAGGTGTTCGAAAACCTGCAGGCGGTTTGTGAAGCGGCCGGCGGCAGTCTCGCCGACATCATCAAGCTGACCGTTTTTCTCACTGACATGGACGAATTCCCGACCGTCAACGAAGTGATGGGCGAGTTTTTCCGGGCGCCTTACCCGGCTCGCGCGGCATTGGGTGTTGCCGCGCTTCCAAGGGGTGCGGCCGTTGAAATGGAAGCTGTAATGGGCTGCTGATCATCGCGCGTGAACAAGCAGCCTGAGAATGCCGGACCCCCAGACGCACTGACCAGGCTGCGTGGCGTCGGCCCGCAACTGGAATCGAGACTCAAAAACCTGGGCATCCATGCCCCCCGGGACCTGCTGTTTCATTTGCCGTTGCGCTACGAAGACCGCACCCGGCTGACACCCATCGGCGTTTTGCAGCCCGGCTCGCGCGCCCTGTTCGAGGGCGAGATTGAGCACTCGGCCATCGTCCGGGGCAGGCGCGCCTCGCTGGTCGTGGTGGTGTCTGATGGCACCGGCCGCATCACGCTGCGGTTTTTTCATTTCAGGGCGCACCAGAAGCAACAATTGTCGCGAGGCGTACGGATTCGCTGTTTCGGAGACGTAAGAGCCGGATACCAGGGCCTTGAGTCGGTTCACCCGAGTTACCAGCGCTTGAAACCGGGCCGGGATCTTCCCGTGGCCGACCGCCTGACACCGGTTTACCCCACTACAGAAGGCCTTGGTCAGAACACCTGGATCAACCTCACCGACCAGGCGCTGCAACAGATGAAGGATGGCAGCCTGGAACTGGAGGAGCTGCTTCCCGGGGCCATGACCAAGAATATGCGTTTACCTTCATTGGGCGAAGCTATTGATTACATTCACCGGCCCCCGCCCAGTGCCGATACCGAAGCGTTGATCAATCGCAACCACCCGGCCCAGCACCGCCTGGCCATGGAAGAACTGCTGGCGCACAACGTCAGCATGCAGCGCCTGCACCGAGCCCAGCGTGCGCTCGATGCGCATCCCATGTCGAAACAGGCCGCCCACGAAGCTGGGTTTCTCAAGCAGCTGGGGTTTGAACTGACCGGCGCACAAAAACGTGTCATTGCCGAGATCGCCCATGACCTTGTTCAGTCGCACCCCATGCAACGCCTGTTGCATGGCGATGTCGGTTCAGGCAAAACCGTCGTTGCCGCCCTGGCAGCCCTGAAGGTCTGCGCCAATGGCCACCAGGTTGCCATTGTTGCACCGACCGAGCTGCTCGCGGAACAGCATTTGCGCGTCTTCACGCAATGGTTCGAACCGCTCGGCATCGAGCCCGTGTGGCTCAGCAGCAAAGTCACCGGGAAAACCCGCGCGGCGGCCCTGGAGGCCATCAATTCCGGCGCCGGGATCGTCATCGGCACCCACGCGCTGATGCAGGAAGGGGTGTCTTTCAGCAAACTGGGGCTGGTGATTGTCGATGAGCAGCACCGCTTCGGCGTGCACCAGCGCCTGGCGCTGGTTGACAAGAGCCGCGACCGGCAAATGCAGGCACACCAACTGATTATGACGGCCACTCCGATACCGCGAACCCTGGCCATGACCGCCTATGCCGGGCTCGAGGTCTCGGTTATCGACGAGTTGCCAAGCGGACGAAAGCCGGTCAAGACCGTGGCGGTGTCCAATGAGCGTCGTTCAGAGGTGGTCCGAAGGGTGGCTGCGGCGTGCAGCGAGGGCAGCCAGTGTTATTGGGTCTGCACCCTGATTGAAGAGTCCGATGCGATCCAGGCCCAGGCCGCCGAAGCCGTCGCAAGCGAGCTGGCTTCTCAGTTGAACAACATCGAGGTGGCATTGGTGCACGGGCGCATGAAAGCGGCCCAGAAGCAGGATGTCATGGCCCGCTTCCAGGGAGGCGGCATCCAACTGCTGGTGGCCACCACCGTCATCGAGGTGGGCGTGGACGTGCCCAATGCCTCGCTGATGATCATCGAAAACGCGGAAAGGCTGGGCCTGGCGCAACTGCACCAGTTACGCGGCCGTGTCGGGCGTGGATCGAAGCGGTCCAGTTGCGTGTTGCTGTACAACCCGCCGCTCGGCGAACTGGCGCGCCAACGGCTGGACATTCTCAGGCGTACCAGCGACGGCTTCAAAATCGCCGAAAAGGATCTCGAACTACGCGGCCCCGGAGAGGTGCTAGGGACCCGGCAGACCGGCATGATGCAATTCCGCGTCGCTGACCTGGCCCGCGATGCCCACCTGTTGCGGTCCATCCCCCCGGTGGCCGACAGCCTGCTCAGGCATCACCCGGAACAGGTCGACAAGTTGATTCAGCGGTGGATCGGCGATGCGGCCCGTTACGTGGCGGCCTGATGGGGTCAGAGTAAATTTTACTCAGTCCCTTTACTCTGACCCCGTCATTCACTGACTCCGCGCTACGGAGCTACTCGAGACTTCTGAGCACGCGGATCACCGCCGTGCGCGTGTCTTCTATACCCTGGATGATTTCGTCCTTGGCCTCCATGGCCTGCGGGGTTCTGCGGCCCTGGCTGTCGCGGTCATCAAGCTGGCTGAAGCGGGACTCCCAAAGCTGATAAATGGCCAGGCCTGCTTCGGGCGCGGTACCCGGCATCACCATCGTCAGGTCGCGAACCAGTGTCACCTGGCCCCAGCCCCGCAGCCATTGCTCGCCGTCATCGGAACCTTCGTTTTCAACGAAATAGTAATGATAATCAGCGACCTGCTGCAGTTCACCCAGGCTTTCAAGCACACGAAATGACGCGTGGCGCGTGTTGCGTTGCGCCTCGGTCGTTTCATTGCGCCAGGTGTTATACGCGAGCGAACCAACGGCAATGACCAAACTGATCAGGGCCACGGCATTGCGGTGAATTTGTTCCCTGATGGTCGCCATCAGTCAACAGACTGGCAAGTGTGCGGGTTCATTACTCAAAGCTGTGCCACGCGCGAGGCCAGCACCTCGGCACGGGCCTCGCTGATGTCCTGTTCCACCTGGCGCTGAATCTCCAGGAATCCGGGATCATTCCTGATCGGGTCCAGGCGTGCATCCAGCTCCAGTACCCAGCCTTGCCGCCAACCACGGTCATAGGCTTCGCGCAATGAGTCGATCGCCCTTTGATTTTCACCCCGCATGACCAGGATGCTGGTTTCGGTGTAGTAAATTCCGGGGTCGTCCACCCCGTTCAGCCGTGCCCGGCGTATGGCGCGCTCTGCTTCCTGCAGCCGCCGCTGCGCCCGTTCGGAGTCACCCATCTGGTCGTTCAGGAACGATGCCATGGTCAGCATGAACATCTGGTTGCCATCGAACACGTTGACTTCTTCGAGGTCCAGTGCCAGTTCCATGTCCTCGCGCGCAGCAGCCACGTCACCCTTGACCACGTTAATCATGCCCATCTGAAAATGATAGAACTTGCGAAAGCGGCTCGGCAGCGCTTCGATATCATCGCCGTACTGCTCATTCACCATTCGTTCTGCTTCTTCAAGCCGGCCGGCGATCAGCATCAGGAAGTAATACTGGTTCTGCAGGTCAGTGTTGTCGCTGGCCAGCTCCAGGCCGCGCAACAACAGTTCCTCTGATCGATCAAATTCCTCGAGATCCATCCACGCCTTGGCCATTGTTGAAATGACCACCGGACTGTCGGGCTCCAGCTCGTAAGAGCGTTTCGCAAATTCCCAGGCCTCGACGAGGTCACCGTGCCCCGACGCATAGCCGGCCATGGTGCGCAACAGCGTCGGTGAATCAGGCCGCAGCTGGATCAGGCCGCCCAGCAGGTCGCGGGCCGCTTCGTAATTGCCCTGCACGAACTGGTTACCGGCGTAGTTGATGGCCAGCAATTCGTTCAGCGGGTCAAGCGCCATCGCTTCCTGCAGCACCAGGCCCTGCTCGGGTATTCGACCCAGGTCACCCAGGAGCCCGCCAAGCCACAAGCGCGCGGGAATATAGTCGCCGTTAAGACTGATGGCCTGGCGCAGGGATGATTCAGCCGCGTCATTCTGGCCAATCTGCCAGCGCGCCAGGCCCAGTGCGGCAAATGCTTCCGCCGACTCCGGATCAAGCGCCAGGGCCTTCTCGATCATCGGCTGGGCGCGCTCGACAGCTTCAATCTGCGTGATGTTGCCGTACAGGGACAACAGGATCATGGAGTCAGCGATTGCCGCATAGGCCGGGGCGAACGATGCGTCGTGCTCCAGCGCCCTGGCAAATAGTTCGATGGCTTTTTGTATTTCCTGCGGAGAACGGCGCCACCAGTGCAGCCTCCCCGTTCTGAACGCCTCGAACGCGGCCACGTTGCGGGTCTGGCTTGCGGCGGGTTTCTCCGACAGGCCGGCAAAGGAATCAACCAGAGCCCCGGCGATCGAGCTGGCCACCTCGTCCTGGATGGCGAAAACATCATTGAGTTCGCGGTCAAAGGTTTCTGACCAGATGTGATAACCGTCCGCTACATTGATCAGCTGTGCGGTCAGGCGAATACGGTTGCCGGCGAACCTGACGCTCCCCTCGAGGACCGTGGAGACATTCAGTAACTGCCCAATTTGCTGGATATTGGTGGCGCCATCGCGGAATGCGAAGGAAGACGTTCGCGCGGCGACATGCAGACCTTCGACCTGCGTCAGCAAATTCAGTATTTCCTCGGCAATGCCATCTGAAAAATGGCCCTTATCGCCCTGCTCGGACATGTCGGTAAAGGGCAGTACGGCAATCGAATTCTCAGGTGCCGCAAACGCCCTTTGGTCGATCAGGGGCTGGGCCATGGTCGCGGAATTTTCATCAAAGACACCGGCGTAATAGTTGTACAGCCCCAGGCCGAGCGCCGCGGTGGAAACCGCCATGATGCTGAACATGGCAAAATTCTGCCCACGGCTCAGCAGGCCGGCGCTTTCGGTGCGCTTGATACCGCCACTGGTGATATCGAAAGTCCATGCCAGTATCAGCACCATTGGGAAACCGAGGATAACGCCGATCACTACCATCGTCGGTACCCAGTCCGGCACCCTCAGCGGCTCAACGGCAGCGTCCATCAATTGCAGGATCGCAAATGCCGCAACCGCGTACGCGCCGAGCGTACGCAGCACCTTGCGCCGTGACAACTCGGTCACAACGGCAGACAAGAACGTTTGGCCTCCAGACATCGTATTCCTGCAGTTTGTATATCAGCCGGCTTCTGTCGCCGGTTTGCGTTTTAAGCTGATCAGGCCGGAAATGTCGTTGTCTCCGTACCCGGCATCGACCAGTTCCTGGTAGTCGTCAATGGCCTGTTCGACTACCCTCATTGATATATCCAATTCCCGTGCCAAAGATTTAATAATTCTCAGATCCTTGAGCAGCAATGATAGCTTGAAGCCTTTTTCAAACCGGTCCTCGAGCATGGATTGACCCCGATGCTCCAGGAACCAGCTTCCGGCCGCTCCAGCCCCCAGCACCTGTAATAGACGCTCCGAAGGCAAATTTAGTTTCTCTCCCAGGGCCAGCGCTTCGCAAACGGCCTCGGCGATTCCGCCGACAATGACCTGGTTGACGGCCTTGGTGGCCTGGCCGGAACCGACCGGACCCATGTGCGTCACGGAAGCCGATATGGCCTCCAGAACTGGTCTGATTCGCTCAATATCGGCGGGATCGCCACCTGCCATGACCGACAGGCGGCCATGGATCGCACCTTCCACACCACCAGACACCGGCGCGTCCACAAAGCTGCCACCGGCGCGCTGAATGGAATCGTTTGCGCGTTGCGCTGTTGCCGGGCTCACCGTTGAGGTGTCCAGCACCACGCTGCCGGCTTGCAAGCCGGGCAGCAGTTGTTCGATGACTTCAAGCAGGTCGCTGTCGGCAGAAACGCAGGTCAGAACCACCGGGCATTGACGGGCCAGGTGCGCCGGTGAACTGGCCACGCTGACACCGGTTTCGGCAGCCACGGACCGGGCTGGCCCCGGGCTTCGGTTCCACACGCTTTGCAGCAGTTTTTTGCGGGCCAGGTTGAGCGCCATCGGCGCGCCCATCGCGCCCAGCCCGATGACGCCTGCCTTGATTTGCTGATTCATACTCGCTGGTCTGTGAGCCTCAGAGTGCCTGCTCACCTTGCTCGCCGGTGCGGATACGGACCGCCTGGATCAAGTCCTGGACAAATATCTTGCCGTCACCAATGCGGCCCGATACGGCAGATTCGGCAATCGCCTCTATGACAGCTTCAACGCGTTCGTCAGGAACGGCAATCTCCAGTTTCAGTTTGGGCAGGAAATCCACCACGTATTCGGCGCCACGATAAAGTTCGGTATGCCCTTTCTGGCGGCCAAAGCCCTTCACCTCGGTGACGGTCATGCCCTGCACACCGGCCTCTCCGAGTGCATCGCGCACATCGTCCAGTTTAAATGGCTTGATGATCGCGGTTATCATTTTCACAGTAAAAGCTCCGGGGCGTCCTGATCACGACTTTAAAGGCAGCCTCCCGCACCCGCAAGGGTGGCCACGCAATAATTGGAAAACATCATGGTTGACCTTGGAAAAATTGACGAGCTGGTTCGGAAATTGAGCGATTCTCTGCCGGACGGCGCCGGGCAGTTGAAAGACGACATGGAGTCCCGCTTCCGCAGCGTCCTGAAATCGGCCTTCGAGAAAATGGAACTGGTGAGCCGGGAGGAATTTGACGTCCAAAAAGCGGTGCTCGAACGCACCCGCATCAAGCTGGACGCGCTCGAGCGCCAACTTGACGAACTGGAAAAAACCGACACGCAATAGCTGCGCTTTCTTACCCAAATTCTGGCTTCCTGTCTGACGCCCGTGGCTGGCTGGCCACCTAAACTGATGACGATCCAGCCGTTCGGAGTCTATCGGGGTGAGCCTCGCAAGGGTGCGCAGCAGGGCATGCGTGGGCGTGAGCGCGCCCGAAATTTCCGTTGAAGTGCATCTCAGTGGCGGGCTTCCGGGCCTGTCGATGGTTGGGTTGCCGGAAACCGCGGTCAAGGAATCGCGCGACCGGGTGCGGGCGGCCTTGCTGAACTCCGGCTTTGAATTTCCACAACGGAAAATAACTGTCTCGCTGGCGCCGGCGGAACTGCCCAAGGAAGGCGGTGGGCTGGACCTGCCGATCGCACTGGGCATCCTGGCGGCATCCGGGCAGGTTCCGGACCAGCCGCTTGAAGAAGCGGAATTTCTCGGTGAACTGTCGCTGGGCGGAAACCTGAGACCGGTGCGCGGTTTGCTGCCGGCGGCCATTCGCGTGGCGCAGGCAGGACGCATCCTGGTCCTGCCGCTGGGCAACCAGCACGAAGCCGCATTGATCAGCTCGGCATCGCATCTTTGCGCGGACAGCCTGTTGCAGGTCAGCGCATGGCTGCACGGCAAAGGCGGCCTCCGGGAACCTGCACTGCCACAATCCGGCAACCCATCGGCCTGCCCGGACATGGCCGACGTGGTCGGCCAGGATTTTGCCAGGCGCGCGCTGGAAATTGCAGCCGCCGGTTCGCATAACATCCTGCTCAGTGGTCCGCCTGGCACCGGAAAGTCGATGCTCGCCAACCGGATCATCGGGATATTGCCCGAACTGGGTGATGACGAAGCGCTGCAAACCGCTGCTGTCACCTCCATCAGCCAGGCAGGCTTTCATGCCCGAAACTGGAAACAGCGGCCATTCCGCGCCCCTCATCACAGCTGCAGCGGCGTGGCGCTGGTCGGCGGCGGCTCAATTCCCAGGCCCGGCGAAATCTCACTGGCGCATAACGGTGTATTGTTCCTTGACGAACTTCCCGAGTTTAACCGCCGCGCGCTGGAAGTCCTGCGTGAGCCGATGGAATCGGGGCGCATCCTGATATCACGTGCCGCGCGCCAGGCTGAGTTTCCGGCCCGCTTTCAGCTTGTCGCGGCCATGAACCCCTGCCCCTGTGGCTATGCAGGCGAAATCGGCGGCCAGTGCCATTGCAGCGCCGAGCAGATCCAACGTTACCTGGCACGCATCTCCGGTCCGCTGCTGGATCGCATCGATATCCGCGTCGCCGTCATGCGCCCGCAACTTTCCATCCGTCAATTACAAAACGGCCGGGGCGAATCGTCTGACGCCATCCGCGCCAGGGTCATCGAGGCGCGCACCATTCAGTACCGGCGAAGCGATTGTCTCAACGCAGACCTGACAGCTGCAGACATCCAGCGTTTCTGCGCACTGGACGACCCTGCCAACGCCCTGCTGGAGGACGCGGCAGTGAACCTCAGGCTGTCACCCCGGGCCTGTCACCGCGTGCTCAGGGTGGCGCGCACCATCGCTGATCTCGATGCAGCCGACGCCATCAGCCAGGCGCACATTGCCGAGGCCATTGCCCTTCGCCAGCCTCACACCCGGCATCAATTCGACCAATCAACATCGAGTCGCGATACGACGGGGCGCAGCGCCAGGGAATTTGTTTAAGCTGGTTCTTTTGGATAACAATCCTTGCTTCACCGCTTCGCTCACAACCAATCCATACTGTTCTGGACACTCAACACCGGCGGCTGGGTGGCCTATGCCGTGCTCAATTACCTGATCGGCATCGAGGCCAATAACCAGCCGCCCAATTACCTGGTGCCGAGCCTGATCTACGCTGCCGGCGGCATGACCATCGGCTGGGGTTTGCGCTTGCTGTACCGTGCGGTTCGTGAACTCAATCCACTGTTATTGCTGGTGATCGCCGGCGCGGCGACCACCCTTTCGGCCGCCCTGTTCACCGGCTTCAGGACGCTGAGCTTCATGCTGTTCTACGAGCCCGAGTTTCTCGACAGCCTGTCGTTCATGGATTACTTCAACCTGCGCGACACCTTTACCAGCGTCTACATCATCGGCACCTGGAGCGGCCTCTATTTCGGCATCAAGTTCTACCAGACCGTGCAGCGCCAGAATGAAACGCTGCTCAAAGCTGCCAGCGCCGCCAACGAGGCACAACTGAAGGTATTACGCTACCAGCTCAACCCGCACTTCCTGTTCAACACGCTGAATTCGATTTCCACCCTCGTGCTGGAGCGCCACAACAAGGACGCCAACCGCCTCGTGACGCGCCTGAGCCGCTTCCTGCGCACGTCGTTTGACAGCGATCCGAAACGAAAAATGGCGCTGGAAAAGGAACTCGAAACCATCCGTCTTTACCTGGAGATCGAACAGGCCAGGTTCGAGGAGCGGCTCAAGGTTGAATTCGATGTCGACAAGGCCACCCGGCGCGCACTGGTGCCGGGACTATTGCTTCAGCCACTGATTGAAAACGCCATCACGCATGCCATTTCACTGTCAGAAACCGGGGGCACGATAAGCATTGCAGCGAAAATTGAAAATGGTAAGCTGTGTCTCCGCGTCGCGGACAGCGGCCCGGGAAAGACCACGAAAGAGCGTGGTGAATCAGAGCTGAGTGAAGGCGTAGGACTGAAAAATACCCGCGAAAGACTCGAAGTCCTTTACGGTGACCGTTACGACCTGAATCTCGAAACCCGGCGGCCTGGTGGGCTGTCAGCGACAGTGTGTATCCCTCTTGAGTTCAAACAGTAAGAAAAGAATTGAAGCCCTGATCGTAGACGATGAAGCCCTCGCTCGGCGCGGGCTCAAGCATCGGCTCAATGCAATAGGCGACATCACCATCGTCGGCGAAGCGCGCAATGGGCGCGAAGCGGTAAAGATGATCCGCGAGCTTTCGCCCGACCTCGTGTTTCTCGATATCCAGATGCCGGGTATGGATGGTTTCGACGTCATCATGGAACTGCAGGGTGAGCCGATGCCGGCCATCCTGTTCGTCACCGCCTTCGACGAATTCGCCATCAAGGCTTTCGAAGTCAGTGCGGTCGATTACCTGTTAAAGCCAATCGAGGATGACCGGCTTAACGAGGCACTGGCAAAAGTGCGGCGCGTCATGAACCGGCGCCGCGACTCGGCACAGAAGAACATGTTGCTGAAGCTGGTTGGCGAAATTACCGGTGAATCGTTCCGCAGCATTAACGAGCTACGCCAGAAAGGCATTCAGAATCTCAAGCGCAAGGAAGCCCGCAAATTGGCCATCCGAGATGGCGGCAAGACCACGTGGGTCAAACAGGAAGACATCGAGTGGATCGATGCCGCGGGCGATTACATGTGTGTTCACGCCAATGGCGAAACGCTCATCATGCGCAAGACCATGAAGGAACTCGAGA
>JABDJL010000106.1 GCA_013002505.1 Lysobacterales bacterium | reverse complement strand
CGCCTACGAGCTATACCTGAAAGGCCGCGGCCTGTTTATTGCGCGTCAAAACCTGGATGTCAGTACCACGGTGCTCGAAAGAGCCGTAGAGCTCGACCCCGAATTTGCCGAGGCCTGGGAGACGCTGGCTGCGGCCGAGAGTGTGTCCGCCAGCTGGTTGGCAGGAGACGGAATTGACCATCACGCCTTGGCGCAAGCTGCGGCCAACAAAGCACTCGAACTGGATCCCGAATTATCCATGGCCTACGCGGTGCTGTCCCAAACCCCCACGGACGAGTGGGACCACCTCAGCGCGGTAGGGCTACTGGACACCTCCATACTCAATGATCCAAAGAATGCCACCGCATACCTGTGGCGCGGCATAAACTTTACAGAACTGGGGCATTTCGATCGCGCCATCGCGGATTTCGAAACCTGCCTGGCCATTGATCCGGGTTACCTGAATTGCAAACAGCACATGTCGGTCGCATACCTGAGTTGGGGCAAGACCGAACAGGCACGGCGCATCTTCGAAGAAACCATCGAGGAGAACTTTCATTCGGTAGATGATATGTTCGTCTCGCACTATCTCAGACGTGGTGACAGGCTGGTCGCGTATCTGCTCGGCAACACGTCGGTGTTTGGCGATTACGCGCCCATCCAGGACTGGATCGAGGCGATCGATAATCCAGAACAGAATCACAAAGCGCGTATCGCCCGGTGGGATCGTTGGGCCGAGAACCAGGGCTATCCATTCTGCAACTTGACCGGCGTATTCGTCGCGCTGCGCGTCGACCGGTGTTACGGAGAAATATTCAGCGGCGGCTTCAAAAGTATCTGGCATCCAGACGCTGCCTACTTCAAGAACAGCCCCGAATTCAAAGAACTGGTGACCCGCTACGCCATGCCGTATTGGCGTGAACATGGCTTTCCACCCCAGTGCCGCGATCTTGGCGACGGGGATTTTGAATGCGAAGTGTTATGAGTCATAAGTTTCATGCAGGCACTGCCTGCCCGGTAGCCGCGTGGCTGCTGATCCAGGTAACACATACCGAACGCCCCCGCATCGGGCTACCTGGTTCAGCGGCCGCGCTGGTTACTCTTTTGGAGATTGAGTTTTGAGCTTTTTTGAAGAGCTAAAGAGAAGAAACGTCGTTCGCGTCGGGGTTGCCTATGGCATCGCCTCGTGGGTGTTGCTGCAGGTGGCCGACCTGGTGCTGGAAAACATCGATGCGCCACCCTGGGTCATCCAGGCGCTGATGCTGGTCGTCGGACTCGGATTTATTGCCGCGGTGGTCATCGCCTGGGCCTACGAGCTGACGCCGGAAGGGATCAAGAAAGAATCCGAGGTGGACCGTTCAAGGTCCGTGGTCGGTGAAACCGGCCGCAAGCTGGACCGCATCATCATCGGCTTCCTGGTGCTGGCGGTGGCGTATTTTGTTTACGAGCGTCAAACGATCAAGTCTGAAAGCCAGGTACTCGAGACGGCTCAAACAGCGCAACAACAAGGCACTCCCGAGGTTGCCAGCGAGCCTTCCATCGCCGTCCTGCCCTTTGCAGATCTCAGCCCGGACAAAGACCAGGAATATTTTTCCGACGGCATCGCCGAGGAACTGCTGAACCTGCTGGTGCGCGTGGATGGCCTGAAAGTCGCCTCGCGAACCTCGTCATTCACGTACAAGGGCAACCTGCTGAGCCTGTCGGAAATCGCCGATGAACTGAAGGTGGACCATATTCTCGAAGGCAGCGTGCGCAAGGCTGGTAACCGCGTGCGCATTACCGCGCAGTTGATTGATGCCGCTACTGACCGGCACCTTTGGTCCGACACCTATGACCGCGAATTAACCGACATTTTCGGCATCCAGGACGACATCGCCAATGCGATCGTCGATGCCCTGCGCAGCGAGCTGGGCGTCTTGCAGGAAATGGGGACCGTTTCCGCCGAGGTGGTGACTGACAACCTCGATGCCTATGAACTCTACCTGAAGGCCCGGGGCCTGTTCCTCGCCCGCGCTGAACTCCCAACTGCCGTCAGCCTGTTTGAACGCGCGGTGGAACTGGACCCTGAGTTCGCGCGTGCGTGGCAAGACCTTGCTGCTGTGTATTCGGTCATGGAGTCGTGGGGCCATATTGACCGCGACTACAACCAACTGGCATTGCAGGCGGCACAAAAAGCGCTGGAGCTTGATCCGGGTCTGTCCACGCCATGGGCTGTCATGGGCCAGGTTGCCACCGACTCCGGTGACATGCTGTCGGGACTGATCAACATGAGCAAAGCCATCGATCTGGATCCGGAAAACCCGACACATTACCTGTGGCGTGGGATCGACTTTTCAACGCTCGGCTTTCAAGAGCAATCTATCGCAGATCTTGAAAAATGCCTCGAACTCGACCCTGCGTATGAAAACTGCCGACGTCACCTGGCTTACTCGCATGTTCTGCTGGGCAATTATGAAACCGGTTTTGAATACTTCCAGGAAGGGGCGGAGCGCGGTTTCTCGGGCGCCAACAACTGGTTCATCGCACCGCTGGTCAGGATGGGTAAAAGGGACCTGGCAACGCAATTGCTGTGGTCGGATGAAGAGATTGGTTCACTTTTGCCGGGCAAAGCGATACTCGATGCGATTGAGTTCCCCACCCGTGATCATTCCAGGGGCCTGGCCAGGCTGGATGCGTTCGTAGAAAGCACCGGGTACGCACCAAGGTGGTATTCCATGTTGTACGCGATTTTGGGCGCCTATTCGCGAGTCGAACCAGACCCCGGGTTTCCACGCTGGGTGTGGATGGATGAGCTCTCGGATTTCCGCCACTCAGAATATTTCGCTGATTATGCCAGTGAGCTCGGTTTGACCGCGTACTGGCGAGCGAATGGCTTCCCACCCGCCTGCCGCGCAGTTGGCGATGACGGCATTGAGTGTGACTGAATATGAGCTTTTTTGAAGAACTCAAGCGGCGCAACGTCATCCGGGTAGCCATTGCCTACCTGATCACCGCGTGGCTGGTGGCGCAGGTGCTGCAGTTGCTGTTCGAGAGCTTCGGCACGCCCGAGTGGGTCATGAAAACCATTATCGTGCTTATGGCCTTCGGCCTGGTGTTTGCCGTGATCTTCGCCTGGGCCTACGAGCTGACCCCCGATGGGATCAAGCGCGAATCGGAGATTGATTCTACGGCGACGAGTTCACCGGTGACCGCCCGCCGACTGGATCGCGCCATCATCATTGTGCTGGTTCTGGCGGTGGGCTATTTCGCCTGGGAATCACGGTTTTCCCGACAGGACCCCGCAATGGTCGAGGCCACCAGTGACAGCGGCAATGTCGAGTACCAATTACCCGCCCAGCTTGATCTCGACCCATCCATTGCGGTCCTGCCCTTTGCCGATATGAGCCCTGACAAGGACCAGGAGTATTTCTCCGACGGCATTGCCGAAGAACTGCTGAACCTGCTGGTGCGCGTGGACGGCCTGACGGTCGCCTCGCGCACCTCGTCTTTCTCGTACAAGAATACGCCGCTGAATATCGCAGAAATTGCTGAAGAACTGCAGGTTAACCATATCCTGGAAGGCAGCGTGCGCAAGGCGGACAACCGGGTGCGCATCACTGCCCAGCTGATTGATGCCGCCACCGACCGGCACCTGTGGTCGGACACCTACGACCGCGAGCTCGAAGATATTTTCGGCATCCAGGGTGATATCGCCAACGCCATTGTGCTGGCGCTGCGGTCCGAGCTGGGCATTGAAACCGGGGAGCAGGCCGTGAAGGTCGATGCCGCGACCGAAAACCTTGATGCCTACCAGCTCTTCCTCGAGGCGCGCGGCCTGTTCATCGCGCGCGCCGAACTGCCCCGCGCCGTGGGCTTGTTCGAGCGGGCGGTTGAGCTGGACCCCGGGTATGCCCGAGCCTGGGCCGGCCTGGCGGCCACCTACTCGGTGATGCGTTCGTGGGGCCATTACGAGCGCGACTACATCGACCTGTCTCGAGCGGCGGCGGAGCGCGCCATGGAGCTCGACCCGGAATTGTCCACGGCCTGGGCCGCCATCGGCCAGTACGCGGTCAACGAGGGCGACATGCTCAGCGGCCTCGACCACCTCGACAAGGCGATCGAACTGGATCCGAACGATGCCACCAGTGTGCTGTGGCGGGCCATTGCCACTTCGATGCTGGGTTTTCACCAGGAATCCATCGCGTATTACCGGCGCTGCCTGGAACTCGACCCGGCCTACGAGAACTGCCGGCGGCACCTGGCGCTGACATATTTCATACTCGGTGACAATGAACAGGGCCTTTCGCTGTTCAGGCAGGGTCTCGAATTGGGTTTCAGGAGCGCGGAGCACCAGTTATTGCCGCGTTTCATCACACTCGGTGAAGACCTGCTGGCGGCCAAGGTGGTGTGGCGTGACGATCGCTTTGGCTCGACTTTTCCGGGTAAGGAAATTCTCGATGCCATCCGGCACCCGGAACGCGATCATTCGCGAGGTCTGCGCAAATTCCTGGCCCACCTCGAACAGGTCGGTATCGCGCCATCTGAATGGTCCATGTACCTGGTGC
>JABDJL010000094.1 GCA_013002505.1 Lysobacterales bacterium | reverse complement strand
CCCAGCCAAAGCGCATAGACGAGGAAAAACAGCGCGCCGGTCTTGCCCAGCAGTTTGATTAAGCTCAATGATGCCCCGGCTTGCCCGTGCTGCACGGTTGTTACGCCATTCCAGCTCAGCCACATTAAAATCATCGCCGGCAAAGCAGCGATCTTGAACACCCAAAGCCCGGGGCCGCTGCGCACAGCGCGGCTGACCGAGGCACAGCCCTCGAAATAAGGAAAACAGGGTTCGAAGCCCTGCGAAATATTGAGCAAATAGGCGCCATTGACGGCCAGGATAGGCACCAGGCCGGCCAGCACGCAAACCGTGATCCGGTGCCTCACTTGCCGATACAGAAGCTGGCGAAAATGGCGCCGAGCAAGTCGTCCGGCAGGAACACGCCGGTGATTTCACCCAGCGCCCTTTGCGCCAGGCGCAGTTCTTCTGCGACCAGCTCAGGGGTATTGCCTGCATCCAGCTGATCGGCGGACCTTTGCAAGCCCTCGCGGGTACGGCGCAGGGCATCGAGGTGCCTGGCGCGCGCGGAGAAGCTGCCTTCGGCCTGTGGCTGACAACCGGCGCGCTCCCTGACCAGCGTCTTCAGTGCGGCTATGCCTTCACCGGTCCGGGCAGAAATCACCACGCTGTTTTCATCGGGTTTTTCACGGGGCGGGGCGAGGTCCACCTTGTTCCAGGCCGTGATGACAGGCACGTGGCGGGCCAGCCCGCTGACTATGTCTTCGGCTTCGCTGCCCGGGTCTGAAAGGTCGCGCACCAGGATGACCATGTCGGCCCCTTCGAGTGTCGCCCTGGCCCGCCTCACGCCCTCGGCTTCGATCTGGTCATCGGATTCCCGTATGCCCGCCGTATCGGCGATATGTACCGGCAGCCCGTCCACAGAAATGGACTCGCGTAACACGTCGCGCGTGGTCCCCGGGATGTCGGTCACGATGGCCGCGTCTGTACCGGAAAGTGCATTGAGCAGGCTCGATTTGCCGGCGTTGGGCGCGCCGGCGATGGCGATCGTGATGCCGTCCCTGAGTAACCTGCCCTGCTGCGCTTCGGACAGCAATTGATCGCAGGTCGCGATGACGGTCGCTACCCGCTCACGCACATCCGATTCGGCAATGAAGTCAATCTCCTCGTCAGGAAAATCGAGCGCCGCCTCTATAAACACCCTCAGCGATGTCAGCTCATCGAGCAACTCATTGACCCTGCCCGAAAAAACGCCGTCCAGGGACCTTTGCGCCGCCCGTGCTGCGGCCTCTGTGCCCGATTCGACGAGATCTGCGATGGCCTCTGCCTGGGCCAGGTCAAGCTTGTCGTTCAGGAATGCCCGTTCGGAAAATTCACCGGGCCGTGCGGCGCGTGCGCCCAGTGTCATGATCCTTCGGGACAACAGTTGCTGGACTACCGGCCCGCCATGTCCCTGGACCTCGACGACGTGTTCTCCGGTGAACGAATGGGGCGCCGGAAAATACAAGGCCAGGCCCGTGTCGATGGGGTCGCCGTTGTCATCGACGAAACGGCTGAAGGCCGCGTGGCGAGGTTCTGGCAGATCGCCTGTCAGTTGACGGGCGATTTGGGGTGCAAGTGGGCCAGATATTCGAATCACGCCAACGCCACCCACGCCGGGTGGCGAGGCAATCGCAAAAATCGTATCGGTGGTGTCGGTCCGGTTTTCCATCGCTGGAGTCATGCCATCATTGCCGCCGCACCAGCCGCCTGCTTCAGTCCGCCTTGGCGATCTTGCCGGTGATGTACCACTGCTGCGCCAGCGACAGGCCGGCATTGGTGGCCCAGTACAAAACCAGGCCTGCCGGGAAGAACGCGAACAATACCGAGAACACGACCGGCATGGCCTTCATCATCTTGGCCTGCATCGGGTCCATGCCCGTGGTCGGTGTCAGGCGTTGCGTCATGATCATGAAGAAGGCATTCAGCGCCGGCAGGATGAAATACGGGTCCCGCGCCGACAGGTTGGTCAGGTAGCCGATGAACGGCGCCTGGCGCAACTCAACTGACTCCAGCAGCACCCAGTAAAGCGCGATGAAAATCGGAATCTGCACGAGGATTGGCAAGCAGCCCCCGAGCGGATTGACCTTCTCCTTCTTGTACATTTCCATCATCGCCTGGCTCATGCGCTGGCGGTCATCGCCGTAACGCTCCTTGAGCGCTTCGACACGGGGCTGCAGCTTGCGCATACGCGCCATGGATTTGTACTGCGCCTCGGTCAGTTTGAAGAATGCCAGCTTGATCAACACGGTCAGAAATATGATGGCCCAGCCCCAGTTGCCGACAAAGCTATGGATTGCCGAAAGCAGCCAGAACAAGGGCTTGGAGAAAACGGTGAAGATGCCGTAATTGACGGTATGTTCCAGCCCCGGGGCTACCTCTTCGAGCTGTTCCTGTAGTTTCGGCCCGACATAAAGGCGGCTGGAAAATTCGTGTGTGCTGCCGGGCGCGACCGAAATACTCGGCGCCACGCCGCGCGCGATGTAGCGTGGCCATCCCGTTGGCGCGAACTCCTGCGTTGAATAGGCGGTGTTCTCGGCGGCCGGAGGAATCCACGCAGCAAAGAAATAATGCTGGACCATGGCCAGCCAGCCATTGCTGTGGACGCTTTGGTAAGGATCATCGGCAATGTCATCGAAGTCGACTTTCTCGAACTTTTCCTCGGGACTGTAAAAAGCGACACCGTTGAAGCTGTAGCGGCCGGGGTTACTGAATCCGCCGTCATCCCGGTCCTGCTCCAGCGCTTTTTGCAATTGTTCGTATCGGCTGCCGGACCAGGCCTGGCCACTGTCGTTGGAGAGCGAGTGGCGGACTTCTATTTCGTAGCTGCCGGGTTTGAAGATGAATGTCTTGGTGACTGAAATACCGCTTTGGTCGGTCCAGGTCATAGGCACGCGCAGCTCGTCCAGGCCGCTCGAGAGGTTCCACTCAAGGCGCTCGGCCCGGTAGACGCTGGTGTGATTGGGCGCGGCCTGGCGGCTCAGCAGCCCTGACTGGGCAATGTAAAGTCGCTGACCTTCCCGGTTGAACAGTGTGACTTTGCGTTCCGGCGTGTCCTGCTCTACCGGGTAATCGAGCAGGCGAGCGCCAACCATGGTGCCGCCGACCGGGTCGATGTCCAACTCCAGAACATCGGTAGTGACTGAAATCAGCGGCCTAGATTCGCTGGTTGTCTCGGTCACCGGTTGTGTCACCGGTTCAAGGTCTTCGCGCGCCTCGGGCAGGTCGCCGGTCGCGGGTTCGCTGTCAGCGGGCCCTTCCGTTGGTCGTGGCGGCACGAGGTCCGTCTGCGCTACGGAGTCATCCATGGCTGCCGGCGTTGCGGCCGGGGCCGGCCCATAGTCCTTCTGCCATTCAACCCAGATCAGGTAGCCGAGAAATAACAGGCTGACAAGTAACACCGGACGTAAATTGGCCATTAGCGATCTTTCCTGGATTTGTGTTCTGGTTGATGCCGGCTTTTCGCAGACAGGTTTTCCCAATGTGCAGCCAAGGATGCTGCAAGCTCACGATTGCACATGGTGGCAGATGCTGCCGCAGGCAAGACCACCACGTCCAGCCCGCCTTTTTCCGACAGCACTGCCTGGTGGTGTCGAAAGCTTTCCCTGATGACTCGTTTAATCCGGTTCCGGTCACTGGCGAGGCGGCAATTGCGCTTCGATACCGCCAGGCCCAGCCGGCTGTGGTCGAGCTGGTTTGACCTGCCAAGAACGCGGAAACAGCGATCTCGCGAAACGCTCGCCTTCGCAAACACGTCACGAAATTGTGTCTGCCGGGTCAACCGGACCTTGCGGGGAAACTTCATGTCATTCACGCCCAGGAGAATTGCGTAGTACGGGCGTGCGCTGCAGAGAGCTGCAGGCTTTAAGGCAGCCGGGTCAGGCTGAAAGGCGCTTGCGGCCCTTGCTGCGGCGCGCATTGATGATAGCGCGGCCACTGCGGGTTGCCATGCGTGCCCGGAAGCCATGCCGGCGTGCGCGCTTCAATCGGCTGGGCTGATAAGTACGCTTCATTACAGAGACCTCTTCACATTAATCAAAAATAAACCGCCAGGGACTTGCCGGGGCGGTCAACGCAAGAGGCGAATGGTAACGTGATCACGGCTTTTGTTCAAGAAATTTACGCGCTTTGGGTCGACTTGTCGCGGCATGTCAATTTGCAGGTGACAAAGTTATCCACAGGGCGGTAGACTAAGGGTTCGCCCCGCCTGTTGCAGCCCGTTGACCCCGGCCGATGCGTTGTAGCGGCGATGCGACACTTCCAGGCAGATAAGAACAGGCCACCCTAAGGCATGCCCCAGAATATTTGGCAACGTTGCTTACAGCACCTTGAGCGGGAACTTCCGCCCGAGGATATCAACACGTGGATTCGTCCGCTGCAGGCAATTTCCGGAAAATCCCGGACACGGCTTCTGGCGCCTAACGCTTACGTGCGCGACCATATTTCGGAAAACTACCTTGAACGCATCCGGGACATATTCGAACACCTCGGTGAAGCCCGCGATTCGGCAGTGATTGAAGTCGGGCAAGCCGGCAAAAGCGCCGCCATCGAGATACCGGCACGCGCCCTGAGGCCGGTTGCCGAGTCGGGGCTGGACACCCGTTATCGCTTCGATAATTTCGTGCGCGGTAAATCGAACGAACTCGGCCTGGCAGCAACGCAACAAGTGGCGCAAAAGCCGGGTGGTGCGTACAACCCGTTGCTGCTGTACGGCGGCACAGGCCTGGGCAAGACCCACCTGTTGCACGCGGCCGGACTGTTGATTCGAGAGTCTGACCCGACCGCCAAGGTGCTTTACCTGCACTCGGAGCGCTTTGTTTCGGAGATGATCCAGTCGCTGAGGCGCGGGTCAATCGATTCTTTCAAAACCCATTACCGCACGGCAGACGCATTGCTGATTGACGATATCCAGTTTTTTGCCGGAAAAGAACGGACCCAGGAAGAGTTTTTCCATACCTTCAATGCCTTGCTGGAAAGCAAACAACAGATCATCCTGACCTGCGACCGCTATCCCAAGGAAGTCGAAGGGCTGGAGGCGCGCCTGAAGTCGCGCTTTGGCTGGGGCCTGACCGTCGCGATCGAGCCGCCCGACTTTGAAACACGCGTGGCGATCCTGCTGAACAAGGCACAGGAGCGTGACGTTCAGCTGGACGAATCGGTGGCATACCTGATTGCCAAGCGCATGCGCTCAAACGTGCGAGACCTCGAGGGCGCGTTGAACACGCTGTTCGCACACGCGGGCTTCACCGGCAGGACGATCACCGAAAATTTTACGCGCGAGGTGTTGCGTGACTTGCTGACCGTGCACGACCGCCTGATCACCATCGAGAATATCCAGAAAACGGTTTGCGAGTACTTCAAGATCCGCGTGTCGGAACTGTTGTCGCGCAAGCGCACACGCATGATCGCGCGCCCCCGCCAGATGGCGATGGCGCTGTCCAAGGAGTTGACCGAGCACAGCCTTCCAGAAATAGGGGAGGCGTTTGGCGGGCGCGACCATACCACTGTGTTGCACGCATGTCGTAAAATTGAAGAGTTGTGTGAAATGGACGGACGTATTCGCGAGGACAAGGCGAAGCTTTTGCGCCTGTTAACCACCTGAGTGGGCCTGGACTGGACAACTCCGGTAACAAGCCCGGGGAAAGCTGTGGACAAGCTGAGGATGAAAATGCGGCGAGGTTTAATGCACAGTTTATGCACAGGCTGCAAGGTGCCGCACCAACAGGGTTTAAATCTTATAATTTATTGATTTATAAGTAAAATATTAATAAATTTGGTTTATCAACAAGGCTTATTATTACTATTATTTAATCTTATTACATAAGTATTAATAAAGGATTCGCATATGAAATTCAGCATTCAGCGGGAAGTCTTTCTGCAGCCCCTCAGCCAGGTAGTTGGCGTTGTGGAGCGAAGACAAACTCTGCCTGTTCTGGCCAATTTTCTGCTGGTTGCCCGAGACGGTCAATTGTCAGTCACCGGCACAGACATGGAGGTAGAGCTGATCAGTACGGTTGATGCTGATGTGGACCAGGAAGGCGAAATCACGGTGCCGGCCCGCAAGCTGGTGGACATCGTACGCGCACTACCGGATGGGTCCGGAATCACGTTTTCTGTCAGTGATGAGAAAGCCACGATGTCGGCAGGCCGCAGCCGTTACACGCTGGCCACGCTACCGGCCGCTGAGTTCCCGGCCACGGACCAGGTCGAGAGTCTCGAGGATGTTTCACTCGATGAGTCAGAGCTGAAGACACTGCTCGACAAGACCTCGTTTGCCATGGCCAACCAGGATGTCCGTTATTACCTGAATGGCTTGCTAATGGACTTTCGCGGCAAGCAGCTGCGGACCGTGGCCACAGATGGCCATCGCCTGGCGGTTTGTGACGTGGCCAAGGAAGTCAATATCAGCCAGGACCGGCAGATTATCGTTCCGCGCAAGGGCGTGCTGGAGTTGGCGCGCATGCTGGACGACGGTGACGGTTCCGTCACCCTGGCGCTGGGACGAAACCATGTGCGGCTGGTCAAGGGCAGCATGGTGTTCACGTCCAAGCTGATCGACGGGCGCTTCCCGGATTACGAGGCCGTGATCCCGGTTGGTGCAGACAAGCAGATCCTGGTTGATCGCGACGCATTTACCCGTTCATTGCAGAGGGCGGCCATTCTTTCCAATGAAAAATACCGCGGCGTGCGGCTCGAGGCTGCTGCAGGATCACTCAAAATCGTTGCGCACAACCCCCAGCATGAAGAGGCTGTCGAACAGATCGAGGCGGAGATGAATTTTGATCAGCTGGCGGTGGGTTTCAATGTGACCTACCTGCTCGATGCATTGACTGCAATCGAGACAGAGCAGGTTTCCATGGAATTGAAGGACGCCAATAGCAGCTGCCTGGTTTCAGCGCCCGATTCGGACCTCAACCGGCACGTCGTCATGCCGCTCAAGCTCTGAGCAGGCAACGCATTCAGTGCTCTGACACTGCTCCGGCCTGAGAATCTGCCGGAGCACCCCCGTGTTCATTAAAACAATAAAAATCAACAACATAAGAAACCTCTTTGCCGTTGAAATCGAGGCCCACCCCAAGCTCAACTTGTTGATTGGGCGCAATGGCGCCGGCAAAACCAGCGTGCTCGAGGCCATGGTTATCCTCGCCAAGGGCCGCTCTTTCAGAAGCGGCCAGGCGCCTTCCCTGATTGGACCAGGCGGCGAAAAGGTGACCGTGTTCGCATCCACCGAGGACCACAGGGGCGTAAAACGTTCCCTGGGCATCGAGCGTGACTCGCGCAGTTGGACAGCGCGTTTAAATGGGCAGGATGTCGCGCAACTGGGTGACCTGGCCGTACACATGCCAATGGTGGTGATGGAGCCAAACAGCCACCTGTTGATCAGCGGCCCGCCTGAGGCCCGGCGCCGGTACCTGGATTGGGGGGTGTTCCACGTGGAACCGGACCACTTGCTCAGCTGGCGGCGTTACAACCGGACATTGAAACAACGTAACGCTGCGCTGAAGCGACGACAACGGGGCGTTATCCAGAGCCTGGACCCTGTGCTCACGAAGTTGGGTGAGAAAATTGACAAGGGCCGCAGGGTGCATTTTGATCAGTTAATGCAAACCCTGTCGGGCGTATCGGGACAGTTGAGCACTCAACTGCCGGAAATGGTTTTTGATTACACGGGGGGCTGGAGCGGGGACAGTCTCTCCGAGTCCCTGGCGGAGAGTACAGAGCGGGACATGGAGCGTGGCCAGACCGGGCCCGGCCCGCACCGGGCTGATGTCACGTTCAAGGTAAACGGCCAGGCCGCCCGCGATCAGCTTTCGCGAGGGGAGCAAAAGATCCTGGCCGCCAGCCTGTTGTTGTCCCAGTTGGTCATATTGGGAGAGCAGGGCAATAAACCGCTGCTGCTGCTGGATGACATTGCCTCTGAGTTTGACACCGAACACCTCAACAGGCTGATGTCGTTTGGTGCCGCGCTGGGCTGCCAGATGTGGGTGACGGGCACATCGCCGGACCCTTTCGCAGAGCACATTGCCAGGGAGGGCGCGGTGTTCCACGTGGAACAGGGTGAAATAGCCCGGAAAACAAACACCTGACCTTGGGTGATTTGCACACCCCAGACCCTGGAAATGGTATAATTTGAGCTGGTTAATCCCCCCTGAAACCCAAGGCGACGGCGACACATTTTCCAGGCCGCCAGGACATCTTTTCAACAGGTTATTCACAACATGAGCAAGCAACAATACGACTCGACCAATATCAAGGTGCTGAAGGGGCTGGATGCAGTACGCAAGCGGCCTGGCATGTATATCGGTGACACCGATGACGGCACGGGCCTGCACCACATGGTGTTCGAAGTTGTGGATAACTCGGTCGACGAGGCCCTGGCCGGCCATTGTGATCGCATCACGGTCACCATTCACGTCGATGGCTCGGTCAGTGTGACGGACAACGGCCGAGGTATTCCGGTCGATATACACAAGGAAGAGGGCAAGTCCGCCGCTGAGGTAATCATGACAGTGCTGCATGCAGGCGGTAAATTTGACGAAAATTCCTACAAGGTGTCGGGCGGGCTTCACGGCGTTGGTGTTTCCGTGGTCAATGCATTGTCGGACCCGCTGGAGCTGAAGATCCGCCGCGGTGGCAAGGTCTGGCGGCAAACCTATCACCTGGGTGTTCCAGAAGATGAGTTGAAGGCCACCGGAAAAAGCCGCGAAACGGGCACCGAGATACGATTTTTACCCAGTCCCGAGATATTCAGCGACACCGAATTTCATTATGACGTGCTTGCAAAGCGCCTGAGAGAGCTCAGTTTTCTGAATTCCGGTGTGCGCATTGAGCTCACCGACGAAAGAACCGGGAAGGCCGATGTCTTTGAATATGAAGGCGGAATCAGGTCATTCGTGGAGCACCTGGGGCGCAAGAAGAACTCCCTGCACCCCACGGTGATGCATTTCATCGGCGAATCCAATGACATTGGTGTTGAGGTGGCGCTGCAATGGACGGACGCGTACCAGGAAGCGGTATTTTGCTTTACCAATAATATTCCGCAACGAGACGGGGGTACGCACCTCGCCGGTTTTCGTGCGGCCCTGACTCGCACCATCAATCAATATATCGAAGAACACGGCATTGCCAAGAAAAGCAAGGTATCCATGACCGGTGATGATGCCCGCGAGGGGCTGATTGCCGTGCTTTCAGTCAAGGCGCCGGACCCCAAGTTTTCCTCGCAAACAAAGGAAAAGTTGGTTTCATCAGAAATCAAGCCCGCCGTGGAGTCGTTGGTCGCCAGTAACCTCAAGGATTTTTTATTGGAGAACCCGGGCGAGGCCAAGACCATCACGGCCAAGGCCGTCGAAGCCGCCCGGGCCAGGGAGGCGGCGCGCAAGGCGCGCGAGATGACGCGGCGAAAGGGTGTGCTGGACGTGGCCGGCCTGCCGGGCAAGCTCGCGGACTGCCAGGAAAAAGATCCGGCATTATCGGAGCTGTTTATCGTCGAGGGTGATTCGGCCGGCGGTTCAGCCAAACAGGGCCGCAACCGCAAGTACCAGGCCATTTTACCGTTGAAAGGCAAGATTCTGAATGTTGAAAAAGCCCGTTTTGACAAGATGCTGGCATCTGCCGAGGTCGGTACACTGATCACGGCGCTCGGTTGCGGTATTGGCAGGGACGAATTCGACCCGGACAAGCTGCGTTATCACCGCATCATTATCATGACCGATGCCGA
>JABDJL010000072.1 GCA_013002505.1 Lysobacterales bacterium | reverse complement strand
TAGTACGAGAGGACCGGAGTGGACGAACCTCTGGTGTTCCGGTTGTCACGCCAGTGGCATTGCCGGGTAGCTAAGTTCGGAAGGGATAACCGCTGAAAGCATCTAAGCGGGAAGCCTCTCCCAAGATTAGATCTCTCAGCCCTCGAGGCTGTAAGGGCCCTTGAAGACTACAAGGTTGATAGGCTGGGTGTGGAAGCACAGTAATGTGTGAAGCTAACCAGTACTAATTGCCCGAGAGACTTGGTCATATAACACCAAAACCTCTGGCTTCCTCATTTTCACGAATATCTGCGTTTGAAGTTCGCTAACTTCGGTCATGTGTGTTTCGACACACTCCCTTGTTAGCTCACTTCAGGCCTTGATCTCGTAAAAATGAGTTTGCCAGCACAGTAAACGTGCTGGCGTTGCCAAAGCAACTTCGTAAGACACAAGCTTTTGACAGAGCTACCTAATGTAGGGGATAAGTCCTTGGACTTGTTCCCGTGAAGTGGGGAGTAATCCCTTCTTCAACAAGCTTGCCTGGCGGCATTAGAGCAATGGCACCACCTGATCCCATTTCGAACTCAGCAGTGAAACGTTGCATCGCCGATGGTAGTGCGGGAGTTCCTGTGCGAGAGTAGGTCACTGCCAGGCATTAATACCAAAGCCCCGGTTTCTGAGAAGAAGCCGGGGCTTTTTTTATGGCTCATGACATGACAAGATCAAAAGCAATGGCATTAAAGATTAGAGACAATTTTCGTCGCTTCGTAGAAACTGAGCTGTTACCCGGCCTGGATATCGACGCTGCGGCGTTCTGGCAAGGTTTCGAACATATCGTTAATAAGCTGACTCCGGAAAATCGCGCACTATTGGCATTTCGCGACAAACTGCAGTCGCTGATTGACCAATACCATGACGAACGCAAGGGCATGGACTGGGATGCGGACGGTTACCGGGAATTCCTGGAAGACATCGGATACCTGGAACCCGCCGCCGAGCCTTTCCGGATCGAAACTGAAAACGTCGACCCGGAGATCGCCGGCGTGGCCGGGCCGCAGCTGGTCGTTCCGGTCAGCAATGCACGGTTTGCCCTCAATGCCGCCAATGCCCGCTGGGGCAGTTTATACGATGCGCTCTATGGTACGAATGTCATTCCCGATGATGATGGCAAAGAAGTGGGCCGGTCCTACAACCCCGCGCGCGGAGCGGCGGTGATCGAGACCGCATCACAATTCCTGGATGACGCATTCCCGTTGTGTAACGGACGGCACCATGATGTCACCGAGTACGTGCTGTCCGGCGAATCCAATTCAACAGCGCTCAAGGTGATGCTCGGTAACGGTAGTGAAACTGGCCTTGCCGATCCCGGGCAATTCATCGCTTTCAACAGTGATGGTGAAAGATTATCAATATTATTAGAAAACAATGGCTTACATGCCGAACTCGTCATTGATTCGGACCACCCTGTGGGCAAGGATGCACCCGCAAACGTTGCCGATGTGATCCTCGAGTCGGCCATAACCACGATCCAGGATTGCGAAGACTCGGTCGCCGCGGTTGATGCAGAGGACAAGGTCGCTGTGTATCGCAACTGGCTGGGCCTGATGCGCGGCACGCTTTCTGCGACGTTCACCAAGAGCGGCAAAGAGCAAACACGTGTGCTAAATCACGACCGGAAATACACCGGAGTCAACGGAAAACCGCTGAATTTGCCCGGCCGAAGCCTGATGCTGGTCCGCAACGTCGGGCACTTGATGACCACGGACGCGGTCCTTGATAAGAATGGTAAAGAGGTATTCGAGGGCATGCTGGATGCGGTCATCACGACCGCTTGTGCGTTGCATGACCTGAAGGGCAACAGCGCGCTTTCCAATAGCCGCCCGGGCAGCATCTACATCGTCAAGCCCAAGATGCACGGATCCAGGGAAGTTAAGTTCGCAGACCACTTGTTCAGCGAGGTCGAGGACCTTTTCGGACTCGACCGGAACACCATCAAGATCGGTGTCATGGACGAGGAGCGGCGAACCACGGTCAACCTGGAACAGTGCATTGCCGCTGTCAGCAAGCGCCTGGTATTCATTAACACCGGCTTCCTGGACCGCACCGGCGATGAAATACACACCAGCATGCTGGCCGGCGCCATGCTGCCCAAGGAGCAGATCAAGGAGCAGCCCTGGATCAATGCCTACGAGGATCGCAACGTGGATATCGGCATTCGTTGCGGCCTGCCCGGCCGGGCACAGATCGGCAAGGGCATGTGGCCCAAGCCCGATGAGATGCGGCAGATGATGGACAGCAAGCAAGCGCACCTGGAAGCTGGCGCCAATTGTGCCTGGGTGCCCTCACCCACGGCCGCAACGCTGCATGCCATGCACTATCACAGGGTCAATGTGTTTGACGTCCAAAAGCAATTATCCGGTCGTGCCGAGGCCGGTCTCGACGACATCCTCTGTCCGCCTTTTGGTGATGCATGGTCATTGTCACCAGGGCAAATTCAGGGTGAACTGGACAATAACGCCCAGGGCATCCTCGGTTACGTGGTGCGCTGGATAGACCAGGGTGTGGGTTGTTCAAAAGTGCCCGATATCCATGATGTCGGCCTGATGGAGGACCGCGCTACGCTGCGAATTTCCAGCCAGCACATTGCCAATTGGTTGCATCATGGCGTGTGCTCCAAACAACAGGTCATGGACACCTTCAGGCGCATGGCTGCAGTTGTTGATGCACAAAACGCCGCTGACCCGGCTTACCAGGATATGGCGCCTGATTTTGACAACAGTGTCACGTTCAGGGCGGCCTGTGATCTTGCAATCCTGGGAGGCCAGCAGCCAAATGGCTACACGGAACCCCTGTTGCATGAATACCGAAAAAAGAGAAAGGAACAATTGGCAGGCACGTGATCATGCCTCGCATTCCTGCATGATCTGACGACGAACCTTGCGCATGTCAAACTTTTCCGAAGCGGGTCGCGCCCGCTTCGCGCACTGCGGTTTTCGCGGGCAGGCAGAGCTGCGTGGGCAGATGATCTTGGCTTCCTGCTCAATCCCGCGTTCAACCCACTCAATGTTCAGAATCCTGGCAACACTGCGCAGGTCAGTTTTGATGGATTTTGGAATCAGTGCTGATCCGCGCCTGGCGCGGCAGTGATCCATCAAGGCCTGGGCAATGTCGGGCGCATTCTTTCCCTGGGCTTCCAGGGCGGGATTCAGATCCACTCCAGCACATAGGACGTGGCTGTTGCCTGCAAGGTCCCTGACCTGCGTGGATTCGCAGCTGTAGACCCGGGGTTCGTCCCCGTTATACATGATCGAAACCTGTGCCGATGATTGTCCCCGTTCAGGGTTAAGCATCCGAAACACTGCCCAGTGATCACAGGGGTCCTGGACCAGGCGCATGTTGCCAAAGGGAAGGGGGATGCCGTTGCCCCGGTACACGGCCTTGAGGATGCCGCCCGGAAAGGCATCAAAGTAGTGCCAGTGCGGATAGGCTGAAACGGCGGTCATGCGGCGCATCAATACAGACTGCGACACCCCCAGCGTTTCCGCCGCGCTGATTGCATAAGCCTTGCGATTTAGGAATTGGCGCAAAGGCGCCCTGGGACACAGCAGTGCTCCGGCGAAAAAGCTGCATTCGAAGGCCCGCCACGCGTGCAGGATTTCCTCGGAGTCCAGCGACATTGATTCGACAAAGTCACCCCTGTTTTCACGAATCACTTCAGCAGGGCCGCGGCCGGCAGCATTAATGGTCTTGAGGCTGTCCTTGCCGTGCAATACGCAGTGGCCGATATAGGTTGCCAGGTCAAACTTCAGCCTCGCCGGGTGCTGCTTCAGTACTTCATTGACGTAAACAATACCCGGCGGTTCAAAAAATGACCGCACCAGCGTCCGGAAATTCAGGCCGGCGTCATCCACGGTCCGGTCGGGTTTGCGCTTGAACCAGCGCAGTTCCAGTCCCAGCCGCTCAGCAATATCCATCACCGCCTCGAGCGACAACGGCAGTTGCTTGCCACCCACGTCGTCAGCCGCTTTTTCCAGGTCAGGAAAATGATTCTGGTGATACTCCTGGTGCGCCCTGATCAACAGGTGGGTGAATTGTTGCCCGGTGGTGCCGGTCTGGGACAACATTTCCGGTATCGCAATCTGCAGATGTTTTTTCTCGAACAGGAAATCCGGCTCGAGCGGCACGCCGCGGATGCCACCGCGCTTGTGACGCGCAGGTGCAGCGGTTTCTTCACGCGTCTCGTCGAGGAACCACTCGCGGTCCTTCTGAAATACCCTGGCAATGCAGGCCAGCATTTTTTCACTGGGAAAACGCTTGCCGTTTTCAATCATGGACAGGTATGACACCGAGGGCGCCGCGTCCGGGTCGATCTGCACACATCGCACCGAGAGGTCTTCCATGGTCAGGTTGTTGCGTTTGCGCAGATTTCTGATCTTGACGCCGAGAAAGTGTGCCTTGCGTTTTAGTGAATGGGTCGTTTTGGCAGCCATGAGGGTACTCTATTGTGAAATTAACACTGTAAAATTTTATTTGTAAAATTTTAATGCTTATAGCGATAGGATAGCAATCATCAAGTCGAGGCCTAGCCGGGCCAAGATTGCCATCCGGAGGTGCCCAATGTCGCAATACATGAATGAAATTGAAAAAATCACCAAGCTTGTTACAGGCCAGGGATCACGCTGGCGCTCCGTAAACCCCGACTACGTGGCGCGCATGCGTATTCAGAACCGTTTTACCACCGGCCTCGACATTGCGCGTTACACGGCCCGCATCATGCGAGAGGACATGGCGGCCTATGATCAGGAGCCATCGAAGTACACGCAGTCGCTGGGCTGCTGGCACGGGTTTATCGGCCAGCAAAAAATGATCTCGGTTAAGCAACATTTCGGAAGCTGCCGTGGGCGTTATCTCTACCTTTCCGGCTGGATGGTCGCTGCCATGCGCTCCGAGTTCGGGCCATTGCCAGACCAGTCTATGCATGAAAAGACATCGGTTCCGGCATTGATTGAAGAACTCTACACCTTCCTGAAACAGGCTGATGCACGTGAACTGACTCATTTGTTCAGGGACCTGGACGCTGCGCGCGATGCGGGTGACGAGGTCCGGCTCAAAGACGTCCAGAACAAGATTGATGACTTTGAATCACACGTCGTACCGATCATTGCCGACATTGACGCGGGGTTTGGCAACGAAGAAGCGACCTACCTGCTGGCGAAGAAAATGATCGAGGCCGGCGCCTGCGCCATCCAGATTGAAAACCAGGTGTCGGACGCCAAGCAATGTGGCCACCAGGATGGCAAGGTCAGTGTGCCGCACGAGGACTTCCTGGCCAAGATCAACGCGGTGCGCTACGCCTTCCTTGAACTGGGGGTGGAAGATGGCGTCATCGTGGCCCGCACTGACTCCCTGGGTGCCGGGCTGACCCAGAAAATTCCGGTCTCGCGGGTGGCGGGCGATCTTGCCGACCAATACAACTCATTCATTGACGGCGACCCCGTCGGTTCTGTCAATGACGTGGTTCCGGGCGATCTCGTGATTCGCCAGGGCGACCGCTTGATCAGGCCCAAGCGCCTGGCCAACGGCCTGTTTCGATTCCGTGAAGATACCGGTGAAGACCGGGTCGTACTGGATTGCATCACCTCCTTGCAGCACGGGGCAGACCTGTTGTGGATCGAGACAGAAAAACCCCATATCGGCCAGATAGCCGGCATGGTAGATCGCATCCGTAAGGTCATACCCGACGCCAAGCTGGTTTACAACAACAGCCCGTCTTTCAACTGGACGCTTAATTTCAGGCAGCAGGTCTTTGACGATTGGAAAGAGACCGGCAGGGACATACAGCAGTACCAGCGGGATCAATTGATGAGCCCCGAATACGACGATACGAAACTGGCTGCTGACGCTGACGCCAGGATCAGGGAGTTCCAGGCCAGGGCTGCCAGGGAAGCGGGAATTTTCCATCACCTGATTACTCTGCCGACCTATCACACCGCGGCCCTGTCCACGAACGACCTCGCCAAAGATTATTTTGGTGAACAGGGCATGCTCGCATACGTCCTTGGCGTGCAGCGCCGCGAGATTCGCGAGGGCCTGGCCAGCGTCAAGCACCAGGATATGTCCGGTTCAAACCTTGGCGACGATCACAAGGAGTATTTCTCCGGAGCGCAAGCGCTCAAGGCGGCTGGCGAGAAAAACACCATGAGTCAATTTGCCTGAACCGGATTCTGCCCCGGACTTGCCACGCCGACATTCGGCATCATGCCCTGGCCCTGGAGACTCGGCCAGGGCTTCATATTTTTGGGCACTATGCAGTTCAGTGCGGTCGCGCTTTACTTTTGGTCTGCGTTTGCTACGTTAGCGACAGGATTTGGCGACCAGTGTGGTTCCGCAACATGATTCAGTCTGAATTGAAAGTGGCAGGAAATACATTCCCATGCCCGGTCAGCACTTTATTTTTCGTATTTATGGATTGTGCTTTACTGGACCCCCAATCCGTGACCAGCCCTGACTGAAGCCAGGGAAACGCCGTGCCTGAAATTCTAATTCTTAGCAAAGACGCGCCGGCACTGGCGGCAGAACTGGAACGGCAATCGGGCTTTCCTGTCCCATTCCGGGCCTGCACTTCATCCGACCAGGCTCTGGATCAATACGATGGTGAAAAAATCCTGTTTGGCCGGCCGGACCTGATTGCGGCGTGTTTGCCCGCATGGCCCGCCGTGGAATGGGTGCAATCATCCTGGGCAGGCGTCGAGCCTCTGCTGGCGATTGATCGCCGCGATTACCATTTGACGGTGGTCAAGGATGTGTTCGGGCAGCAAATGTCGGAGTACGTGTTGGGCCACTTGCTGGCACATGAACTCAAGCTCAGCAAACGCAGGGCGCACCAGGAAGCCAGGGACTGGTTCCAGGAACCTTCGGGCACCCTGGGTGGTAAGCACATGGGCATTATGGGCACCGGCAGCATCGGTCGCCATATTGCCCGGGTTGCCAGGTCAATCGGCCTGACCGTCAGTGGCCTCAGCCGCTCTGGAAAGCCGGCGGAAGGGTTTGATTCAGTGCACGCGGTGACGCAATTTGAAGCATGGCTGCGCGGTCTTGATTACCTGGTTTCCACGTTGCCCGGCACACCGAAAACAAGCCGCTTGCTGGATGCAAGATCTTTGGCCAGGCTTCCCGCACATTGTTACCTGGTCAATGTCGGCCGCAGCAATGTGCTGGACGAAGCAGCCCTGGTGGAAGCACTGACCAACAACAAGCTGGCCGGCGCAGCGCTGGATGTATTCGACACCGAACCGTTACCGCAGGACAGCCCGCTCTGGGAGACGCCGAACCTGACCATCACGGCGCATATCTCAGCCGTCAGTCACCCATCGCTGATCGTACCGATTTTCCTTGAAAACCTGCATCGATTCCGCGACGGTCAGGCTTTAAAATTCCTGGTTGATTTCGATGCAGGTTATTGAATACCTGAGAGATTCAGAGATATTACAGTCTTTCGAGGCAGGCGGCGGCTCAGGCCAGGTAGCGTGCTCCAAGCTTGACGTATTGATCGGCCGTGTACTTGAAGTAGGCCTTTTCCCGGTCACTTAAGGCGCGCACTCTTCGCGCTGGCCGGCCAACGTAAAGAAACCCGCTTTTCAGCACCTTTCCGGGCGTCACCAGGCTGCCGGCGCCGATCACGACCTCGTCTTCAACTACCGCGCCGTCCATGACGGCGCAAGACATGCCAACGAGGATGCGATCACCCAGCGTACAACCGTGCAGCGTGACGTGGTGGCCGATGGTCACCTCGTTGCCGATCAGCAGTGGAAAACCATCCGGGTGATAGGGTCCGGCATGCGTGACGTGGAGTACCGAACCGTCCTGTACGCTGCTTCTCGAGCCGATCCTGATACGGTGGATGTCGCCCCGGACCACGGCCAGTGGCCACACCGAACTCTCGTCACCGATGACCACGTCGCCGATGATGATCGCGCTGGGGTCGATATAGGCTGACGTACCCAAAACCGGGGTCTTGCCCTCGAAGCTACGAATGTTCAAATGGAATCCCTAGTTGGTTTGTTTCCGGTCATTGTCATTCATATCGACTGCGCCCACAACGGCCACCCAGGCACGACAAACCAAATGAATCAGGATGTTAGGTGGGCAATTCGGCACGGCCTGAACGGCGAAATGACGACAACTTGTGTCTATAATGAATGAACCAGGTTAAGGAAAGCCACACGTTGGGAGAGACGCGTGTTTGAATACGGACATTTGAAGCCCATTTTCGCAGCATTATTTTTACTGGTCATGCAGGCGCCCGAGGCAAGCGCCGCGGATACCGATGCAAGTCCCAACTGGCCGTTGTGTGGGCGGATCACCGAAAGCCCACCGGCGGGCTGGGTGGACACCGACGGCTGCCCCGCCGATCGCTTTGGCGACCCGGCGTACTCCGACGAACCGTTGTCGGCAACTTTTGGGCCGCGACCACTGGCCTCTGAAAGCAATCGTTATGATTTCCACCGGGGTGTGGATATCGCCACGCCAACAGGAACGCCGTTTTTCGCCATTGCAGACGGCACGGTCGAAACGGCGGGAATCCATCCCAGCTTTTCCGACCCACTGGTACGCTTGCGCCACTTCAGGCCTGGTGAAAACTCGTGCACCGTCGGCGGTTGTTACAACAGCCTTTACCTGCATATCAGCAGCTGGGTTGTTGCCGAGAATGACTCGGTCGTCAAAGGCCAGTTGCTGGGCTATACCGGGGCAAGTGGCTCAGGATTTCAGCACCTGCATTTCGAGATGCGCGATGCGCCTGCCTTCGATCCATTCTCATCCTGGCAGCGTGATTCGATACACCCCTTGCAGGTCGTTCCCTACGCGGCACCTAACAACAGCACCATCGTTTTCAATAACGTGGACTTCACCGACCCACTGGCGGGCATTGTTGACCTGACGGTGACCTCCAATCGGTTTGACCTGATGCGCGTGGACCTGGCCCTGTTGGATGGTTCGCTGCAAGTCATTCCCCAGCCCGGCGACACGCCGGATGCGCGCGGCTACAACGTCGCACCGGCATTCTTCGACATGGACGACTGGAACTTCCAGTACACGCACAAGGACTCGACGAATTTTCCCTGGTCAAGTTACGGCGCCGGTGGCGTCAATGAGTGTCCATATCACGCCGATCATCCCGCCTCGTATGATGCCCACGTACACATGGACCAACAGGATCTCGGCAATTTCCAGGAGGGCCTGTTCAACGGCCTGCACATCCGGACCCAGAAATACTGGCCCAGTGACGTAGACGACTACACGGTAGACCTTGAATTCCTCGCACTGGAAGGCAGTCCCGCCTGCGTCCAGGCAACGGCGACATTTGCTTCAGGAGACACCGCATTCGCCGAATGGGGCGCCTGTAGTGGCGGCAGTAACCTGCCTCCGAGTGCTGCTTTCAGCTGGTCGTGCAGCGGCTTCAGTTGCGATTTTGACGGCGGCACGAGCAGTGATCCTGACGGCAGCATCAGCAGCTACGACTGGGATTTTGGCGATGGAAACAACGCCAGCGGGGCGACACCGACCCACGCATTTGCCACCGCAGGCTCATACAACGTCACGCTGACCGTGACAGATAACGACGGTGCGTCGGACAACACCAGTGAGTCCGTCAGCGTGACCGATGCGCTGCTGATTCGCGGCCCATACCTGCAGATGCAAACCGACGACGGAATCACTGTGCACTGGCGCACCGACATCGCGACCGATTCCGTGGTGCGCTACGGCTCCTCGCCCGGCAACCTCAACCAGCTTGTGACCGTCGGGGGAAGCCGGACCGAGCATGAAGTACAGCTGACCGGCCTGGGTGCAGCGCAGTCCTATTTTTACTCCGTTGGTGACAGTGTTGCGCCGATATCCGGCGATGCAAGTCACCACTTTACAACTGCGCCAACGCGTGGTGCAGCGGCCGACGTACGATTCTGGGTGCTCGGTGATTCTGGCACGGCCAACGTCGATGCGCGCGATGTGCGTGATGCATACAAGGCCTTCACAGCCGGCGACCCGGCGGACCTGGTGGTCATGCTGGGCGACAACGCCTACAACGATGGCACCGACGTCGAGTACCAGGCGGCAGTATTCGACACTTACCCTGAAATTCTGCGGCAGGTGCCAGTGGTATCCACGCTGGGTAATCATGACGGGCACTCGGCCGATTCGGCCAGCCAAAGCGGCCCTTACTACGATATTTTCAACTTGCCCGCAGCAGCCGAACTTGGTGGGCTGGCCTCGGGTACAGAGGCCTACTATTCTTTCGACTACGCCAACATTCACTTCATTTGCCTGGACTCTTATGAGAGTTCCCGGGCGACGGATGGCGCGATGCTGACCTGGCTGGAAAGCGACCTCGCACTGAATACGCAGCCGTGGGTCATCGCATTCTGGCATCACCCCCCGTATACCAAGGGCTCACACAACTCCGATACCGAGGGGCGCCTGATCGACATGCGGCAAAATGCCTTGCCGATTCTCGAGGCATGGGGCGTTGACCTGGTGCTTTCCGGCCACAGCCATTCCTATGAGCGTTCTTACCTGATCGACGGGCACTACGGTGGCTCACTGACCCTGGATCCGGTCAGCAACGTACTCGATCCGGGCGATGGCAGCGAAGCCGGCGATGGCGCCTATGAAAAACCGGACGTCATCGCAGCCTACCGCGAGGGCGCGGTGTACGCCGTGGCGGGCAGTTCGGGCAAAATATCCGGCGGTTCGCTCGATCACCCCGCAATGTTCGTTTCGATGAGCGTGCTGGGATCGATGTTGCTGGACGTGTCCGGCAATCGCATGGATGCCCTGTTCCTGGATGAGACCGGAGCGGTGCGTGATGAATTTACCGTACGCAAAACGCCCGATATGGAACCACCATTGCTGACAGGCGCGACAGCCGAAGATGCGACGCACGTAAAGGTGGATTTCGATGAAAGCCTCGACGCGCTGGAGGCGGGAAATGCCGCCAATTATTCGATTGCCGGGCTTTCCATCGGCCAGGCGGAACTGCTTGGCGATTCACGGAGTGTGCGCCTGACCACCACTGCAATGACACCGGATGCCCATTACACCCTGGTCGTCAACAACGTGCAGGACTTGGCCCTGAATACGATCGCACCGAACAGCCAGGTCGAGTTTGACTTCTTCGACATCATGAGCAAATCCTTCCAGGATGCCATGCAGCCCGACCCTGCTTATGACGGTACTTTCGATGCCTATATACGCGAAGCCTCGGCCACGACCAACTATGGCTCAGCAACGACCTTGCAGGTAGACGGAGACGAGCCCTCGGGCAGCTCCACCGATATGAATATCGTGCTGGGCTGGGACATCAGCTCGATTCCGGCCGACGCGATTGTCATGGACGCGCAGGTCGACCTGGTCGTCACCAACCCCAGTTCCGGCGCCTACCAGTGCTACGCACTGCTGGCCCCATGGGCCCAGTCGGAAGTGACCTGGAACCAGGCGTCCAGCGGCGTACCGTGGGGCGCGCCGGGTGCGGAATCGGGTGCAGATCGTGGCAGCGACGTGCTGTGTACGCTGGCAGCCGGCTCGACCGGCGGCCTGACGATGTCATTCACGCCCGAGGGCCTTGCGCAGCTGCAATCCTGGGTCAATGACCCGTCCGCGAACCATGGCCTGGTAATCTCCAACCCCAGTACCGCGGACGGCGCTGACCTGCATTCCAGCGAGTCGGCTACGGTCATGTCGCGTCCGAAGCTGTCGGTTACCTACCGCGTGCCTGCAGTCAACATGAATCCAGTGGCCTCGTTCAACTATTCGTGCACCGAACTCGATTGCAACTTCACCGACACTTCGACCGATGCGGACGGCAGCGTCGTTGCTTGGTCCTGGGACTTCGGAGACGGCAGCGGTTCATCGTCACAGAATCCGTCGCACAGCTATGCAGCTGAAGGCGACTACACCGTGTCGCTGACGGTTACCGATGATGGTGGCGCAAACGGCAACACGAGCACGCTGGTGAGCGTCAGCGCTCCGCCGGCGTTCGTCGACCAGTTGGCCGAGGCTGAATTTGCCAACAATGGTTCGGTCAGCGGCACTTTTTCCGATACCCATGCCGATGACGGCAGCGCGCAGTCCATTACCGAGCAGGAGAGTGGAGGAAAGCCTTCCAAGCGACGCAGCCTGCTGGAGCACACCTGGCAATTCAACGTTGCCCCGGGCACGATGATTACGCTGTACACCAATGCCTGGTCGTCAGGATCCACTGACGGTGATGAATTCGTGTTTGCCTGGTCATCGGACAATGCCTCGTTTAGCGACCTGCTAACCGTCAGCAGCACCGACCCGGCCAACGTGCAATCAGCTTCAGTGCCCGCCAGCGGAACGATCTATATTCGCGTGCGCGACACGGACCGTGGGCAGGGCAACCGCGAGCTGAACACGGTGTTCGTGGATCAATTGTTCATTCGCAGTGAAAACGGTCCGCCACCCACACCTCCGGCAGCGCCGACGGGGCTGGGTGTCAGCGGCACGACCGACGATTCAATCTCCTTGTCCTGGATGCACCCGAGCTCGGACGAGACCGGGTTTGAGCTTGAGCGGGCCCCGGCCGGCAGCGGCTCATGGGCCCAGGTGGCGACACCCTCGGGTGGCGCCGAGAGCTTTGTCGATGGTGGATTACCCGCTTCGACCGCCTTTGATTACCGCTTGAGGGCAGTGAACGCCGGTGGTGCTTCGGCCTGGTCCAACATCGCAACGGGCACCACTGACGCGCCGCCGCCATCGGCCATCAACCTGTCCGCGACAGGCCGTGTCAAGCGCGGCCAGCACGAGGTCAAGCTGGACTGGTCGGGGGCCAACGGTTCGTCGATGGATGTTGTTCGCGACAGTGTCATCATCGCCACGACCTCCAACAACGGCCGCTATACCGATAAAACCGGCAACAGCGGTTCGCAAACCTACGTGTACCAGGTTTGTGAGTCAGGCACGAACAACTGCTCAAACGAAGTGACCATGGTGTTCTGAGAAATGAGGTGAATTCAGGGTTAACATAGACGGTCTTCCCGAGTTCAGGAAACCGAACATGTCAGACCGCGAATTTGGCTTTGCGACCAGGACCGTCCACGCCGGCTGCAGGCCGGATCCGGATACCGGCGCCCGTGCCTTGCCGATTTACCAGACCACTTCCTACGTCTTTGAAGATTCCGAAGCGGCTGCCGCCTATTTCAACCTGCAGGAATACGGAAACACCTATTCGCGGATCATGAATCCGACCGTGGCTGCGCTGGAAGAGCGGGTTGCGAGCCTTGATGGCGGTGTCGGCGCGGTGGCCTTCGCCAGTGGCCTGGCGGCACAGAATGCGGCCTTGTTTACCTTGCTGCGCCCCGGTGACCACGTGGTGGTTTCTTCGGCCTTGTACGGTGGCAGCGTGACCCAGTTCAAGCATGTGCTCGGCAAAATGTCAGTCGAACTGGATTTCGTGGACCCTGATGACCCGGGTGCCTGGCGCAGCGCGCTGAAGGACAACACCAAGGTTCTGTTTGCCGAAACCATTGGTAACCCGGGCGGCAATGTGCTGGACATCGAGACCGTTGCAGAAATAGCCCACCAGCATGAATGCCCGTTGATGGTCGACAACACCTTTGCCACGCCTTACCTGTGCAAGCCATTGGATTGGGGCGCCGATATCGTGGTGTACTCGGCAACCAAGTTTCTCGGCGGGCATGGCACCAGCCTGGGCGGGCTGGTCGTGGACAGCGGCGACTTCAACTGGTCAAACGGCCGCTTCCCGGTGGTTGCGGACCCGTCACCCGCCTACCACGGCCTGTCCTTCCACGAAACATTCGGGTTTTATGGGTTCCTGATGAAATTGCGCGCGGAAAGCCTGCGCGACCTGGGCGCGGCGATCAGCCCGTTCAACGCCTTTTTGCTGGCCCAGGGTATTGAAACGCTGCCCCTGCGCATGCGCCAGCACGTCAGCAATGCAGTCACCGTGGCAGAATTCCTGGAGCAGGACCCGCGCGTTGGCGCCGTCAGTTACCCGGGTCTGGCATCAAGCCGATATCACGAATTAGCTGAAAAATACCTGCCACGCGGTTGCAGTTCGGTGTTCTGCTTTGATCTGCCCGGTGGCCGCGATGACGGGATCCGGTTTATCGAGTCCCTGGACCTGTTCTCCCACCTGGCCAATGTCGGTGACGCCAAGAGCCTGGTCATTCATCCCGCCTCGACCACGCACCGCCAACTCAATGACGAAGAACTGGCCGCGGCCGGAATCGGCCCGGGCACCATTCGCCTGTCGGTGGGCATCGAAGATGCGGATGACCTGGTCTGGGATATCAAGCAGGGCCTGGCCGCCGTTGGAGGCGCATCGTGAACCTGTCCAAATACCAGGATCCGGAAGTCATTCGTGAAGTGCTCAAGCGCAAAACGGTGGCCATCGTCGGCCTATCGTCCAATGAATTGCGGGCCAGTAATTTTGTCGGCCGCTACTTGCATTACAACGGCTATGAAATCATTCCGGTCAATCCTCGTGAAGAGCAAATCCTGGGCCTGAAGTGCTATCCATCACTGACAGACATTCCAACACCCGTTGACACGGTGGATGTGTTTCGCCATCCCGATGCCGTTCCGGACATCGCCCGGGAGGCGGTGTCCATCAAGGCCAGCTGCCTGTGGCTGCAGTACGGCGTGATCAGCCAGGAAGGCGCTGACATCGCGACTGCTGGCGGCCTCGACGTGGTCATGGATTGCTGTATGAAAGTAGAGCATGCGCGCTACATGGGCCGCATGCACTGGCTGGGATTCAATACCGGGCGGGTTACGGCAAGGCGAATCAACCCGTACTAGAATTCATTGTATTCATAGAGAACAAAACAGGAGAACACCATGTCGCAACACGAAAGAACCGTTGATAACGGGGTCAATGTAGGCGCGCTGCTCGATGCACGAGACGCCTTGACCGAAATGCCCGAGGCCGCCCAGTTCAAGTGGCGCGCCACCAGTGAATGGCGCAATGGTACCCATTCCAGGCACACCGTCTCCAAGTTTTTCGGGCTTGGAGAAGAGCAGTCGCACGTGCAGGAATTCAGCTTCGATACCGACCACCCCGAAGTGTTTGCTTCTGAAGACAACGGGGCAACGCCTGTTGAGGTCGTCCTGGTAGGGCTCGCAGGCTGCCTGTCGGCCGGCATTGCGACCGTGGCGCAGAACCGCGATATTCAGCTGAATTCCGTCAAGGCCACGCTGGAAGCGCCGATGGATCTGGCCGGCATACTGGGCATCGACTCGGATGTGCGAAATGGCTTTGACGGCATCACCGTCAGGTATGAAATTGATGCAGATGCCAGTGAAGACGATATTGCCGCCATCGTGGCGCAATCACAAAAGCGCTCCGCCGTGTTCGATATCATTGCCAATCCGACCAATATCTCCGTAGACGTCAAGAAGGCCTGATACGCAGTGCCCCCCAATCCTGCACAGCCGATTGACTGCATCGTCATCGGCGCGGGGCACGCTGGCCTGGCGGTCAGCGCCTGCCTGTCGGAGAAGTCGATCGAGCATGTATTGCTCGAGCGGGGTGAGGTGGGAAACTCGTGGCGCAATGAACGTTGGGATTCGCTGACCCTGCTGACACCCAATTGGCAGAGCCGCTTGCCTGGCTACGCTTATGAAGGCGACGACCCGGACGGATTCATGGATATGCCTTCGCTGATCGGCTTCATCGACCGCTACGCGAGAGAAATCGGCGCGCCGGTTCGCACCCAAACGACCGTTCAATCGGTTACTGTCCATGATGGCGGTTATCGCATCGAAACGGACCGGGAAGCCTGGCACGCCCGCACCGTGGTCATCGCCAGCGGTGCCTGCAATCTGCCTGAAGTACCCCGCGTAACGGCTGAACTGCCTGAAGATATTTTCCAGTTGACTGCCCGGGATTACCGCAACACGGATCAATTGCCACCGGGTGGCGTACTGATCGTCGGTGCATCAGCCAGCGGCCTGCAGCTGGCCGAGGAGATTCGCGCATCGGGTCGAGATGTATGCATCGCGGTGGGTGAACACGTGCGCCTGCCACGCCGCTATCGCGGCAGGGACATTCAATGGTGGATGCACCACTCCGGGCTGCTCGATGAAGGCATTGACGTGGTGGATGATTTGCGTCGCGTGCGCCAGCTGCCTTCGCCGCAGCTGACCGGCGACCACCAGCACCAGATTTTTGACCTTAACCACATGTCCGGCCAGGGCATTCGCCTGTTTGGCCGCCTGATGGGTGTGCGTGACAGCACTGCCTTGTTCTCCGGCTCATTAAAAAATGTCTGCGCGCTGGCCGACCTGAAAATGAAACGCCTGTTGAACCAACTGGACGATTGGGCTGAGGAAACACCCGGAGCAGGGCCATTCGAGCCGGTTGAGCGATTTCCGGATACGCGCGTGGATGAGGCACCGACACTGAGCCTGGACCTGGCGAATACGGGCATCGAGACGGTTTTGTGGGCGACCGGTTTCCGGCCCGATTACTCGTGGCTGGACGTGCCGGTCATGGACCGCTGGGGTCTGTTGAAACATGACTGCGGCGTCGTTGAGTCGCCAGGCATGTACCTGGTCGGCATGCCCTTTATGCGCTTGCGCAAGTCGTCATTTATTCATGGCGCGGAAGACGATGCGCGCCACGTAACCGACCACCTGGCGGGCTACCTCAATCATTGACGCCAAACATTCGGAATGGCATTTTTTGTGGGATGACTGTCATTGAAGACAACTGTCCTGCTCTCTATGCTGTGAACTCCTTCATTTCTCAGGAGTTCAACATGAGACGCAGAACCTTTATTGCCTCCTCTGCAGCCTGCGCCGCCGCATCTCTGGTCGCAAACAGAACCATGGCAGGATTTGAGGCCTCTGAACTCAAAGAGCCCATCGCGCGTGGCCAGAAGCTCAAGGCGCCGGCACATGGCAAAATCAACGTCGCCTTTGCCGTTTCACCTGGCGCCAATGTCATGGACATTGCCGGCCCCTGGGAGGTATTCCAGGACGTGATGATCCACGGCCGGGGCTCAAGTCATGACGACATGCACCCATTCCGTCTGTACACGGTCAGCGGATCGACCGAGCCCATCAGGGCCACCGGCGGTTTGCGAATCTTGCCTGACTTCGCGGCGGGAGATGAACCAGACCCGGATATCATTGTCGTTCCAGCCCTCCGTGGCAGTCCTGAGTTGCATGCCTGGTTGCGTAAAAAAGCGCCTGCCACCGATGTCACCATGTCGGTGTGCACCGGTGCCTTCCAACTCGGCCAGGCCGGTCTGCTGGATGGCCAGGCCGCCACCACGCACCACGACTTCTACGACGATTTCGCCAGCCGTTTCGAAGCGGTGCAACTGGAACGTGACGTGCGTTTCGTGGAAAACGAAGTCATAGCCACTGCCGGTGGGCTGACATCTGGCATAGACCTGGCGCTGCGCGTCGTGGAGCGCTATTTTGGCCGCGATGTCGCGCGCGCCACGGCGCAGTACATGGAACACGCCAGCGACGGCTGGATGGTCTGACCCGCAAGCCGATGGAGATCCCGATTCCACATCGCGTCACCATGCTGGCCTTCCCGGATGGCCAGATGCTCGACGTGGTGGGGCCACTGGAGGTTTTTTCGCGAGCGGCCCGCTGGTTGAGGGACGAAGGATATACAAGGGACCTGGCCTACCGGGTTGAAGTGGTGGCAGAGAAGCCGGGACCGGTGAGGATGTCTTCGGGCCTTGAGATTATCGCGGCTCGCAGCTTCGAGGACGTCCGCCTGTCGGATACGCTGATGGTTTCTGGCGGTATCGGATACCCGGCGGTCTGCGATAACCCATTTCTGCTTCAATGGCTTCGTAAACAGAAACCGCGGGTCGAACGCCTGGCTTCCATTTGCAACGGCGCACTGATCCTCGGTAAGGCGGGCCTGCTTGATGGCCTGACAGCGACTACCCACTGGGAATACTGTGATGAACTATCGGCTATCAGCCCCGACGTGACAGTCGACCGGGATGCCTTGTTCGTGCGCCAGGGCAATCTATACACCTCCGCGGGCGTGACTGCGGGCATGGACCTGGCCCTGGCGCTGGTTGAAGAAGACTGGGGTCGGAAAGTTGCGTTGGCAGTCGCCCAGGAACTGGTGCTGTTCATCAAGCGCCCGGGCGGGCAGTCGCAATTCAGCAGCTTTATCCAGGCCCAGGCCCTGGAGTCTGACCGGTTTCGCGACCTGCAATTGTGGATTCTTTCGCACCTGGAATCCGACCTGTCGGTGCAGGCGCTGGCGGACCGGGTGGCGATGAGCCCGCGTAACTTCGCGCGCGCCTTCCTCTGCGAGACGGGCGAAACTCCGGGGCGCTATGTGCGCCGTATGCGCATCGAGGCGGCGCGCCGTGAACTGGAGGAAAGCCAGCGTAGCGTGGAGCAGATTGCCCAGCGCTGTGGTTTTGGCAGCCCCGAGACCATGCGCCGCGGTTTTGTGGAACACCTCCGGGTCTCGCCAAGCGATTACCGGGCGCGGTTCCAGAGCGACCTTACTTGAGTCCGGATCTGCAGTTATCTACTGTATTTCCATCAATGCATTGGCCACGATTTCGACCGTGCGCACAACGTCTTTCTGGGTGGTGCGGTAGTTACTGACCGAGATACGCATGACCCGCATGCCGTTCCATTCAGTCGGGCCAAACCAGGCTTCGCCGGTGGCGTTGATGCGCTCGATGATTTCATCGGTGCGGCGGTCATGGTCGCCATCGTCAGCGAGGAAACGCACCAAGCCCTGGTTGATGACGGGCCTGGCCAGGACTTCGACCCCGGGCAGCCGGCCCAGCCCATCCACGATGCCGGCGGCTGCGTCACAACAGGACTCGATGATATTGGCCACCCCGTTGCGTCCCAGCGTGCGCAACGCGGCGTACAGGGGAATCGTTCTGGCGCGCCGCGACCATTCCGGTCCCCAGTCAATCTGGTCACGAACATCGTCCATTTCGATTTTGTAGGCCGCGTGGATGGTCATCGCAGATTTGTGGGCGTCTGCATCCTTGATAAAAGCAATGCCACTGTCATAGGGCACGTTGAGCCACTTGTGCGCGTCGGTGGCCCAGGAGTCGGCCTTGCTGATACCTGTCACGAGGTGCCTGAAACGGTCACTGGCGCCGGCCCAAAGCCCAAATGCGCCGTCAATGTGTACCCACGCAGCGTGTTCATGTGCAAGGTCACAAACGGCGTCAATCGGGTCGAACGCGCCGCGGTTCAGGTCGCCCGCCGCCAACGAAACAATCGTCGGCGTACTGCTGTCGGATTCAAGCTCGGCTTTAAGCGCATCAAGACTGATCGTTCCGTCATCTTCCAGCGCGACTTGCCGGACAGCGTCGGTCCCAATACCCAGTTGTCGAATGGCGCGCAGCAGCGTTTCGTGGTGCTCACCGACGATGACCCGAATCGGTGGCGCGCCAAACAGGCCCTGCTCCTCAACTGACCAGTTTGCGGCCTTTAGCACTTTGTGTCTCGCGGCGGCCAGGGCCGTGACATGGGCCATCTGGCAACCGGTAACAAACGCGTAAGAAGCCTGTTGCGGCAATCCCAGGAGTTCCTTCAGCCATTCAGCCGCGATCTCTTCTATGATGGCTGCGGACGGGGCGCAGGCATAAGCGGCGGCATTCTGGTCCCAGGCTGAAACCAGCCAGTCGGCGGCGATGGAAACAGGCGTCGTTCCGCCAATCACCCAGCCGAAAAAGCGCCCGTCGGCGGTGTTTAACAAGCCGGGCAAGGCGTCATCATAAAGTTCCTGGAGTACCGTCAGCGGTGGCGTGCCATCATCGGTGAGGTCTTTTGAAAGCCGCTGCCTTAGTTTTACAGGGTCAGATTCGCGGCTGACATCGGTTGTACCGATTCCGTTGATGTATTCATCAGCTAGTTCGGCCGCCAGTTGCAGTTCCGGGTTCATGAATAGCCTCCTGAGTGAGGCATCCATGCTAGCAGAGGGAAGGCCTTTTGTACGTCACCAGATCGGTAACTTTATGACCTGAAGAGCCGGCGGGCGAGGCCGAAAACCGGTGAAACTCAGATGCAGTCCGGGGAGCGCTAATTTGAACAGGTTCACATTTTTTAGCCTGCAGGCTTGCCAGTTCCGATGGATTGCTGCAGCCTTGCAGTTTGGTTGAAACCAGAAATTCAGGAACCCACCGATGCCAGATCGTCAGTTAAGCAGTGAAGAACTTCTATCCTTGCGCGAACGGCTCGATGAGATAGACGACAGCATCATTGACCTGATCGCAGAGCGCCAGCATGTCGTGGAGACCATCGGTGAGCACAAGCTGGCCACGGGCGCCCCGCTGCGCCACTTCGAACGAGAAAGGGAGGTCATTGATCGCGGTATCGCGCGGGCAAAGGAAAAGGGCATCTCCGGGCGCGTGGCGCGGGAAATTCTCGAAACCCTGATCCATCATTCGCTGGGCAAACAGGAGACCCATAAACTGGTGCGCTCCGATCATGGCCAGGGCCAGTCTGCGCTGGTGATCGGTGGTTTGGGCCGCATGGGTGACTGGATGGCGCGCTACCTGGATATCGTCGGTTATGACGTCGATGTGGCCGACCCGGCAGAGCACGACAGTCCGTTCCATCGCGTAGATGACTGGGAGTCACAAATCAAAGAATACGACCTGGTCGTGGTGGCGGTGACCCTGCGGCCCAGCAACGCGATATTGCATCGCCTGGCGGAACTCGGGCCCCGAGGCCTTGTATTCGACATCGGTTCATTGAAAAGCCCCATGCGCAGCGGCTTGCAGGCGTTGCATGACGCAGGCTGCCGGGTGTGTTCGGTCCACCCGATGTTCGGTCCCAATGAAATCGGTCTTTCGGGGCGTCATATCTTGTTCGTCGATGTCGGCAATCGCGCTGCACTGGAAGAGGCTCGGGCGCTTTTTGCGCATACGGCGGCCGATTGCGTGGACCTGAGTCTCGAGGAGCACGATGAAGTCATGGCCTGGGTGCTCGGTCTTTCCCACCTGGTCAATATCGCCTTCGCGGGCGCCTTGGCCGAGAGCGGCGAAGCGGTACCGCTTTTGCGCCGAATTTCCAGCAGCACCTTCAATGCCCAGCTGCAGGTCGCCGCGCAGGTAGTGTCTGAAAATCCACACCTTTACTACGAAATACAACAGGGCAACAGCAGGACAGGCGCCGTGGTCGCGCAATTTCGGGACATGCTGGATGAACTACACCGCTCGGTGCGCGAAGAGGATGAGGCAAGCTGGACCCGCCATATGCAGCGGGCGCATGAGCGGATAACTAAAGAATGACCGGGTCAGCCGTCGGCGTTGGACTGCAGGATATCCTCGATCTGGCGGGGCGCCATTTCCGGCAGCTCCTGGTCCATCAGTTCCTGGCGCCGTAGCTCGCTTTCGACGTATTGTATCCACTGGCTGGCGGCCCTTCTGCTGCGGTTGTCAGGTAGCGCGCGTTCAAACGCACGCTTGGCCTGGTTCAGTTGCTTCAGATTGAAATGGGCCATGCCAAGCATGATGTTGGCCGTGTCTTCGCGGCTCAGACCACCCAGTTGCAGGCCCTTGTTCAGAGCCTCGACCGCCTCGGAAAACTGTTCCAGGTTGATATGCGCCTGGGCCAGCCGGACAAACAACTCACCTTCCTGGGACTGTTCGGCGGCACGCTTAAGGGGCGGAATGGCCTTTTCGTCTTCACGGGCCGTATACCAGGCTTGTGACAACAGGCGCAGATTACGCTCATCGCTGGGCACCCGGTCGGCCTCCATTTCCTTTTCCAGCAGCACGGCGGCCTTGTAGGGTGTTTCGTGCAGCAGGTAGAGATTTGCCAGGTTGGTGATATGGGTGGGGTTGTTCAGGTAACCCCGCTCGTACAGTACTTCTGCCAGTGCCAACTGCTTCTTGGTGTCGCCCAGTTCGCTGTATACACCGGCCAGGGTCAGGATATAGGTATCCTTCGGGTAGTGAGTCACCAGTTCGATCAGCACGTCAATCATGGCCGGGAAATTGCCCAGCTCGTAGTAGCACACGCGTAACAACAGCAGATCGTTTTCGCGCGGCACGCGGCCCTGATCGCGGGTCATGTCGATGGCGGTACGTATGGGGTCCAGCGCCGCCTGGTAATCCTGCATCTGGAAGTAGGCCTGTCCCAACAGCATGTAAACGTCGGCCGACGGCTCCGTGACGACGGCCATTAGGCGCTTGATCGTTTCCAGCGCGGTGGGGTAATCCTCGATGGTGAACTGCAACTGGGCCATGGTCTTCAGCGTACTTTGCTGAAGCGCTTCCGGTAACTCGGGCTGAGCCATGACGCGCTCATAGGCGCGGATCGCATCCTGGAACCGCTCCTGCAGGTAGTAACTGTAACCAGACAAGTTGTGCACCTGGGCACGCTCATACGGCGTCAGTTTTTCATTGGCGGCCAGCTTGCTCAGCAAGCCCTGGCCACCGGTATAATCTTTGGCTTCGATCAGTGTCTGGGCTTCGGTCAGATCCTCGAAAACCGACTGGCTCATGGCCACGGTCTGCTTGGTCTCTCGTTCCTTTTGCTGGGCCAGCACCGGATCCGAAATCAGGACCGCGGCAATGAGGATCAATAGAGTGGCTTGAATGCGTGTCATGGACGCTTACTCGGTAATTTCGTAGGTGAACTTGTTTTGTACCCCGCGCACCTCGACCGCTTCTCCGTCAATAATGCGTGGCTTGTACTTGAACTTCAGCGCCGCCTGCAGCGAAGCCCGGTGAAACAGGCTCGAGGTGCACTGGTCTTCAACAACGAAGGGTTCTCGAATGGTGCCCTGCCGCGTGACGGTGTACTCAACTACGCAAAACCCTTCCACGCCACGGGTCAGCGCTCGCTGTGGATAAATAGGCGCGACCTTGACGATCGGCAGGTAGTCGCCCTCGCCGACACCGAGGCTGAATCCCCCTGTCATTTCGATTTCTGTACTGACCGGTACGGCTGAAATGGCAATTTTCTCAGCGGTAGGGTCCAGGTTGTCCAGTTGCGGTGTCGGTGGCTGCGGCGGAGGTGCGTCCGGGGGAGGTGGTTTCTTTGGCTTGAGTTGCCGGCGTTCGATGGCCTCATCGCGTTGAACGCGAACAAAATCAACCAGGCTGCCGCGGCTGCCTTCATCCAGCGTCCTGTCCGCTGTTTCAATCATGTACTGCATGAACCAGAACAGGAACAAGGTGATGACGAGGCCCAGTACCAGGCCAAGACCCAGCCTCGGGATACTGCTGGATTCGCGGCTGGCAATGGTTTCGGTGATGGTCGCCATGTGCAGTCCTACTGGTCCTGGGCGGCAATGGAAACGTTATAAACGCCCGCCTGCCTGGACGCGTCCATGACCTGGATTAGCGTATCGGTTTTGGATTCCTTGTCGGCCTGGATGACCACTGTTCCCTGTGGATTCTCGGCGTGCAGACGTTCGATATTCGGGCGCACCGAGCGAATGTCCACCTGCCTGCGATCAATCCAGATGTCGTTATTGGGGCCGATGGCAATCAGGATGTTGGCTTTTTCCTGCTTTACCGCGGTGGCCGCATCGGGCCGGTTGACGTCGATGCCCGCCTCCTTGACGAAGGTGGCGGTCACGATAAAGAAGATCAGCATGATAAATACCACGTCGAGCATCGGCGTGATGTTGATTTCCGATTCTTCTTCCTGTTGGGTCTGATTAAAGAATTGCTTCATTTCATTTCCCTAGCAGATATGACCAGATGATCACTCATCAGTTCTCTTTCCCGGCTTGCCTTGCGTTGCAGGTAAGTGCTCATCGCGATTCCGGACAACGCGGCGACCATGCCGGCCATGGTTGGGATGGTGG
>JABDJL010000037.1 GCA_013002505.1 Lysobacterales bacterium | reverse complement strand
TCCCTGGGCCGAGAGTCTTTCGCCCGCAGGACCGGCGCGGTTTTCGACCCGCTGAGCCCGGCTGAAAGTGCCGCCAGGCTGACACTGGATGTCCTGCTCAACCGTACGCGGCTGGAACGAATGAACCGCGCAAGCCTGGCGGATTCCTCCTTGCCCTCCGCGAGCACGGTCTTGCGGGCGTTGGTGGAACGTACCTGGCAAATGGACCGTGAGAATGGCGCGCGCGGCGCGGTCCAGCGCATTGTCGCCAGCCAGGTTTTGAATCGCCTGTATCCCCTGGCCATCGACAGCCGGGCGAGCAGTGATCTTCGTGCGCAGGCCCTCGCCGAACTCAGCGAATTACAGCGTTGGCTGGAACGCGTTTCGGGGTCTCGCGAGGACAAGGACTGGAAACAGTTTCTGGAACTGGCCCGTTTTGATATACGGAGATACATGGCCAGGCCAGGTGATTTTGATCCGACACCCCCGCCGGTGGCGCCCCCGGGATCACCGATCGGCGGCGGATAATGAATGTCGACACAAGCTTAGTCCACCGGCGGTGGCGCGGTCTCCTGGCCTGTTTCGAACGGAATCCTGATGCTGATCACCAGGCCGTGAGGCTCTGCGTTTGACAGCCGGAACGAATGGTGGGCGCCGTAAAGCTCCTGTAATCGTTCTCGGGTATTACGCAAACCGACACCACTTGCGCCCGGTATCTGGCCCTCGACGATCTCCACGCCCGGGCCATCATCACTGACCTCGATCAGCAAGTCGCCGGCAAAAACCTTGGCCGCAATCCGCAAGTTACCACCGTCTTCTGACTTGGCAATGGCATACTTGATCGCGTTTTCGACCAGGGGTTGCAGCAACAGGCTGGGAATCAGCGCCGCTTGCGCGTCTTCGTCAATCTCGAACTTCATGCCCAGGTGTTCCTCGAACCGCACTTTTTCAATCTCCAGATACAGGCGCAGGGCCTTGAGTTCCTGGCGCAGCGTGATCTTCTGCATCGGGTCATTGTCGAGTGAAAATCGCAGGAAACTGGACAACTTCGAAACCATGCGGTTGGCCAGTTCGATCTGGCGCTCGAGGATCAGTGTTGAAATGGCATTCAGCGTGTTGAACAGGAAATGCGGGTTGAGCTGATAGCGCAACATTTTCAACTGCGCCTCATGTGCCATGGCAGCCGAACGCAGCGCGCTTTCCCGATACTCCTGGAAAATACGGTAATACTTGACGCTGAAATAGATGACGCTCCACGCCAGCATCACTGACAGCGCCGAGGAATAGGTCTGCAGGTAGGATACCCGCTCGAAAAGCTCGGCCACGTCACCGAGATTCTCCCAGTAGTCCGACATTTCCTTGGTGCTTTGGATGTAGCGCGTGTAGATGAAAGAGCGGCTCTGCAACCAAAGCCACCCTGCGCCGAGACTGCCGCCTGCAAATGCCAGCCCCCTGATCCAGATGGCCCGTTCCCAGGTCAACTTGTAAACCAATCTAAGGCCGAAGGAGATCAGCATGCCGATCCCCGTGATCACCAGCACATAGGTCAGGTAGTTGGGAATTGACTCGCCCAGGACACCCGTTGTGTAAAGGTACTTGTATGCGCCCCACGCCAGCCAGCCCGTGATGTGTAATATCCAGAACTGCCGTTTTCGGCTCATTTTCATAAGGCTGATGCTCATCCTTATCATTTTAGAGCCAAGCGGGCCGCCTGTGTAACTCAGCGGGCCGTGACGCGGGCGTTTATCTCACCAAAACTTCAATTCGTCCCGACGGCACAACTACCGTTACCTTCGTTGATGACAAGCGGCAAAATCAGGCCCGACATCACCCGTCATCGTGGCGCCTGAAAGGCAGGTATTCAGAGACTTCCCTTGTATAAGCATCAACACTCATTTTTTCCCTGGCCAGGAACTGCCCGACTGCTTCACGGAATCGCGCGTCGGCAAGCCAGTGCCAGGATCGTGTCGTGACGGGCTCAAAGCCTCTCAGCAGCTTGTGCTCACCCTGAGTGCCAGGGTCGAAGCGGGCAATGCCCTGCTCGATGCAAAAATCCATGCCCTGGTAGAAACAGCATTCGAAGTGCAGGTTTCGGAGTGATTCAAGTGCCCCCCAGTAGCGTCCATACAGGCATTCCTTGTCAAACAGGAACAACGCGCTGGCCACCGCGACGGATTCTCGCCTGGCCACAACCAGCATCAGCTGTTCCGGCATACGCCGCAGCAACGCGTCAAAAAATTCACGGTTCAGGTAACCGCTGTGTCCACTGCGTTTCCGGTAGGTATGGCAATAACACTGGTAGAAATGTTCCCAGTCGGCTGCGGTGATCTGTGCACCGGTTTTACGCTCCGTGACGCAAGCCAGCCCGGCCAGGCTGTTTCGTTCCCGGCGCAGATTTTTGCGGCGCCCCGACCTCAGGCTTGCCAGGAAGTCCTCAAAACTCGCGTAATCCCTGTTGTGCCAGTGAAACTGCACGTCATTGCGCTCCAGCAAGGGATACTCATTTCCTACTACCGGGGCCTCGTGCGGAAACAAAAGATGCCAGCCAGATATGCCGTTTGCCCGGCATTGCTCTCTGATGGCATCCAGGATTTGTCGCCAGGCGTCGTCATGGTTGATTTCTCTTGATATTGCGACCCTGGGTCCGGCCGAGGGCGTGAACGGTACGGCCGTCAATAATTTTGGGTAATAGGAAAGCCCGTGCTGCTGGTATGCATCCGCCCACGACCAGTCAAACACGAATTCACCATGTGAATGCTGCTTCAGATACAGGGGCAACGCGGCCACCAGGGTACTGCCCCGGTACAAGGCCAGGTGGAAAGGTTTCCAGCCGGTATGCTCTGAAACGCAGCCACTGTCTTCCAGGGCTGCCAGAAACTCAAAACGGATAAAGGGGTTGTCACTGGCCCACAGGCCGGACCAGCTCTGCGCATCGAATTCGTGGATTGATTCATGGAAGCGCGCGGTCAGCGTCATGTTGGCCGGCCCCCGCTGGGCCACCCGGAGATCAGCTCAGACTTGTGCACGTCACAATTGTGAATAGGGAATCGAGAAGGTGTCACCGCCCGAGATATCGCCGCTTTGAAGGCCGCGGTTAAACCAACGCATACGCTGTTCCGAAGTTCCGTGCGTGAAGGTGTGTGGCAAGACCCTGCCTTGTGATTTGCTCTGAATGGTATCGTCCCCGATCGCATTGGCAGCGCGCATGGCCTCTTCGATATCACCGCGCTCGAGATACTCACTGTTATGGTGTGCCCAGACACCCGCATAAAAGTCCGCCTGCAGTTCCAGCCTTACTGAGTACTCGTTGTAGTCGGGTTGTCCGCGCTGCGCATGTACTTTTTGCGATGTGCCCAGCAGTGTCTGTATATGATGCCCGACTTCATGCGCAATCACGTAGGCCTGGGCAAAATCGCCGGGCGCATCGAAGCTGCGCTCCAGCTGGTCATAGAATCCCAGGTCGATGTAAACATTCCGGTCTGCGGGGCAGTAGAACGGGCCGCTCGCGGACGACGCGCCGCCACAACCGGTGTTGACAGCGCCACGAAACACAACCAGCTGCGGCTCCTTGTAGTCACCACCGTTACGTGCAAATTCGCGATTCCAGACATCCTCGGTATCGGCCAGCACAACCTTGACGAATTCCAAACGCTGTTGCTCTTCGGCGCTGGCCTGAACCGGGACGTTGGTCGTTTTTGCCGGCGCGCCCAGCATCTGCGCCGGGTCCACCAGCCCGAACTGCCAAAGAACCACGCCCAGCACCACGACCGCCAGTATTCCCTTGATGCCAAAGCGGCTGCCGATCTTCAGCATCAGGCCCAGTGCGCCGGCGCCACCAGCACCCGCCACACGGCGACCACGATGATCCTGGACGTTTTTACTGGCCCTTCTGCCTTTCCATTTCATGAAGAAGTCCCTGGTTTCATTGCTTGACCGGCCCGATCAGGAACGTCACGCTCACCGAGGTGCGAACTTGCTGGTCGGAAGCAAAAACCTGGGTTGGCGCACTGGCGGCCACCTCCATGCGCTGAAAATTCAATTGCATGGGCATCGGTCCGGCAAAGTCGGCGAGATTAACCTGCTTCACGCCGGTAATCTGCTGCCCCAGGGCCGCCAGGGCTTTTTCTGCGCGTTCGCGGGCATCATTGACTGCCGCCTCGATCAGCGCGTCCTGCAAATCTGACATGGCGGCAGGTGACAAGAAGAACTGAATGTTGTCCACCCGGTTAACGCCCGCCTCGACGGCGGTATCAATAATCGGTGCAACCAGGTCGAGTTTCGGTGTTTCGATGCGCAATATGTTGCTGACCCGATAACCCCTCAGGACCTGCTTATTCTCGCCGGTCTGACGATTATGGTGGTTGTCATACTGGGCATGAATACTGAAGCGGGAAGTACTGATCCAGTCCTCTTCGACACCCAGATCGCGAAGTGCATCTACGGCGGATTTCATGAGCCTGGCATTCGCAGCCAGTGCTGCCTGCGACGTGGGTTCCAGCGATTCAACGCCAAAAGTGACTGATACCCGATCCGGCGCTTCGCTGGCGACCGCGCTGCCGCTGACGTTTATCGTTGCATCGCCGGGCGCTGCGGCTGCGTCAGCGAGCAGGGCTGCCGGCCAGCACAACACCGATACGAGCAAGATCAAGCTAATTCTGTATTTCATAATCCAGGTTCCTGTGATTGAGATAAATCATAACGCGATCGCCGGCCGGCGCGCAGCGCCAATCGTGAAGATTTTGTAACAGCTGCGCAACCGCGCCGCCCTCCTACTTTGATTCAATCCTCGACAGCCGGTCGATGGAGCGGATGGTGCAACGGTCTGCGCGCCCACCGGGCGACTCGACCAGCAATACATCCGAGGTCGTTAAGCTCCCGATGGTGCTGGTAAACCCAATGCGAAACGCGCCATCCAGGTTGTAACAGTAGCTGCGCAGCGTGACGAGGTAGTGATCCCGCACGCCTGCAGTCAGGATGACATGGTAATCATCAACGTAATTCCAGCCACTGAGACGAAAATTACTGATTCGGTTAGCGGGCCCTTCGATCACGAATCGCTTTTCCCTGAGCTTGTCCGCCAGGGTCATCTTGGTGCTCGGTTCAAGCGATAGGTCCGTGGAAGGCTGCGAAGCGCAGGCTCCCAATAGTGCGCTCGCCATCAAGACGGCAAAAAAACAATTCCAGTTCTTCATCGCAAATTCCTTGGCAGGGCGTGACCTGATCCATTGCTGTGGTACTTATTTTTGATCGCTGCGATCAACACAGGTTCCCCTGTCAGGGCGGCTTACCAACCAAATGCTAAATCTTGTGTATTTATTGGTAGAACCACGAGGGAATATGAAATGGGAAGCAAGCTCCAATCGAGGGTCACCAGCCTGTTCAGCGCCATAGCGGCTCTGTTCCTGCTGCTGGCGGGATTGTTTGAGTTAAACCGGGGTGAAACCGGTATGGCGATCATGGCGGCAATGGGCATGATCTGTGCCTGCATCATTGCATGGCATACGCGCAAACCCTATGAAAGGAAAATTTCATACCTGCCAAACAGGGCGCGAAACAACTGAACTGGCAACCGGGCGCGCCCGGCTGCCAGCCACAAAAGTTACTTTATCGGTTCAAATTTTCGCCACCCGCGGATTAAACGGTCCGCGTTGCCACGGCCGGCGGCACCGATGCAGCCCGCCGGGCCGGGCCCAGCACGGCAATTTGCCCCACCAACAGCAGCAGTACCATCGCCACAGGCACCAGGTACCAGCCAAGACGGGTCAGGTCGAATGCATCGACCATCCACATGTTGAGTCCGACAGCCAATGCGCCCCCTGCGAGCACACCCACGATGCTGATCAGCAGGTTTTCCGTCATGAAATAGCGCAAAATCGCAGAACGTGATGCACCCAGCGCCCGTCGCGTTCCAATTTGTTTTGTGCGACGGCTTACGCTGAAACTGGCCAGTCCTACAATCCCCAGCGCCGTGACGAGGGTCAGCAGCGCGATGACAAACGTCAGCATCTTGATCATCGATCCATCACTGCGGTAACTGCGCTCGCGGGTTTCTTCCATGGTCCGCATATTGCGTACAATACGTCCCTTGTTGCTGTCGGCGAGTATCTGCTCTACCTGCGGCATCAATTCATCGCGCCTGCCCGGCTCCGCACGAACCACGTAACGCGTCGCGCCGAACAGGGTGTGCTGCGGGACGAGCATGACCCGTTCAACGCCGCTCCAGCCATTCCACGGCGCCTGCATCTGTTTCATGATGCCGGTGATGGTCAGCGGTTCATCATCATTGATATAAACCGTGCTGCCCAGGGCTGAATCGGGATCATCGGGGTAAAGCGCTTCGGCCATGGCCCGGGTGATGATGCCCTTGTCCGGCCACTCGGTATCGGAACGCTCACGCCAGCCGACGTCGCCGGGGCTGAAATCCTCGCCGGCCAGCAGCTCCAGGCCAAAGGTCTCCATGCCGTGCTCATCAACGAAATAGATCGCCACGCCGGTTCCCTGGATTTCGGCGCCAGGCTCTGTCTGCAAACCCATTGACCAGCCGCCGTCTGACAGCGGAACCGAGTTGGTCTGGATCGCATCGACCACGCCGGGCAAGCTGCGCAGCATGTTTAGATCTTCCTCGATCGCGACGCGTTCATTGAAGTCTTCAGCAAATCCAACGCTGGATATGTAAAAAATATTGGCTTCATCAACGCCACTGGGCCGGGCCATCATGCGCGATCTTTCCTGCATGATGGATATCGCATTGACCATGATGGCCATGGTGACGGCGATTTGCAGCGCGATCAGGATCGCGCCGGTCTTGTTGCGCATCATGGCGCGCCAAATGGGTCCGAGTTCCATGATCACGCTCCTATTGGGTTTTCAGTTGTCCGGCGGGGGCGATACTGCACGCCCGCCAGGTGGGGTAAAGGCCGGCCAGCAAGGCTGACACGATGGCCAGGCCGATCGCAGTCAGAACCATCAGCCAGTCCATCGTTACCAGGTTCTCGATAAATTCACCGAACAGGATTTCAACGCCCCTGAGCCCCAGCCACGCCAGCCCGAGACCGAATATCCCGCCACCCAGGCCGATCAGGCCCGCCTCTACCATGTGCTGACGAAACAACGTTCCGCGGGTGGCGCCAAGTGCGCGCCGCAGCCCGATGTCGCCGGACTTGCCAATGAACTTGGCCAGTAACAATCCAATGGTATTGAGCAGGCAAACCAGCAGGAACAGCAATGACAACCCCAGCATCACCTGCGCATCATCGGCGACCACTTCCTCGCGTTCCATCCACTCCATGACACTGTCGAGCCGGTTATTCAAAGGCCGGGGGAAGCGCCCAATCAGTTTCTGTTGTTCTGTATAGGCCGCCAGGAATGCCATGTAGTCCTGCTTTTCCTGTTCATTGCGCAATTCCGCCCAGAACTGGATCCACACACACTCGGAATTCAGGAACGCCTCGAAACCACTGCCATCCGGCGTTTTCCAGCAATTGGTATTGCCGTTGCGCGGCAACTGGTATTCGATGGCTACGTTAAACGGGATATAAACTTCTTCGCTGTCATTGAATGCGCCGTTGGTCACATCATAGAACTTGGGCACCGGCAACCAGTGATCCATGACGCCAACGACGCGAAAATCCATGCCATTCATGCGAACCGAGCGGCCGACCGGGTTTTCGCCACCAAACAGCCGCTCATTGATTTCGCGGCTTAATACGACGACACGTTCCATGCCCTCATCGGCATTGCTGTCCCAGCCCCCGCCATACAGGAAGGGCACCTCGAACATCGGGAAAAAGTCGGCGAATGTGTTGCGGGCATCCACGTTGAACGGCGTTTCGTCGCGGTTTTCCGGCTCCAGCACGAGTCCGGAGCGGTTACTCGCAACCTGCCGGTAAGCCGGCGCTGATTTCATTAGCGCCATCGCATCGTTGTAAGTCACCTGGTCGGGCGGCTCAAACGGGTCGTCGCTGACGGTGTTCGGGTCCCAGGTATCGAGCTGAACGTAAAACAGCTGGTCAGATTTTGACGGGATCGGATTGCTGCCCATCATGTAATTGACGGTTATCGTGGTCATGCTGGCGCCGATACCCACGGCGATCGCCGCGACCATCAGGGCACTCAGCCAGGGGTTGCGGCGTATGCTCAGCCACCCCAGTTTAAGGTAATAGAAAATCATCGCCGGGCCCTCATCCTGCAATCGCTGCAACAAGCTGTGTATCGTGTTCGACGTCACTGACCTGGCCGTCACGAATGTGAATATTGCGCGACGCCATCCCGGCCAGTGCCGGATCATGGGTCACCATGATGATGGTCGTACCCTGGTCATTGATTTGCTTGATCAGCTCCATGACGCTGAGCGCCATTTGCGAATCCAGGTTGCCGGTTGGTTCGTCAGCAAGCAAAAAGCGTGGCTCTCCGGAAAGCGCCCGGGCGATGGCGACGCGCTGCTGTTGACCCCCGGATAACTGGGAAGGCAAGTGCTTCATCCGCGAGCCCAGTCCAACCAGGTCCAGCACGTGCTCAATGCGGCGTTTACGCTCTGCCGCGCTGAATCCGCGGTATCGCAAGGGCACATCGACGTTGTCGTACAGGCTCAGGTCCGGTATCAGGTTGAAGCCCTGGAAAATAAAGCCGATCTTTTCGTTCCTGACCTTTGACCGTTGCGCGTCGCTCAGCGAAGAAACATCGCGTCCGTCCAGCTCGTAGCGGCCCTTAGTGAACTGCTCGAGCAGGCCAGCGATGTTCAGAAACGTGGTCTTCCCCGAGCCGGAAGGCCCGGTGACGGAGACGAAATCACCCTCCGCCACGTCCAGCGAAAAATCGCGCAGGGCGTGCGTCTCGACGAGGTCGGTCCGGTAAACCATCGAAATATCTTGCATGCTGAGCATGTTGCTTCTCCTGTTAATGTTCGTTCGGGGCCTCTGGTCGGCCGCTATTGCTCTTGTTCAATCACTGATCAGCACCGAATCGGCGCTCTGGAAAGGGTCGATGCTCGAAATAATCACTACCTCGCCTTCTTCCAGGCCGCGCACGATTTCCACCGCTGCGAGACTGCGTGCGCCCACTTCGATGGAACGGCGCCTGGCAACGCGGTCATCTTCCAGCACGTAGGCGACTCGGCTGCCGCCACTGTCAAGGAACTGGCCGCGCTGCAATGTCAGCACGTTGTTTTTTTCTTCCATGAGAATGCGAGCGGTCAAACGCTGGTTCTGGCGCAGGCCCGGCGGCATACCGTCGTTGAAGCGAATGCGCGTCGTCACCTGGTTCTGGATGATCTCCGGAGATATCGAAACCAGCGTCGCCTCGTATACCTGGTTGCCGACCAGCACCTCGGAAGGCATCCCGAGCCCCAGGTCGTCGGCATAACTTTCCGGTACTTGCGCTTCGATCTCAAACGCCGTCAGGTCAACCACGGCCATGACTTCCTGGTTGCGCGCGACCGCCGCTTTCTGCTCGACCAGCAGGTTTCCGACGATGCCATTGACCGGCGAGCGCATGTCGAGGTTTTTCACCTGTCGGGTGAGGTCTTCAACCAGCAGGGTCTGGCGGTCGACTTGAAGTTGCTGGGTCTCCAGTTCGAACGCCAGGCGTTCTTCATCGAGCTCGGCGTTGGCCACGGCGTGCTCATAGCTCAAACGCGCGGTCTCGAGGTCGTCCTTGGTTTTTTCGAAGTCGATTTGCGAGATGGCCTCTATTTCGAAGCCCGATTCTGCTCGCCGCCTTTCGCGCTCGGCAGCAACCAACGTCACCTTGGCCTCGTCAATTTCGCGGCGGTTGTCCAGTGATTTTTGCTTCGCTTCGATGGATTGCCGCTGAAGCTCAACGCGTAGCTGGTCCAGAGTGGCCTGTTCCTGTTGCAGGCGGTTCTGCAGTTCCGGGCTTTCGAGCACCGCCAGCACCTGCCCTTCAAGGACCTCGGCGCCGGCATCAACCTGCAGGGAAATATTGCCATCAGCCGGCGCAAACAGCGTCGGGCTGACCGCCGCCACCACCCTGCCCTGGACCGAGGCATCGCGAACCAGGCTACCGCGTTCGACTGTGGCCAGGCGCAAGCGGTCCAACGGCACGGTCACGCTTGAACTGGCCCAGCGCTGCAATGAAGGCAGCAGCAACCAGGCTGCCAGCAGCAACACCAGTACTCCTGCGCCCAAAGGCCAGTATTTTTGCCAGGAAGGCGCTTCTGAAATGGCGACGTCCTGGCCCGATGTATCGGCGATCTTGATCAAAAAATGTCTCTCCAATCCTCTTTACCCTGACGCGTGAGAGCGCCCAAGGGTTACAGGTCCTCAAATCAATGGACGCCAGCTGGCAGGTTTTGGTTTACCCGGAACCTTGCAAGCAGGCAAAAAAATGTCACAACCACGTATCAATCAGCGCCTCCGGGCATTAAAATGGCGCGCTTTCCCCGACCACTCGCCGTGGCCGTGACGAAGGCGCCTGAATGCATGCTGACCCTGCTCGAAAACGCGAATATATTTAGCCCCGAAGCTTGCGGAACCGGCTTCGTGCTCACCGGTGGCGGAAGCATTCTCTATGTCGGCGCGAAGCGGCCCGAAATCGACCGGGATGTGCTGACGGAATCCGTCGACCTGCAGGGTGCTTACCTCGTTCCGGGCTTCGTGGACGCACATGTGCACAGCACCGGCGGCGGCGGCGAAGGTGGATTTTCAACCCAGGTGCCGGCCGTGCCGGTTTCGCAGTTCACGCGCCACGGCGTAACCACTGTCGTGGGCCTGCTGGGTTGCGATGATGAAACGCGCAACATGGCCAACTTACTGGCGCGAACCCGGGCGCTTTGCGAGGAAGGCCTGTCCGCCTGGTGCTGGACCGGCGGTTACCATGTTCCACCGGTGACACTGACCGGGTCGGTGCGATCCGATATCGTGCACATTGACCGGGTCCTCGGACTGGGTGAAATTGCGATTAGTGACCACCGCTCGAGCCAACCCAGCCAGGATGAACTGGCAAGGCTGGCGTCCGAAGTTCATGTCGGCGGGATGCTGAGCGGCAAGGCCGGCGTTATGCACCTGCATCTTGGTGATGGTGCGCGTGGACTGGAGCCCGTCAGGCAACTACTCGCTGGTACCGAGTTGCCCCCCAGGATGTTTCATCCGACACATGTCAATCGCCAAAAACGCCTGTTTGAAGAAGCCTGTGAACTGGCGAACCGAGGCGTAACCATTGACCTGACCGCTGTCGAACCGATCCACGAGGATGAATGGTCCGCGGAGGACGCCTGGGAGCAGTTCATGGACCAGGGCTGCCCGCCGCAGCGCATCACAGTCAGTTCAGACGGCGGGGGTTGCATTCCGCAGTTCGATGAGCACGGTGGCCTGCAGGGAATGGATGTCGGCAGTTCAGAAACCCTTCCCCGCTGGCTGGCGGAGTTGCAGCGGCGCGGTCATGCGCTGGAATTGCTGCTTCCAGCCATTACCTCCAATGTCGCCAGCCTGCTCAAATTGAAAGCAAAGGGGCGCATCGCCACGGGCATGGACGCAGACCTGCTGTGCCTCGGTGCTGACATGGCCCCGCTGCACGTCATGGCACGCGGCCGCTGGATGGTCCGCGACGGAAAAGTCACGCGTCGCGGTCGCTTCGAGGGCTGATGATGCCGGCGACACCTGTCAGCAAAAATACGCGCGGTTACCTGATCCCGATCGGCGGCGCCGAAGGCCGGCGTAAAAGCAGCCTGATCATCAAGCGTTACGTAGCATTGTGCGGCGGAGAAAACGCGCGAATCCTGGTAATACCCACGGCATCAATGCGCACCGAGACAGGCCCGGAGTATGTTGACCTGTTCGAACAGTTCGGGGCCAAGGCAGTCAATATGCCGGTAGAAAGCCGGGATGACTGCACCAGGAAAGAGTTGCTCGACAAACTGGAAAACGCCAATGGCATATTCATCACCGGCGGAAACCAGTTGCGCCTGTCCACCATACTGGGCGGCACACCGGTCGCACGGGCCATACGCCGACGTAATGCCGAGGGTGTGCATCTTGCAGGCACTTCGGCCGGCGCCGCCATCATGTCTGAACACATGATCGCAAGCGGCCGCAGCGGACCATCGCCGCGGGAAAGTGGCGTCGAACTCGCACCCGGGCTGGGCCTGACCAACCGGGTCATCATTGACCAGCACTTCAGCCAGCGCGGCCGCATGGGGCGGCTGCTGTCCGCGCTTTCATTCAACCCTTTTGTCTGCGGACTCGGAATCGACGAAAATACAGCCGGTTTCATCGCTGCTGATGGCCACATGGAGGTGGTCGGACGCGGCACCATCACCGTCATTGACCCCGGCGACCTGGGCTATTCATCAATGAGCCATGTCCGCAAGGCCGAGGCAGTTACGCTGATCAACCTGAAGCTCCACATCCTGTCCAACGGTGCAAAGTTTGACATCGAGACCCGCACGGCGACGCCTCCGACGCTGCCCGCGAAACCCGGTAGCAAGAACGGTTCTGGCAATGGCTGATTGGACTGGCGAAGCGCCAGAGGTAATACTTTCGCGTTCACTTCTGCGCCAGGCGTACACGCAATGAAAATCTTGTCCACCAATGTCTACGTCGGACCGAGTATTTATGCGCACTTCCCGGTCATCCGTCACCAGGTTGATATCGGGATACTCGAAGACTGGCCGTCAGCCAGGCTGGGGGATGCTTTTATAACCGGGCTGACCGAAGCCCTGCCCGGCCTGGCGGACCACGGTTGCTCATACGGGGAGCCTGGCGGTTTTTTGCGGCGACTCGAGGAAGACGAAGGCACGTGGATGGCCCATACCTGGGAGCACGCCACGCTGGAACTGCAAAACATGGCGGGTTCTGACGTCAGCTTCGGCAAGACACGCGGCAGTGGTGAGCCCGCTCAGTACAACATGGTTTTCCAATACCAGCAGCGCGACGTGGGACTCGAGGCGGCCCGCATTGCCCGCCAGTTACTGCTCAGCCTGCTGCCGCAGGACCTGCAGTCGACGCTATCCGGTGAAATCGATCCGGATTTTGATTTTGCCAGTGAACGCGATCAGTTCATCCGCTTTGCCCAGCGCAAGGAACTCGGACCGAGCACCGCATCACTGGTGCGCGCCGCCGAGGAACGGGCCATACCCTGGCAGCGTCTCAATGAGTATTCGCTGGTGCAGTTCGGACACGGCCGCTACCAGCAGCGAATCCAGGCCACGATAACCAGCAAGACCCCACACATCGCGGTGGAACTTTCATGTGACAAGGAAGATACCCACGCATTATTAAGCGACCTCGGCCTGCCGCTGCCGAAGCAGCACCTGGTCAGGCGCAAACGTGACTGTGTCAGGGCAGCGCAGGCGATTGGCCACCCGGTGGTGGTCAAGCCGCTGGACGCCAACCACGGTCGAGGCGTGTCAATAAACCTTTCCGACGACGAGCAGGTGGCGACCGCCTTTGCCAAGGCGCTTGAACACGGCAGTGGCCGCAGCGTGCTTGTTGAGAGTTTCATCGAAGGAATGGATCACCGCATGCTGGTCGTCAACGGTGAACTGATTGCCGTGGCGAAGCGCGTGCCCGGCCACGTGGTCGGCGACGGAAAGCATAAAATCAGCCAACTGGTGGACGAGGTTAACCTCGATCCTCGCCGGGGTATCGGACATGAAAAAGTACTGACCCGGCTGGAGCTGGACCACCAGGCCGAACGCCTGATGGCCAAGGCGGGGTACACGGCTGACACCGTGTTACCCGAGGGCGAGGTGTTTTACCTGAGATCAACAGCCAACCTTTCTACCGGTGGTACGGCGATCGACATGACCGACGTCGTGCATCCCGACAATCGCGAAATGGCCGAGCGGGCAATCCGCGCGATTGGCCTCGACGTTGGTGGCGTCGACTTCCTGACCCGCGATATTTCGCAGTCTTACAAGGACGTCGGCGGCGCGATTGTCGAGGTTAACGCAGCGCCGGGATTCCGTATGCATGTCGCACCCTCGGAAGGCAAACCCAGGGACGTGTCCGGCAAAGTCATGGACATGCTGTTTCCACCGGGTACGCCAAGCCGCATCCCTATCGCCAGCATTACCGGCACCAATGGCAAGACCACGACCTCGCGCATGTTGTCGCACATCCTGAAGACAGCCGGGCACACGGTCGGCATGACCTCCACCGACGGCGTCTACATTGACGGCCGGCTCTCAGTGAAAGGTGATATGACCGGGCCGGCCAGCGCCAAGATCGTGCTGCGTGATCCTACCGTTGATTTTGCCGTCATGGAAACAGCGCGGGGCGGGCTGCTGCGTTCCGGCATGGGCTATCGCAAGAGTGACGTTTCAGCCTGCCTTAACGTGTCCGCCGATCACCTGGGACTGAAGGGTGTGAATACGCTGGAACAGTTGGCGGAAATCAAGCGCGTGGTGATCGAGATCGCACAGGATACCGCGGTATTAAACGCCGATGACGAACACTGCCTGCACATGGCCGACTACACCGAGGCCAAGCACGTGTGTTACGTCACCATGAACCCCGCCCATTCTCTGGTGCGCGAACACGTGCGTGCCGGGGGGCGCGCAATGGTGCTGGAGCAGGGCATGAACGGGGACATGGTCACCCTGTATGACAACGGTGCGCATTTTCCACTGCTGTGGACATACCTGATTCCCGCGACGCTGGAAGGCAAGGCCACCCACAACGTTCAGAATGCGATGTTCGCAGCAGCCATGGCCTTTTCGCTGGGCAAATCGCTGGATGACATACGCCACGGCCTGCGCACATTCAGTTCGACATTTTTCCAGGCTCCCGGGCGGATGAATGTATTCGATGAACACCCGTTCAGGGTCATTCTCGACTACGGCCACAACCCGGCCGCGATGCGCGCCGTCTGCCAGTTGGTAGACCGACTGGATGTTGCCGGCAAGCGAATCTGCGTACTGGGGGCCCCCGGTGACCGCCGCGACGAGGACATTCGTGCCATCGCCGACGAAACGGCCTCGCATTTTGACCATTTCTTTTGCCGCGCAGATGACCACCTCAGGGGCCGCGCGCCTGACGAAATTCCCCGCATGTTGCAATCCCAGCTGCTCGAGCGTGGCGTAGCCAGTTCGGCGGCAGAGATTGCTGAAGATGAATCGTCCGCGGTATCACAGGCACTGCACATGGCCAACGAAGGAGACCTCGTGGTGGTTTTTGGCGATGACATCACTCGCTGCTGGAAGCAGATTATCAATTTCGAGACCGGCGATGAGAACGCAGCCACGCAATCCGAGACACGGGCCGTGCACAGTTTTATCGACGAAGATCCGGATGCTTTTTCATTGGAACCGGGGGACCAGTTAATTCGCGATGAGCGAGGTGTCCGCATTGCACGCCACGATGAAGAGTCGGACTAGGCGACAGGCGCTTCGGCCCGAGCAAGCCAGCCACGATCCTGTTCGATTGCAGGCCGGCGCATGAACAGGCTCAAAGCCAGGCTGACTGACAGCCGGCGGCTGACCGGCGCTAACCTGCACTGGGATTTGCCCAGTGCCATCATTGATGTTGACTGCCCTGAAGGCCGCCAAAGCCTTCTTGACGCGTGGCAAAGCTCAGCGCGATCGTTGCTGGAAGCTGTCGGTCACCCTTCCGCGCAACTGACCTACCGGTATTTTGATGGCGGACTCAGCCTGTTGATCAGCGCACCCATTGATGCGCTCTACTCGATGTGCGAGTTGAATGAACTGGCATTTACAACAGCTTTATCCAGCATTGAGGCCCAGCGCCCGGTAAACCCGGAATCCGGTTTGGCGAGACTCAGGGATGAGTTTGCCGCTGAACGTAAGCCGCCATTGCTGGCCATGCAGGCCGCGGCAGCCAGGCACGGTGTCCCATTCCTGTGGGATGACGACGAAGTGTCGGTCGGGCACGGCGCGACATCGTGCTGCTGGCCTGCCGGTGGTATACCTGACCCCTCTGCCGTCGAATGGGGCGATATCAAGGCTATTCCGGTTGCCCTGGTCACCGGCACCAATGGCAAGTCCACCACCGTGCGCATGGCAGCCACGATTATCGCCGAAGCGGGCCTGGCCGCGGGACTCACATCTACAGACTGGATACGGGTCGGCGACCAGGTACTGGACACCGGGGACTATTCCGGCACCGGTGGCGCGCGCACATTGTTGCGTGATTCGCGGACCCAGGTCGCAGTGCTGGAAACGGCGCGCGGCGGACTGCTGCGCCGCGGCCTGGGTGTCGAACGCGCCAGCGCTGCCCTGATCACCAACGTGGCCGCAGATCACCTCGGTGAATACGGTATCAACACGGTGCCGGAACTGATCGAGGCCAAGTTCATCGTTCACCGGGCGCTGGGTCCCGGAGCGCCCTTGATTCTCAATGCTGACGACCCAGGCATAGTCAGTCACGCTTCGACGATTGACAGCGACATCCGCTGGTTCAGCCTTGATCCTTCGAACCCGGTTTTGGCCTCCGGGGCTCACGGGCAAGTAATACACGCCCGCCTCGAAGACCGGCAACTGGTGTTACACGGCAGCTCCGGTGAAAAGCTGGCCGTTGCGCTAAAAGATGTCCCCGCCACCCTGGGCGGCGCAGCGCGATACAACATCTCCAATGCCCTCGGCGCAATGCTGCTGTGTGACGCATTGGGTATCGAACATGCATCGATTGCCAGGGGCCTTCGCCGCTTCAGGGGTGATGACAACGATAATCCTGGCCGCGGCAACTGGTTTGAAGGCAGGGGCGTCAGGGTGCTGGTTGATTTTGCGCACAACGAACACGGTATGCGCGCCCTGGCGCAAATGGTTTTGGCCCTGCCGGCCAACAGGAAAGTGGTCCTGATGGGCCAGGCGGGTGATCGTAGCAACGACGAAATCAGGGCCATGGCCGGTGCAGCGTGCAGCATGGCGCCGGACCAGGTCCTGGCCTGCGCGCTGCCCGGTTACGAGCGCGGAAGGCCGCAGTCAGAAGTTCAGCAGGTCATCAGGGATTCGGCCCTGCAGTCCGGCATGCGTCCAGCGCAGATCATTGATTTTGATTCACCCGTGGAGGCCACTCAACACGCCCTTGAACATTCGGCCGCAGGCGACCTGTTGGTTTTGCTTGCGTTGACCCAGCGTGAAGAGGTGTTGGAACTGATCCGGGAATTCAGTTCAGGCTGAACCTGCTGGTCTTCAAGCTGCTTGCACGCGGGTGGTTCTGGTAAGGTATTGCCGCATAGGAAACGGGGCATAAACATGAATGGCGAAGCTGCGGATGCTGATTATGTCACCACGAACGCAGCTCCCTGCTCAGAGACTGGCACCGATGACCCCGCCGCAACTTAAACACCGTGCCAGGCAGCTGGCACTGTACGCCGTGATTGGCGTACTGGCGACTGCCGCTCATTATGCGGTCATGGCGATGCTGTTGAACGCCGGCTGGTTACCCGTGCAAGCCTCGACAGCGGGCGCCTTTTGCGGGGCGGTGGTCGCGTATATTGCGAACCGCAAATGGACATTTGAGATGGATCACAGCACCCGCCGCATGATGCGGTTCATGGCGGTCGCGGCGCTGGGGCTGCTGATGAACGCGATCGGCTTGATGGCCATATACCAATGGCTGATCCCGTCTGTTATCTGGGCGCAATTGCTGACCACGGCTTTGGTATTCGTGGCAACATTCCTCATTAACCTGAAATGGAGTTTCGCTTGACCGGGCAATTGCACAATCCGAAACAAAAATGCGTCAGTATCGTAGTGCCCGTCTACAACGAAGCCGAGGTGCTGGAAGAGACATTCGAGCGCCTGCGCTCGGTATTGCGTGAAACCGGCCAGCGCTTCGAAATTGTGTTCGTTGACGACGGCAGCAAGGATGGAAGCCGGGAGCTGCTTGAATCAATTCAGGCCGCGCACCCGCAAGTGGTCGTCGTGTTGCTGAGCAGAAACTTCGGCAAGGAATATGCGCTCACTGCCGGGCTTGATTTTGCTTGTGGTGAAGCGGTCATCATGATCGACGCTGACCTGCAGGACCCGCCTGAGCTGATCCCGCAAATGCTGGACAAGTGGCAGCAGGGTTTCGACGTGGTGACCATGCGCCGCGTCAAGCGCGAGGGCGAAACCGTTGCCAAGCGGTCTTCGGCCTGGCTGTTCTACCGGCTTTTAAATCGCATCAGCGACGTTGATATTCCCCCGGATACCGGTGATTTTCGCTTGCTCAGCGCCCGTGCCGTGCGGGCCATCCGGCAAATGCCCGAGCGTGTGAGATACATGAAAGGTATCTTTGCATGGATTGGATTTGAGCAGACTGAAATCACCTACGAACGCTCATCGCGCGCTGCAGGACGTACCAAGTGGGGCTACCTGCGCCTGTTCCGGCTGGCGCTGGATGGAATCACTGCGTTTTCAACCGTACCATTGCGGTTGGCAAGCTACCTGGGGTTCATCACCGCCATGCTGGCTTTTGCGTACGGCGTATGGACCATCATCAAGACGCTGGTGTACGGCGACCCGGTTGCCGGCTTTCCGACGCTGATGACCTCCATGCTGTTCCTGGGTGGTGTACAACTGATGGCCATTGGACTGCTCGGAGAATACCTCGGCCGACTGTTCACCGAGAGTAAAAACAGGCCGCATTACCTGGTCAGCGAGGTGCTGCGTGATGAATCGGCGTCTGCGGGCGCCCCAGATGACACGTCCCCGGAATGACAGCTTGCCAGTGACGAAAGTGGACAGCCCGGTTCGCGGCAACACCTGGCTCTGGCTGCTTCTGAGCGTACTCGCGGTCCGCTTTCTGACCATGGCTTTGCTCCCGGTGACCGACACCACCGAGTCCCGCTATGCGGAAATTTCGAGGCTGATGGAAGCCAGTGGTCAATGGCTGGTGCCACAGTTTGAACCTGGCGTTCCATTCTGGGGCAAGCCGCCGCTGTTTGCCTGGCTGAGCGCAGGCGCAATGCAACTTTTGGGCAACGCCGAAGTCATGATCCGGCTTCCGCATTTCCTGCTGGCGCTGGCGGTATTGTGGCTGACCAGAAAAGCCGGAATGCACGAACTCGACGAAAACCGCGGCTGGCTGGCTTTGCTCGTGCTCGCCAGCTGTCCGCTGTTTTTTGTCAGCATGGGCACGGTCATGACCGAGTCAGGGCTGCTGTTTTCCACGACGCTTTCGATGACCGGATTCTGGCTTGCCGTCAAGCAGGGCTCGAAAGCCTGGGGTTTGCTGTTTTTTGCCGGTCTCGGGCTCGGCATGCTGGCCAAGGGGCCCGTCGGGCCGGCCCTGACCCTGATACCCATCACCATGTGGCTGGCCACGGAGCGCCGCTGGCGCGTTCTGCGGCGACTTCCCTGGTTGACCGGGATTGTGCTCTGCCTGGTGGTTTTCGTGCCCTGGTACATCGCAGCCGAACGCCAGTCGCCGGGATTCCTGAGTTACTTCGTGGTCGGTGAACACCTGTTGCGCTTCATCCAGCCGGGCTGGGAAGGCGACCTTTACGGCAACCCGCATCGCGAATGGCCTGGCATGATATGGGTATTCTGGTTCCAGGCCACGGCAGCCTGGGGTGTGCTGTTTGCCTGGCTGTGGTTACGGCGCGCAAAAACACAACACGCAGAAACGCGTGATCAGCGCTGCTGGCGCCGTTACCTGCTGAGCTGGATGTTTGCGCCGCTCCTGCTATTTACCTTCTCCGGCAATATACTCTGGACCTATGTCATCACCGGCTTGCCGGCGCTGGCCCTGTTGATCGCAGGCATGCTCCAGCAACGACAACGGGCAAGTGGAAATGCGCCTTTGCGGTCATCGCTGTTGATCAGCATGGCTGTGCTGGTTCCCATTGCGAGCATTATTTTTACAGCCCTTGCACCGCGCGGTTATTTTTCGCTCCTGTCCGAGAAAGCGCTGATCAGTCATTACATTGAAACCACGAATGATGAGCCTCTTTACTACCTGGATTACCGGCCCGTGTCGGCCAGTTTCTACTCGCAAAGAGAAGCGGGCGTGATCGCCGGCGGCGCCACGGCCCTTCCCGGGCCGGCATTCTGGCTTGCCGTTCACCGTCGCGATGGCAGGCTCCCGCCGTGGGGCTGCGCACTGCAGCATTCGCCAGGCAGCGGCTTGTTTGACCTGTACCGGTGCACACCATGACAGTGGATAATCCAACGCTTTGCATGGGCCCGCAATATCTTCACTTTTCGCGTCACTCAGATTTCGGACTTAAGTGGTTTTCAACATGCCGTTGACGGGCCCGAAAATTCCGCTGATTATCGATTGCGACCCCGGCCAGGACGACGCGGTCATGTTGTTGTTGGCGTTTGCTTCGGATGAGTTCGACATACTGGGCGTCACGACGGTGGCCGGCAACGTGCCCCTGGAACTGACGCAACGCAATGCACGAATCATTTCCGATATCGCAGGCCGCAGCGATGTCAGGGTATTTGCCGGATGCGATCAGCCGCTGCAACGAAAGCTGGTCACAGCCGAGTACGTGCATGGCAAAACTGGCATAGATGGCATTGAAATCTTCGAGCCCGAAACACCCCTGCAAAAGACTCATGCGGTTGATTTTATTATTGAAACACTAATGGCGTCCGACCTGGATTCGGTGACGCTCGTGCCCACCGGCCCGTTGACCAACATCGCGCTGGCGATGCGCAGGGAGCCGGGCATTTTGCCGCACATCAAACAGGTCGTGCTGATGGGCGGCGCGGTGCGCGAAGGCGGCAATACCACCAGTTCAGCGGAGTTCAACATTTACGTCGATCCCCACGCTGCACAGGAGGTGCTGCATTGTGGCCGCCCGGTGACGGTGGTGCCGCTGGACGTAACCCACCAGGCGCTGGTCAAGCCCGGTATTGTCGACCGTATTCGCCAGCTCGATACGACTGTTGCACAGGCGACCGTCGGCATGCTGGAGTTCTTTAACCGTTTCGATAGCCACAAGTACGGCACTGAAGGGGCGCCGCTTCACGACCCCTGCACCATCGCCTGGCTGTTGAAGCCGGATTTGTTTCGTGGAAAATCGTGTAATGTCGAGGTTGAAACCGATTCGGAGCTGACCATGGGGCATACCGCGGTAGATTTCTGGCAGGTCACCGGGCGCCCCGCCAATGCCACCTGGCTTTACGACATTGACAAGAATGGTTTTTTTGAGCTGTTGATCGAGAGGCTGTCACGATATGCAAGTTGATTTCTCGAGGATCACTATCGCGGTTGTCGGTTCCCTGAACCTGGACCTCGTCGCGCGTGTCAGCCATTTCCCGCGGCCCGGGGAAACGCTGACCGGGGCCCGCATAAGCCGTTTCCCGGGCGGCAAGGGAGGCAACCAGGCGCTGGCCGCACACCGGCTAGGGGCCGAGGTATACATGGTCGGCTGCACCGGGGATGATCCGGCAGCGGTGGAAGCCGTTGCAGCCCTGAAAGCCGAAGGCGTGAATCTTGAGTATTGCCAGGCTTTGGCCGGCGAGGCTACCGGCCTGGCGCTGATCCTGGTCTCTGATGACGGCGAGAACCAGATCGTTGTCGCCCCGGGCGCCAATGCGGCTTTTCCGACAGCGTCACTCCGTATTCCACCGGTGCAGGGCATGATTGCGCAACTCGAAGTGCCGTTGCAGACGATTGAACTTGCTGCGACACGTCACCAGGGGTTTTTCTGCCTCAATGCGGCGCCCGCTCGACCGGTTCCGGCATCATTGCTGAGGAGCGTGGACCTGCTGATCGTCAATGAACTCGAGTCAGAGTGTGTCGCAGACGCCCTGGAAGGCTTTTCCGGCCTGCTGGCCACGACCTATGGCAGCCGCGGCGCGGTTCTGACCAGTGGCGGCAGTGAAATTGCCCGGGCCAGGCCTGAGCCGGTGGAGGCAATTGACACCACTGGTGCCGGAGATGCATTCACCGCGGCCTTGACCGTTGCATTGACGGCCGGCATGGATGCACAGGCCGCACTGGAGCTTGCGTGCAAGGCGGGCGCCATCACCGCGACCCGCCCTGGCGCTCAAAGTGCCCCGACTGCCAGGGAGCTCGGCTTATGAAGCATCGGTCACCGGCGCTCACAAGCCTGTTGTGCCTGGTTTTGCTGTCCTGCAGTCGTGACCCCGAAACCGTGGCTTCCGCGCAGCCCGGACCCGCCAATCCCTCGACCGCGAATGAAATCAACTGGGATTCCTGGGGCGTCGCACGCATTTCGGCCCCTGACGACCAGGCATTTTTCTTTGCCGACGGTTGGGCCCAGATGCGCGCGCACGGCAATACCATACTTAAACTCTATGGAAAATCACGCGGACGCGCCGCGGAATACTGGGGCGAGTCATACCTGGCCTCGGACTCCCTGGTTCACCGCCTTGGGCACCCGGAGTTCAGCGATACGCTGTGGAAATTGCAAGCGCCCGAGAGCCATTCGATGTACCAGGCTTTTGTCGCTGGTATGAACGCCTATGCCCGGGCCTACCCAGGAGCGATCGAGGCGGAAAACCGGCATGTGCTTCCAATCGAACCCCGTGACGTCAACCTGCACGTCCTGTTCGTCACCAACATGCGATTTCTGGCCGGCCGGGAACTGCAGCTAGGGCAGTCCTGGAGCCAGAAGGGCTCGAACGCCATTGCCATTGGCCCTGCCCGGTCTTCCAGTACCCACGCGCTGCTGCTGCAGAATCCGCATCTGCCATGGGCCGATGAGTTTCTGTGGTTCGAAAAACACCTGTTGGCGGACAACCGCAATATTTATGGCGTAAGCCTGGTCGGTATGCCGGGCTTCAACATTGCTTTCAATGAACACCTTGGCTGGACGCATACCGTCAACACGATTGATACCGCGGACCTGTATGAACTTGAATTATCAGGAAATAACTACCTGTTCGACGGCAAGCCGGTGCCCTTCCGGGAAGCACGCCTCTCACTTAAGGTAAAGCGTGAAAATGGCGACATGGAAAGCCGCGCCTTGTTGGTCAGGAGCAGCATTCATGGCCCGGTCATCGCTGAAACAAATGAAAAGGCGCTGGCATTGCGAATCGCCGGCAAAAGCGCCATCGACTTTCATCAACAATTCTGGCGCATGGCCAATGCGCGCAGTTTCAGCGAGTTCGAAAGCGCATTGAAAATGGGTCAATTGCCTTTTTTCAACGTGATTTATGCTGACCGCGAGGACAACATTTTCTACTTGTCCAATGGCCATGTGCCGAGGCGCCCGCACGGCGACTGGGCGTATTGGCAAGGCACCGTTGCGGGCGGCAACTCGGCAAACCTCTGGTATGAACATCATGCCTATGATGAGCTGCCAAGGCTCCTGAATCCGGCCAGCGGCTGGCTTCAGAATGCCAATGATCCTCCCTGGACCAGCACGATTCCGATGAAACTCGATTCCGCTGACTTTCCCCCGTACATGTCGCCCCGCGGAATGGCATTGCGGCCGCAAAGAGCCGCACAGATGATCGTCGCGGACGCGTCGATCAGTTTCGAGGAGTTGGTCGCAATCAAGCACGATACCCGCATGGCACTCGCCGACCGCTTGCTCGACGACCTGCAGCTTGCCGTTGCCGAGTATGGCGACGGGCCGGCCGTTGAGGCCATGCAGGTGCTGGAAGCCTGGGACCGCCAGGCGGACAATGACAGTCGCGGAGCAGTCCTGTTCCTGCATTGGGCGTTGAATGCCATACGCGGCGGGCCCGGAATATTTTCCAGTCCCTGGGACCCGGAATTGCCGCTGTCCACACCCGATGGCCTGGCCGACCCGCAGGGACAGGCGCAGCACCTGTCCAGTGTTGCGCAGGATCTGAAAGCGAGATTTGGCCGCCTCGACATTCCCTGGGGTGAATACAACCGGATCGAGCATGGCGACATCAGCCTCCCGGCCAACGGCGCCATTGGCCAACTCGGCGTTTTCCGGGTCGCCGCGGCGAGACCGACTCGCGGTGATCGGCAAGCGGTTACCGGGGGCGACTCGTGGGTCGCAATTATCGAGTTCGGTGATCCGATACACGCCGAGGTATTGCTCAGCTACGGCAATTCAAGCGAATCCGGCTCACCTCACAACGGTGATCAATTGAAATTGTTTTCTGCCAAAAAGCTGAGGCGTGCCCTGTTTACCCAGAGCCAGGTGGCTACTGGCGTTTCCTGGACTGAAAAACGCCAGGGTGCTGGCTTCGTCCGGGTGCCTGACTGAGAACCATAAATTAATTCTGGAGAGACCCGTGCCCTTACATGGTGAATTGCTCAAACTGAAAAAATTTACACGCACGTCCACGGTGCGCAAATACCTGCAATCAACGGATGAACCCGCCCTGCACCTGGGTTGCGGCGGACATAACATTGCAGGGTGGCTGAACGTGGACAAGTTTCACGCCGCCTCCGACACCTATTTTGACGCCAAGTGGCCTTTTCCATTCGAAGACGACAGTTTCGACCTGGTTTTCACGGAGCATATGATCGAACACCTGGATATCGGCAAAATCAGGCAGTTCCTGTCAGAAATTTTCCGTGTCATGAAAGGCGGGGGGATTTGCCGCATCACCTGCCCGGATCTCGAAATATACGCCCGTGCCTATATCGAAAAGGACGAGGAATTCTTTAAGCAGATCCATGACGCGTTCTGGCCCAAGGGCAGGCAGAAACCGGACCAGTCCTGGGTGGTGAAGGGCAACGGCGGCGCTTTCATGACCGGCATTGTCAAGAACTTCTGGGGGCACCGCTGGATGTATGATTTCAACAATTTACGCGAATGCCTCGAAGAAATTGGTTTCACCGAGATCACGAAGCAACATTGCGGCCAATCCCGCCATCCCAGGCTGGCCACCATGGACAAGCCGGAGCGGGCTTACGAAACGCTCTATGTGGAAGCCCTGAAGCCAGGCTGATTACGGGCTCACGTGTCAGGTTTTAAGTTTCTTGTGGCGCACCCGCCTGGGCGTGAAATCGTCGCCGAGCCGCTTTTTCCGATCCGCCTCGTAGTCGCTGTAATTGCCCTCGATAAATGTCACCTGGCTGTCGCCTTCGAAAGCGAGGATGTGCGTAGCTATGCGATCCAGGAACCAGCGATCATGGGATATCACCATGGCGCAACCCGGAAATGCCAGCAGACCCTCTTCCAGCGCACGTAGCGTTTCAACATCAAGGTCGTTGGAGGGTTCGTCGAGCAGCAGCACGTTGGCGCCCTGCTTCAGGGTCACGGCCAGTTGCAGCCTGCCGCGTTCACCGCCGGACAGCGAACCGACGGGTTTTTGCTGATCCGAACCCTTGAAATTGAAGCGCCCCGCGTAACGGCGTGAGGGCACCTGGTAAGTGCCTATTTCCAGGATGTCCTGGCCGTCAGAAATCGCTTCCCAGACGGTTTTACTATCATCGAGTTCATCGCGTAACTGGTGCACGTACACCAACTTGACCGTTTCGCCGATCTCGATAGACCCGCTGTCCGGCTGCTCTTCCCCGGAAATCATCCGGAACAAGGTGGTCTTGCCCGCACCGTTTCCGCCGATGACGCCGACAATCGCGCCGCGCGGCACAATCAGGGAAAGATCCTCGAACAGAACCTGCTCGCCAAATCGCTTGCTGACCGAGTTGAGTTCGATGACTTTTTCACCCAGGCGCGGACCCGGGGGTATATAGATTTCATTGGTTTCGTTGCGCCGCTGAAATTCCTGGTTGGCGAGTTCCTCGAAACGCTGCAATCGTGCCTTGCTCTTGGTCTGGCGGGCCTTGACGCCGGCGCGAACCCATTCAAGTTCATGCCTGATGGCTTTCTGCCGGGCCGCCTCCTGCTTTTCTTCGACCGCCAGGCGTTGTTCTTTTTGTTCGAGCCACGAAGAATAGTTGCCTTCCCAGGGAATACCGTATCCCCGGTCCAGTTCAAGAATCCAGCCTGCCGCGTTGTCGAGGAAATACCGGTCGTGCGTGATGGCCACCACGGTGCCCGGGAAGTCGCACAGAAACTGTTCCAGCCAGCCGACGCTGTCGGCGTCGAGATGGTTGGTCGGCTCATCGAGCAGCAACATGTCGGGGCGGGAAAGCAACAATTGGCACAATGCCACGCGGCGCCGCTCGCCGCCGGATAACTGGGCCACCGTGGTGTCCCATGGCGGCAGACGCAGCGCGTCAGCGGCGATTTCGAGCCGCGTTTCAAGGTTGTGCGCATCCCAGGCCTGGATCACGTCTTCCAGTTTTGACTGGTGTTTTGCCAGGGCATCGAAATCCGCATCCGGTTCCGCGTAGTCGGCATACACCTGCTCCAGCCCGGCCAGGGCTTCGAGCGGTTCCCGCAAGCCGGCTTCGACGTTTTCACGCACCGTTTTGTCTTCTTCAAGTTCGGGCTCCTGCGGCAGGTAGCCAATTCGGAGTCCCGGCATCGGGCGAGCTTCGCCTTCGATGTCCGTGTCGACGCCCGCCATGATTCGCAGCAATGTCGATTTGCCCGCCCCGTTGAGCCCCAAAACGCCGATCTTGGCGCCAGGAAAAAACGACAGCGAGATATCCTTGAGGATTTCGCGCTTGGGCGGCACGATCTTGCCAACGCGATTCATCGTGTAAACGTACTGGGCCATGGGCTTCCCCGAAACAAAGCGGCGGCAATTATATACGCCACAACCGAACTGAGAAACTCCACTTTCGTGTACATTGGGCCTGCCCCGAGCGGACAGTAACAACAACATGACCGCAACCCTGCACATCGAGCCCAACCCCTTCGACAGCTGGAAGTCGATCTCCGTGGCCCTGTACATGACACTGGTCGGCTACGGTGTGCTGGTCGGCATCCCGGTCATCAGCACTGCCTGGGTCGAATTGCTGGGTTTCAGCGAAGAACAGGTCGGACGCGTGGCCGGCGCTGACCTGGGCGGGCTGTCCGCGGGCGCCGTGCTGACCTCGGTACTGATCCGGATTACCAGCCGCCACCTCCTGCTGTTGACCGGCGGATTGATTGCCATCGCGGCTAACGGCCTGTGCACCCTTTTTGTCGATTATGAAACGGTGCTGTGGCTCCGTTTTGCCGCCGGCGTGGGCAGCGGTATCTACACCGCCGTTGCTGTGGCGACCCTGGGGGGTAGTTCCAGGCCCGCGCGCGCATTCAACATAATGTTATTTTTGTTCGCCTTTTCGCAAGCGGGGGAGCTATATGTTCTGCCCAGGCTATCCATGAACGGCGTGTACTGGGCATTTATTGTCTGTTTTGTACTGGGCCTGTTGTTTCTGCGCTGGATCCCGGACCGGGCGGTCACCGAGAGTCTTGATGTTGAACTGGAAGTCGAAGACGACAGTGGCCGCCACATAGAGCACCGCCATGTACCGGCCTTTGTACCCTGGCTGGTGCTGGCCGCGATGTTCTTCACCTACGTCAATATTGGCGCGTACTGGACCTACATCGAGCTTGGGGCAAGGGACGCAGGCCTGGACGGTGGCTGGGTCGGGTCAATTCTCGTCTGGGTATCGCTGGGCAGTCTTGTCGGCTGCCTGATTGCAACCGTCATCAGCAACCGCTTTGGCCTTGCACGCCCCTTGCTGCTGGCCCTGTCCACCATGGCGACCATTGTCGGCCTTCTTTATTTCAGGATCAGCCCATCCACGTTCCTGGTCAGCGTACTGAGCTTCAACCTGCTGTGGATCTTTGTTGACGTATACCAGATGGCGACCGTCGCGAATGTCGATCACGCCGGCACTTTCGCCTCGCTGATGCCGGGCGCGCAGGGCCTTGGCCAGATTATCGGGCCCAATATTGCTGCATCGATGCTGGGCGCCGGAATGGGCTACCAGGCGGTGTTCCTGATGTGTGCAGTCGCGGCGATTATCGGCATGCTCATTTACTTGTGGATGTATCTCTATTTGAGGCGTAACATTCCTGCCCTGGCCTATGCGCCCTAGAACATACGATAATTTTCGTTTAATGTTCAATTGCCGGGTGAAAGTCCCAGTCGATCAACAGCGAGATCGCGCATCATGCGAATTGTATTAACGGTAGTTTTATGTGCTGTATTTTCCAATGCCCTGGCCGAGGCAGTGCGTCTTTCCGCCGTTGAATCTTTCGAGGCCGAGAAACAACAGATACTCAAAGATCTTGATTCGATCACGATTTACCGCGAAATCAGCGGCGGTGACATGAAACTGGTCAAAGACACGCTGGACCGCATGTCTGATAACCTCAGCGGCGTTGCTGACCTTTCGATGATGACCGAAGCCCAGCGAGCCCAGCTGTATACCGACCAGGAACTGGTCAACACGGTGCTGACCATGGCAGAAAATGACAGCCGCATGGTGTGCAAGAGGCGCGGCCGGCTCGGCACCAATTTCAAGGTCACGACCTGCGAAACGGTTCGCGATCGCCGTGAACGGCAGGAAGCTGACCGTCGCGCCATTGACTCCCTGATTCGCGGCAGGCCGATCGACTCCAACTGACGCTGCAGTCTGCAGAACCGGGACTCGGCTGCTGCCGGAACCCCACCCCTCGAGACCACAGATATTCGCCCTGCCGGTCGATCGGCTCGGTTCGGCGATGGCTGCGGCACACCGGTCGCATTGCGATTATCCTGATATCCGGGTGAAGCCCGATTCGCTTTGGAGGGACAACCGTGAAAAAGTTTCTGTCATGTACATTGCCGGCGCTGATCCTGGCGTTTTCGGCCCAGGCCCAGGTCAATGTATACGAGAACCCTGGCAACCTGAAGGTACTGCCCCCAGACATTTCCGCGAGTGAACTGCTGGAGGTCATGAAAGGCTTCGCCATAGGCACCGGCTTCCGCTGCTCCTCCTGTCACGTTGGCGAGGAAGGCCAGCCATTCACCGAATACGACTTCGCCAGTGATGAAAAGCAGCTCAAGCGCAGCGCCCGTGCCATGTTGCAGATGGTCAATACGATCAACGGCACGATCCGTACCGGTCTCGGTGACGACCGTACCGAGGTGCGTTGCATTACCTGCCACCGGGGTGTGAATCAGCCGCGCCTGACGGGCGAGGTGCTTACCGAGGCCGCTGAATCAGGCGGCATCGAAGAACTGAAACAGACCTACGCGTCACTGCGCGACCGTTACCACGGCACGCACAGTTACGATTTTTCGGATATGACGCTTTCCGACTTCGCGCTGAGCAGGGCGGCAGCAGGGGAAACCGAACAGGCCGAAGCCATGTTCGCACTGTTGCTCGAAGACAACCCAAAGTCCTTCATGGGACACTGGCGTTACGGCGAGATGATGCACCGGGCCGGTAATACTGAAAAAGCGGTGCACCATTACCGCAAGGCGATCGAAGCCAACCCCGGAGCCGGCGGTTTCCTGCAACCCCGCATCGACCAGTTGCTGGCGCCTGCAGAGCCTGAATAGGCGCCCTGAATTCCAGCTTGAGGGGCGGATCAGATCCGCCCCGCAGCTTTGCTAGCCCGACGCCGGGTCTGGAAGGCAAACAGTCATACTCATATGCCCGCTGGTCCTTGTACTCCGTGACCCAGAGAAACGGTACGCCAACCAGCAAACCGCCGATGATTGCGCCGCCGTCCGGGTCCTCATTTCGCCTGAACTCGTGCTGCTGCTCCGGGCAACCCGGCTTGCTCAGTGTCACGATGTTCCTGGAAAATGAAACCTTGCGGTCCGAGTAGGCGGCCTGCCCGGTTCCAATGTACTCCCCGTTGACGTAAATGCGGGCTTCCGGATCGGAAGTCCTGATCGTCGTTGTGCTGCTGCAGGCAGCGAGCACTACAACGGCCAATGCCAGTAAAAATTTCATTTTTCACTCCTTGTGCGTACGATCATCGCCATCCCGATGCCGGCGAGTATCCTTCAGCGTGGATGAATCTGACCTGAACAAGCCGCCGGTATCCGGGTTTTCACGGATGCACAGGACTCGCCATAGCGGCGATAATGTTCGCTAATCGGCACCAGGGACCTAAG
>JABDJL010000032.1 GCA_013002505.1 Lysobacterales bacterium | reverse complement strand
AATCGTGCCTACGTTTACGTGCGGTTTGTTTCTCTCAAACTTCTCTTTGGACATCGCCTTATCCTCAGTTCCTAATCTCTAAAAAAGCCCAGTGGTGTTAAAAAAGTAATCTATCCCGTCGCTGCTCAGCCTTGTCTCATTGAACAACCAGCACGCGGCGCCGGCTTTCGAATTTTTCTTTGGACAGGACCGTTTCCTCAGTTCCAGTCGTTCTCGTTTACACAGTGGTGGAAAAAAATATCTGTTCCGTCGCTCTTGCCAGTCGCGATCAGGAGGCGCGCTTCATCACCGCTTCGGCGATATTGGCAGGCGCTTCGTTGTACTTTTCAAATTCCATGGAATACACGGCGCGCCCCTGACTCATTGAGCGCAGGTCCGTCGCATAGCCAAACATCTCGGCCAGCGGCACTTCCGCGCGAATGATCTTGCCCGCAGGCGCATCTTCCATACCCTGAACCAGGCCGCGGCGGCGATTCAGATCACCCATCACATCACCCATGTAGTCTTCGGGTGTCACCACCTCAACTTTCATGATGGGCTCCAGCAGCACCGGCTTGGCCTTGAGCGCGCCTTCTTTGAACGCCATGGATCCGGCGATCTTGAAGGCCATCTCCGAGGAGTCCACGTCATGGTACGAGCCGTCGTACAAGGTGACCTTGACGTCAACGACCGGGAAGCCGGCAATGACGCCATTTTCCATCTGCTCTTTGATGCCTTTATCGACCGCAGGGATGTATTCCTTGGGAACCACACCACCAACGATCTTGTTCTCGAACTCATAGCCGCTACCGGCTTCCGTGGGTTCGATTTTCACCCAGACATGGCCGTACTGACCACGACCGCCAGACTGACGCACAAACTTGCCTTCCTGGTCGACCGCCGAACGAATGGTTTCGCGGTAAGCTACCTGTGGCTTGCCAACGTTGGCCTCGACATTGAATTCGCGGCGCATGCGATCGACGATGATGTCGAGATGCAGCTCGCCCATGCCCGAGATAATCGTCTGGCCCGATTCTTCGTCGGTGCGCACCCGGAATGACGGATCTTCCTGGGCAAGCTTCGACAGGGCGATGCCCATTTTTTCCTGGTCGGCCTTGGTCTTGGGTTCCACAGCCACCGAAATCACCGGCTCCGGAAACTCCATACGTTCCAGCGTAATCGGCTCTTTCATGTCGCACAGCGTGTCGCCCGTGGTGACCTGCTTAAGGCCCACAGCGGCAGCGATGTCGCCGGCACGCACTTCTTTGATTTCTGCGCGGTCGTTTGAGTGCATCTGCAGCAGGCGGCCGATACGCTCACGCTTGATGCTGACCGAGTTGAGTACTGTGTCGCCCGAGCTCAACACGCCCGAGTAGACGCGGAAAAACGTCAGGGTGCCGACAAACGGGTCAGTGGCGATCTTGAAAGCCAGGGCCGAGAACGGCTCGTCATCGGAGGGCTTGCGCTCACCTTCAGACTCGTCTTTGTCATGCAGGATGCCCTTGACCGGCGGCACATCGATCGGCGACGGCATATAGTGAATAATCGCGTCGAGCATGGCCTGCACGCCCTTGTTCTTGAATGCGGATCCACACAAAGCCAGCACAATCTCGCTCGATAGCGTGCGCAACCGCAAACCCTTGATGATTTCCTTCTCATCGAGGTCGCCGGTTTCGAGGTACTTGTCCATCAGTTCCTCGTTGGCTTCGGCAGCAGCTTCAACCATCTGCTCGCGGTACTGATCGCACTCGGCCTTCATGTCTTCCGGGATTTCCTTGGCTTCGTAACTGGTGCCGCGGTTCTCTTCATCCCAGTAGATCGCGCGCATGCCGATCAGGTCGACCACGCCTTTGAAATTTTCTTCTGCGCCGATTGGCAGCTGAATGGGCACCGGGCTTGATCCCAGGCGTTCCTTGATCTGCTTGACCACCCGCAGGAAGTTCGCACCGGCACGGTCCATCTTGTTGACGAACGCCATGCGCGGAACCATGTACTTGTTGGCCTGGCGCCATACGGTTTCGGACTGTGGTTCAACGCCGCCCACCGCACAAAAAACAGCCACAGCACCGTCAAGCACGCGCAGCGAACGTTCGACCTCAATGGTGAAGTCCACGTGTCCGGGGGTATCGATGATATTAATGCGATGCTCGTCGAACTGCTGATCCATGCCTTTCCAGAAACACGTGGTCGCCGCGGAGGTGATCGTGATGCCACGCTCCTGCTCCTGCTCCATCCAGTCCATCACGGCCGCACCGTCGTGCACCTCACCGATCTTGTGAGACACGCCCGTATAGAACAGCACACGCTCAGTGGTTGTCGTTTTACCTGCGTCGATGTGCGCCATAATTCCGATGTTCCGGTAGCGCTGAATTGGTGTCTTGCGTGCCACGATGTTTCTCTGCCTCTCTTACGTGCCGTTGGCCGGTTACCAGCGGTAATGTGCAAAGGCTTTATTAGCCTCCGCCATGCGATGGGTGTCTTCGCGTTTTTTGACGGCTGAGCCGCGACTCTCGGACGCATCCAGCAGCTCGTGGGCGAGCCGGAATGCCATCGACTTTTCGTTGCGCTTGCGCGCCGCATCGATGACCCAGCGCATTGCCAGGGTCTGGCGACGCGCCGGCCGCACTTCAACCGGCACCTGGTAAGTCGCGCCACCTACCCGGCGAGACTTGACCTCGACCGCAGGCTTAACGTTTTCCAGCGCCAGCTCCAGCACTTCCACAGCCTGCTCATCCGAGCGCCCGCTGCTCTCTGCGATCCGGTCGATTGCGCCATAAACGATGCGCTCCGCCACTGACTTCTTGCCGTCGTTCATCACCATATTCATGAACTTCGCCAGCATCTCGCTGTTGAATTTGGGATCCGGCAGGATCGTGCGCTTGGGGGCTTTGGTTCTGCGTGACATATCAGGTCTCTTTAATTAGTTGCTTGCCGCTTACTCAGGTCTTGGGACGCTTGGCGCCGTATTTGGAACGCCCCTGGCGCCGGTCGTCAACGCCGGCACAGTCAAGGGTTCCACGCACTGTGTGATAACGCACACCTGGCAAATCCTTCACACGACCGCCCCTGATCAGGACCACCGAGTGCTCCTGCAGGTTGTGGCCTTCACCACCGATGTAGCTGGTGACCTTGAACCCGTTGGTCAGCCGCACACGCGCCACCTTGCGCATCGCCGAGTTCGGCTTTTTCGGGGTGGTGGTGTAGACACGAGTACACACGCCGCGCTTTTGCGGGCTGCCCTGCAGCGCCGGCACGGTGCTCTTTTCTATTTTGGTCTTGCGGCCCTTGCGGACCAGTTGGTTCACTGTCGCCATAATCAGTCTTTCTTAAAAATCGCAGGGTAAAAGAAACACCGGGCCGCCCTGGGCGACCCGCTGCTTCACAATTATAAACGGGATAGACCGGTGCTACAGCCTATCCCGCAAAGCCGTCGAATTTTAGGGGTGCTCCGGATGCCTGTCAAGGCAGCCAGAGCCCCTTGCGACCCGCCAGACTACTCGGCTGCGGCCTCCGACGGCTCGGATTCCTCGGCGCTCTCCTCAGTCCCGCTGTCTGCCCCGGCAAGCTCCTGGGCCAGCATTTCCTCGACCGACTGCTCTTCGCGGGAGCGGCGCCGCTCTTCGTGGTAGGCCGAACCCGTGCCGGCCGGAATCAGGCGTCCCACGATAACGTTTTCCTTGAGGCCCCTCAGGTCATCGCGCGATCCGCGCACGGCGGCCTCGGTCAGAACCCGTGTGGTCTCCTGGAAGGACGCTGCCGAAATAAACGACTCGGTTGCCAGCGATGCCTTGGTAATACCGAGCAACACCGGCTGGAAAGTCGCATTCTGCTTCTTGTCCGTATCGGCTTTTTCGTTAATCTCCAGCGCCTTGACCCACTCGACCTGCTCGCCGCGCAGCAGGTTGGTTTCGCCGGCATTGGCCACCTCAACCTTGCGCAGCATCTGGCGAATAATCACCTCGATGTGCTTGTCGTTGATCTTCACGCCCTGCAACCGGTAAACGTCCTGGATCTCGCGTACCAGGTAATCAGCCAGCCGCTCCACGCCCTGCAGGCGCAGAATATCGTGAGGATTCGGCTCGCCGTCAGCGATAACCTCGCCGCGCTCCACGGTTTCGCCTTCAAACACCAGCAAATGCCGGTACTTCGGAATCAGCTCCTCGTGGCTCTCGCCGGACTCGTCGGTAATCACCAGGCGACGCTTGCCCTTGGTCTCCTTGCCAAAGCTCACCGTGCCGGTGTGCTCCGCGAGAATCGCAGATTCCTTGGGCTTGCGGGCTTCAAACAGATCGGCCACCCGCGGCAGACCACCGGTGATATCACGGGTCTTCGAGCTCTCCTGCGGAATTCTCGCAAGCACATCGCCGACCCCGACCTTCGCGCCGTCTTCCAGCGTAATCAGGGCGCCGGCCGGCAGTGCGTAGACCGCCGGAATATCGGTGTTAGCAAAAAACACTGGCTTGCCCTTGCCGTCGACCAGCTTCGCCATCGGCCGCAGATCCTTGCCTGCCGAACCGCGCTGCTTGGGATCGGTCACTACCAGGCTGGAAATACCCGTAATTTCGTCCATCTCGCGAACCACGGTCACGTTTTCTTCAAAGTCCTCGAACTTGATCTTGCCCGCCACCTCGGTCACCACCGGGTGGGTATGCGGATCCCAGTTGGCAACAACCTGGCCAGGTTTCACCTTCTTGCCATCATCAACGCTGATCACAGCGCCGTAGGGAATCTTGTAAAGCTCGCGCTCGCGGCCATGCTCGTCCATCACGCCCAGCTCGCCGGATCGCGACACCGCAACCAGGTGACCCTTGGCGTGCTTCACATACTTGAGATTATGCAGACGAACCGTACCGTTGCTCTTGATCTCGACACTGTTAACCGAAGCTGAGCGCGACGCTGCACCACCGATATGGAAGGTACGCATGGTCAGCTGGGTGCCGGGCTCGCCGATCGACTGAGCAGCAATCACGCCTACAGCCTCGCCACGCTTGACCCGCTTGCCGCGCGCCAGGTCACGACCGTAGCACTGGGCACACACGCCGTAGCGCGTGTCACAGGTGATCGGGGAACGCACTATCACCTGGTCGATGCTGAGTTCTTCAAGCCGCTCGACCCACTTCTCGTCCAGCAGGGTACCGGCGTCGAGGACCACTTTTTTGCCTCCGGGCTGGATCACGTCTTCGGCAATCACCCGGCCCAGGACCCGCTCGTAAAGCGGTTCGACAACGTCGCCGCCCTCAACAATCGGGGTCATCACAAGACCCTTGTCGGTCCCGCAATCCGCTTCCGTCACCACCAGATCCTGGGCGACGTCCACCAGTCGCCGGGTCAGGTAACCCGAGTTCGCGGTCTTGAGCGCGGTATCTGCCAGGCCCTTGCGGGCACCGTGAGTGGAAATAAAGTACTGCAGCACCGTCAGGCCCTCACGGAAGTTGGCGGTGATCGGCGTCTCAATAATTGAGCCGTCCGGCTTGGCCATCAGGCCTCGCATGCCGGCCAGCTGCCGGATCTGCGCGGCGGAGCCACGAGCACCCGAATCGGCCATCATGTAGATCGAGTTGAACGAAGGCTGACGAACAGTCTTGCCGTTTGCGGCTTTGACCTCTTCGCTGCCAAGATGCTCCATCATGGCCTTGGCCACCAGGTCGTTGGTTCGCGACCAGATGTCTACGACCTTGTTGTAGCGCTCGCCGTTGGTCACAAGGCCCGAGGAATACTGTTCCTGGATCTCTTTAACCTCTTCTTCAGCGTCGGCAAGAATGCCAACCTTCTCGAGCGGCACCACCATGTCGTTCACGCCGATGGACGACCCTGCGCGGGTCGCAAACTTGAAGCCCATGTACATCAGCTGATCGGCAAACACCACAGTCTTTTTC
>JABDJL010000027.1 GCA_013002505.1 Lysobacterales bacterium | reverse complement strand
GTGATCTCGGCAATAGGAATATCGAGAATGTCCAGGTTCTGGCGCCTTATCAGGTACAACAACAGATCGAGCGGACCCTCGAATGCCTCGAGGATTACCTCCAGCGCATCCGGTGGAATGTACAAGTCCTGTGGAAGCTGCGTGTAGGGCTGACCCTGAACGATTGCAAAGGGCATTTCCCCTTGCAGTGATTCACTTGCGGGCTGGGTTTGGTGGTCTGTACTTTCTTCGGCCAATGGCTGATTTCCCGGGGATAGACTGCGTCAGTTTTCTGAATTCTGCTTTTCTGGGTTTGCGATTGGGCGAAGAGCCGGTTGGAAACCGATTGCTTTCATTCCCTGGCTCACAGAAAGTCTACCACGCCGCGGCCCTGGCGTAGGACCACGGGTGAATCCCCGCTCAGGTCGATCAGGGTCGTGGGTTCTAATGGGCAGAACCCGGCGTCCACGAAGAGGTCAATTTGTCCGTAGACCTCGTCGTACAGGTCTTCGCTGTCGAAAATCTCATCCGCCGGGTCAGGGAGTATCAGCGAGGAACTCAGCAACGGTTCATCCAGTGCGGCCAACAGCGCCTGCACAAACGGGTGGTCGGGAATTCGCACGCCTATCGTGTGCCGCCTGGCCTGCCTGGCTATCCGGGGTACCTTGTTGGTTGCTGGCAGTACAAACGTAAACGGCCCGGGCGTGAGTTGGCGAATCATGCGGTGGCCCTGGTTGCCGACCCGCGTCAAGTGACCCACGTCGGAGAGACTACGACAGCAGTAAGTGAAATGGTGATTTCGGTTCAGGCTGCGCAGTCGAATGACGCGGTCCCGTGCCTTGCGGTTGTTGGAACGCCATCCCAGTGCATAGCCGGAATCGGTGGGATACGCGATCAGGCCACCTCGAACCAGCACACCTACCACGTCGTCCACCTGGCGCGGCTTCGGTCCATGCACATTAATATTAATTCTTTCGCTCATCTGGGATCTGGACAGTCCGGAATAACAGCCCCGGCATTCTAACGCCACGCGGCGCTGCGTCACAGGCCCATTTTAAGCCGCGTATGATTAATGAAACCGAATCGAGGCTTGAGAGACGGCGCAGCCACACGTAAGCTGCGCTTTTCCTGACGGGAGTAAGCGGTGTGGTACCTGATTGATGCGCGAGACGCCCCGGGCAGTCTCGAAAGGCGGATCGCCGCGAGGGCCGAGCACCTTGCACGGCTGGTTTTGTTGAATGAACAGGGACGGTTACTGGTGGCAGGTCCGGTACCGGCGATCGATGCTGAGGACCCCGGACCCGCGGGATTTGAAGGGTCGATCATCATTGCGCGTTTCGAAAGCCTGGGAGTAGCCCGGGCCTGGGCCGATGAGGACCCATACATGAAAGCTGGCGTTTATCACCAGGTCGAAGTACGGCCATTCAAGCGGGTGATGCCCTTATGAATACCGCGCAGCGAATCGCTGAGATCCGAAGACGCCTGGAGTCGGCTCTGGAACCTGAATCGCTGATGATCGAAGACCAGGGCCACTTGCACGTGGGTCATGAAGGTGCACGTGACGGCCGAGGACATTTTCGCGTCATGATCGTTGCTGATGCCTTTGATGGTATGTCCATGGTGGCCAGGCACCGGGCAATCTACGCTGCGCTGGGGGAACTCATGGATTCGGATATCCACGCCCTTGCAATTGAAGCCGTGGCCTCGTCTGAACTGTGACCGGCCGGAACCTGTTTTCTCAGGGCAGTTCGACTGGTGCAGCAGCGCTCCAGCCGTCGGCGCGGTGTTCTGCGACTACAGTGGTGTCGATGCCGCCGCGAATGTTGAAAATGGCTGTCAGCCGCATGAACCTCGGCTGCGTGGCATCAACCAGGTCCTCCAGTATCTGGTTGGTCACCGCTTCATGAAATGCACCCTCGTCCCGGTAACTCCACACGTACAGTTTGAGCGACTTCAGTTCGACACATTTCTGGTCAGGGATATACTCAATCAGCAAGGTGGCAAAGTCTGGCTGTCCGGTCTTCGGGCACAGGCATGTGAACTCCGGAATGCGAATTCGGATGGTATAATCCCTGCCTGGTTTCGGGTTTGGAAAAATTTCCAGTTCGCGTGTGGGTTGGGTCGCCACTTGGACACTCCGGTTAATAAAAACAGAGCGGGAACCTTATACGTCCCGGATAACAGATTCAATCTATGCGACTGACCTCTATTAAGCTCGCGGGCTTCAAATCCTTTGTTGATTCGACGACCTTCCAGGCGCCGACCAACCTGACCGGAATCGTCGGTCCGAACGGCTGTGGAAAATCCAACATCATCGACGCAGTGCGCTGGGTCATGGGCGAAGGTTCAGCCCGCGTACTGCGCGGCGAATTAATGTCTGACGTGATTTTTTCCGGTTCGAATTCACGCAAACCGGTGGGAACCGCCACGGTCGAACTCATGTTCGACAATTCAGACGGAAAGATCGGCGGCGAATACGCTTCCTACAACGAGATCTCTGTCAGGCGGCAGGTCGGGCGGGACGGCATTTCGCAGTACATGCTCAACGGCGCGCGTTGCCGGCGAAAGGACATCAAAGATCTTTTCCTGGGCACCGGACTGGGGTCCACTTCCTACTCGATTATCGAGCAGGGCATGATTTCGCAGGTTGTGGATGCACGCCCGGAGGACATACGCCAACACCTCGAAGAGGCGGCCGGCATCTCGCGTTACAAGGACCGCCGCCGCGAAACCGAACGCCGCATCGCTCATACGCGGGATAACCTTGATCGCCTGTCGGATTTGCGTGAAGAAGTAAGCAATCACTTGTCGCGCCTGAAACGCCAGGCACGGGCGGCAGAACGGTACAAGAAATTGAAACAGCAGCAACGCGAACTCGAAAGCCGCTTGCTGGCCCTGCAGTGGCGAGAACAGGTCAGCCAGGCAAGAAAAGGTAAGTCAGGCCTGGATATCCAGGAAACGGCGCTGCAGGAGCAGCTGGCCGCCCAACGTGCCTCCGAGGCTGCGATGGAGCAGCTGCACCAGAAACAATCAGCGGCCTCCGAGCACCTTAACGAGGTCCAGGGCGAGTTATACGCGGTTGCCAGTGATATTGCCCGGCTGGAACAGTCCATGCAGCATGCACGGGATTTGCAACACAGGCAAAAGCAGGAACACGATGAAGTCAGCGGGTCACTGAAAGATCTCGAACAGCACATGATGCTTGACCGGACGCAGGTAGAGCACCTGACTACCCAGTTGGCCGAGACCGAGCCGGCCCTGAAATCGGCCGAGCAGGGCGAATCTGCAGCAGAACTGGCGCTTGCCGATGCTGAATCGGCCGTGCAGGTCTGGCAGCAGCAGTTCGAGTCCCACCACCGTAAGCATGCTGAGCTGAGTCGTGAATGCGATGCACACCAGGCCAGCATCAGCCTGTTGGACCAGCGTCTCGAAACGGCGGCATCAAGGCTCGAGGCCCTGCAGGATGAAGGCGTGGCGCTGGAACATTCCAGCGATGGCGAGGGCAGCGGTGAACTCTCCGGGAAAATCACCCAGGCCGCAAAAGCTGAAAAATCTTTGACTGAGCAATTGTCTGCGGCGCGGACTGCGCTGAACGGGCATCGCCAATCCCAGCGGGAAGTACGTAACCGGGAACACGAGCTACAAAATGAAATCAATGCATCCCGCGGCCGCCTGGAGGCTTTGCAGGCGATACAGCTTGCGGCCGGCGAGTCCGACCAGGGACGTGAATGGCTTGAAAGGCATGGGTTTGCCGACGCGCCTTTGCTGGCCTCGGTGATCGAAACAGACCATGGGTGGGAACTTGCCGTAGAGACGGTGTTGGGCCATTGGCTGCAATCACTGGTGGTTGGTGATCACTTATCGGCAGCGACCGATCTTGCATCGCTGGGCGATACCGAGCTTGGCATTCTCGGCTCGGGCGAAGGCAAGGTCCGGCCGCGTTCCGGAACCCTGGCAGAGAAAGTGCGGGCCCCCGACGCGGTAATCCAGATTTTGAACCATGTTCGGGTTGCCGATGACCTGCAGGACGCGATTGATTTTCTCGAGATTGAATCAGACGAGCAGTCGGCCATCACGCGTAGTGGGGAATGGTTTGGCCCGGGGTGGATCCGCGTGGCGCACAACGCCGTTGGCGAGTCCGGTGTGCTGGCTCGTGAAGAGGAAATCCGGCGGCTGCAAGGGCTGGTTAAAAAACTGGGTTCCGAACTTGCGGCGCGACAAGCCGAAGCCGAAGACCTGGCTGAAGCCATACGAAACGGGGAAGAGAAGGTCGAACAGTTACAACTCGAGCTGAACAGCAGCCATCAGCTGCACGCGGAGCTGAGAAATAAACTGGCCGGAATAGAGTCACGCAAGGAAGAAGACAGCCAGCGTCAGGAACGTATCAGGAGCGAAACGGAGCGCTTGACCAGTCAACAAAAATCAGACCGCGCGGAAATCAGGAAAATCCGTGGCTTGCTGGAAAAAGCCCTGCAAGGCATGGCCGAGGAAGAACAGGTGCGTTCGTCGCTTGAATCACAGCGCAAGCCGTTGATGGCAACGCGCGACGAATGCCGCGCAGCGGCGCAGGCAGCGCGTGATGAACGCCACGAACTGGCGCTCAAGGCCGGCTCCAGGCGAGCCAGCCTGGATTCCCTGCAGCAATCCCTGGAACGCATGGATACGCAGGTAAACCAGTTGCAACAGCGTTTCCTGTCGCTCAGCGAGGCGATTGCCACGGCCACCGACCCCGAGCAGGATTTCAAGGCGGAAATGGATGCCTTGCTGGAAACACGGGTCAAACGGGAAGCGCGCCTTGCCGAGGCACGCAAGGCGCTGCAGGCGCTGGAAGCCGAGTATCGGCGCCACGACGGTGACCGGCAAAAAGCAGTCCAGGGCACCGAGGAGATTCGCAGCACGCTGGAACGGGCCCGACTTCAGCAACAGGAACTCGAGCTGAATGCGCGTGCGTTGCAGAAGCGGGTCGAGGAAAACGGCGAGAATGTAGAAGAACTGGCAGAGGCGCTGCCAGAAAACGCCGAATTTGAGCGCTGGAAAGCCGATATTGAACGCCTGGCGACGCGCATAACCCGGCTCGAACCGGTCAATCTCGCGGCCATTAACGAATACGAGGAAGAGCTGAAGCGCAAGGAGTACATGGACGCGCAGAACGAGGACCTGACCAAGGCGCTGGAAACGCTTGAGGGCGCCATTGCACGCATTGACCGGAAAACCCGCACGCGCTTCAAGGACACCTTCGAAGAGGTCAACAAGGGTATCCAGGAACTGTTTCCACGCTTGTTCGGTGGCGGACACGCGTACCTGGAATTAACCGGTGAGGACCTGCTGACCACCGGCGTCAGCATCATGGCCCGTCCCCCGGGAAAGCGCGTCAGCAGTATTCACCTTTTATCAGGTGGCGAAAAAGCCTTGACAGCCGTGGCATTCGTTTTCGCGATATTCCAGCTGAACCCGGCGCCTTTCTGCCTGCTTGACGAGGTCGATGCGCCGTTGGATGATGCCAACGTCGGCCGGTTTTCTACGCTGGTCAAGGAGATGTCGGAAACCGTGCAATTCATAGTCGTGACCCACAACAAAATCACGATGGAAATGGTTCACCAGTTGAGCGGCGTCACCATGCGCGAGCCTGGTGTGTCGCGCCTGGTGCAAGTGGATATTGACGAGGCTGCAAGACTTGCAGATAGCTGATTTCTATGGATATCACTACATTTCGCTGGATATTGATCGTAGTTGGCATAGCGATCGTGGCTTTTATATTCCTGTTTGGCAACCCGGAGCGCAAGCGAAAGCCGCGGGCGTCGCGCAAGCGGAATCGCACTGTCAGTCCCCGCCGGGAGCCCACACTGGAACCGGAAAATTCCACAGAACCCGGCGACATTGATACTGACGCGAAAGGCGCCAGCCAGACCGAACTCGATATTCAGCCGGTTGACCGTGAGCCGCCGCCACCTCCGCCCGGCCCGCCGCCTGAAAAAATCGTTACCTTGTTTCTCAAGGCGCGGGACAATCACCGCATTTCCGGCGTAGACCTGCTGGATGCGGCAGTGAAATCTGGCATGGTGTTTGGTCAACAGGACATTTTTCACCGCGTCATGGACGATGACGGCCGGATCGTTTTCAGCATGGCCAACCTGACCAAGCCGGGGCATTTCGATAAATCGGCCTGGAACACGATGGAGATATACGGTGTCACGATGTTCATGACGCTACCTGGCCCGCTGGGCGCGCTTGATGCATGGGACGCCATGCTGGCCACCAGCCGGCGAATTGCCGAATTATTGCATGCCGACCTGCTGGATGAGTCACGCTCCACGTTTACCCGACAGCGCGAGGGTCAAATCCGCGAGGAACTCAGGGAATACGCGCGCTCCAAGATGCCCGAAGGATGAACGCTGACCTTCGTGCGCGGGCCGCGAATTTGCGCGCCCGCATCGAACACCACGATTACCTCTACTACGTCGAGGACGCACCAAGTATTCCTGATGCCGAGTATGACCGGCTGATGCGGGAACTCCAGTCCATCGAAACCGAGCATCCGGAACTGATCACCGACGATTCTCCGACCCAGCGGGTCGGTGGCAAGCCGGCCGATGGCTTCGAGGAAGTCAGGCACGAGGTACCCATGCGGTCACTGGCTAATGCTTTCGAGGAACAGGAAGTCCGCGATTTTGATGAGCGTGTGCGCAAGGGCCTGGAAGTCGGCGAGGTCAAATACGCAGCTGAACCAAAACTGGACGGTGTTGCGATTGCCCTGAGTTACCGTTCGGGGAAACTTTGGCAGGCCGCGACCAGGGGTGATGGTGAAAAAGGGGAAAACGTCACCGCCAATGTTCGAACCATCGCCGCGATACCGCTGAAGTTGCGTGGAGAAGGCTGGCCGGACGAGCTCGAAGTCCGCGGTGAAATTTACATGCCACTGGAAGGGTTCAGGTCCTTTAACCGCCGTGCGGAAGAGCGCGGCGAAAAGTCACTGGTTAATCCACGCAATGCGGCAGCCGGCAGCTTGCGTCAACTCGATCCTGCGATGACCGCGGCGCGGCCGCTGGCCTTTTTTGCCTATAGCGTAGCCACGCGCGAAGGGCTGCCCGCCAGCCAGTCGGCGTGCCTGGCGCGGCTCAGGGACTGGGGCTTCCCGGTCAACAGTGAAGTCAGGCGTGTGAGTGGTATCGAGGGCTGCCTTTCCTACTATCAGCACATTGGCGAAATACGACCGAAGCTGTCGTACGACATTGATGGCGTGGTGTACAAGGTCGATGATCTGCAATCCCAGCAAACCCTTGGTTTCGTCAGCCGTGCGCCCCGCTGGGCGCTGGCGCACAAGTTTCCGGCCCAGGAAGAGATCACGCGCCTGATTGACATCGAGGTACAGGTTGGCAGGACCGGCGCGATTACACCGGTTGCCCGGCTGGAGCCAGTATTCGTCGGTGGCGTGACAGTGACCAATGCGACGCTGCACAACGAGGATGAAATTCGCCGTAAAGATGTACGGCCAGGTGACTGGGTGGTGGTGCGCAGGGCGGGTGACGTGATCCCGGAGGTGGCCCGCGTTGTGCTGGAACGGCGCGATGGCGATCCGCCGCGGTTCGAAATGCCGAGCGAGTGCCCGGTTTGCAGTTCCGCTGTCGAGCGAGGTGACGGCGAGGCCGTGGCCCGGTGTACCGGTGGCCTGGTTTGCGCTGCACAACGAAAGCAAAGCATCCAGCATTTTGCCTCGAGACGCGCAATGGACATCGAGGGCCTCGGAAGCAAGTTGATTGAGCAGTTGGTGGACAAGGGCCTTGTAGGCTCGGTAGCCGATCTCTACAGCCTGGACCGGGATCAACTCACCGCGCTGGAGCGAATGGGAAGGAAGTCGGCGGAAAACCTGCTCACCGAGCTGGAAAAAAGCAAGCGGCCGTCACTGGAGCGCCTGCTGTATGCCCTTGGCATTCGTGAAGTCGGCGAGGTGACGGCCCGTTCCCTGGCGCGCCATTTCAGGTCAATGGAAGCGTTACAGGCCGCAAGCATCGAAGCGCTCACCGAGGTCAATGACGTCGGGCCGGTTGTCGCGGAGCACGTTCACGCTTTCCTGGACGAACCGCACAACCGGGAAGTCATCCAGTCGTTGTGCGACGCCGGGGTGAAATGGCAGGCGCCTGAAGATGAATCCGGTGAACAGCCCCTGGCCGGGCAAACGTGGGTTCTTACGGGAAGTCTTTCATTCCCCAGGATTCATGCGAAAAACCTGCTCGAGTCGCTCGGTGCAAAAGTTTCCGGCAGCGTTTCATCGAAAACTTCTGCCGTGTTGGCGGGCGAGGCGGCCGGTTCCAAGCTGACCAAGGCTGAAAAGCTGGGTATCGAGATACTCGACGAGGACGCATTCCGGGCGTTGCTGAACCAGCATGGATTATCTGTCGATTAAGCGGAATCGATAAACAGGCGCCGGAATGCCTTCTGTAGTGATCAGGATGGACTGTGCGTCTGCGCCGATAAACGTTACGGCTTCTTCCTTGTTACTGGGGGGGCCTTCGAACTCCACCGGTTTGCGTCGGAATGCAGTTTCCCAGCTTTCCTCCCCCTGCCGTTCAAACAGGTACAGGCTTCGATAGGAAATCACCGCCGCGATGCGGCCATCAGCACTGATGTCCATGCCAGTTGGCTGCGAAACCCAGGCGCCGTCACGGGCGCCAAATCGGGCGTAGTCTTGCGCCGTCGGGGGCCGGAAGGGATGGATTTCGCCGTGAAATTCAAGGGTCGCGCTTGATGCCGTCATGGCGGTGCTGCGGTCAATGCTGTACATCCGCGCAGGCTTGTCGCGTTTACTGAGCAGGATGATACGGTCGCTGGCCGGGTCCCAGGCGACGGACTCGCAATCTCTTGCCCCGTCCGGGTAGACCAACGTGATGGTGTGCCCAAGGCCGGCTTGACCTTCAAACTGGCCGTCGTCATTCGCCACGGGCTCAGGGACAAAATACAGGTCCACCCCGGGGTGCTGGGCGAAATTATCGCCGCTGTCAGCGATTACAAGCATTGGATTGCCCGGTTCATTGATCAGGGCAATGTCTTCCCAGTCCCGGTTGCTTGCACCGGGTATCAGCACCGAGCCGAGGTTTGCTCCTTCTGCGTCCAGCGCATAAATGCGTGCCTCACCATCATCGTTGTGCGTGAAAAAAACACCGGGCTGGCGCGCACTGCGCTGTATCCCGCTGATTTCATCGAGTTCCATGTTTGCGACATGGCCTGTTACCGTGATTCCGGCATTAACCGATTCGGTTTGGTCACAGGAAAGCAGCAGCAGGGACGCTGTCAGCACTAAAGCCGCAAAAATGAATGGAATGGGGAGTTGCACCGCGGCATTGTGCCAGATCGGCCGCAGTTTCTGAACCAGCTTGAAGACAATTGGCGATTGGCCACCATGTTCTTGTTCCGGTTGCCGGCGTGACTTCCGGTATCAACGCGTCCCGGGAGACATCAAATGAGGTCCTGAAACTGGTCGCGGTAGTCGCACAGCTGTTGCCAGATCCTGCGCATGCTTAATTTTCCACCGAGCACGACCAGCAGGTCGCCTGGACGGGATGCATGCAGCCCGGACTTAACCGCTTCATCTTCCGAGTTGAATTCCTCGATGTCCTCGCCCTCAACGCCAACCGCGATTAACGCCGCCCTGACAATGTCGCGCATTTCATGTCTATTTCGACCGCGCAAGTCTTCAAATTCTGTAACCAGGAATTTGTCAAAGCCAGGTTTCAGGGCCCGCATGGCAGCGCGGGTGGTCTCGTCTCCACGGTCACCGGTGTATGCAAAAGCCACCCTTCGCGTCCCGCCAATTTCAAATTGGTCCAAAGCAGTGACCAGGTGTCGCATGCCGTGCTCGTTGTGTGCATAGTCAAATATGACCTTGAACGGCAGCCCCTCAAGCTCATTCCAGCGCCCCAGCAATGTATCGGCATCCAGCTTGAAACTGCGCAGTGCACTGGCAACCTGTCTGGCCGGAACCCCGGTTTCGAGGGCGGCGGCAGCGGCATGTGCGGCATTGATGACATTATGGGTCAGCCTGCCCCGCGAGGTCGCCGGAATATTTGCTGTCTGAACGAGCGGCACTCTGTCCTGTCGCTGATAGAACACCAGCCAGTCCTCGTTACTGATGTGCTCCGTCACGCAGAAATGATGAATGCCAGGAAACTGGTCGCGCAGAGCCTGGACATCCTGCTGAGTTGAGACAAGACAAACATTGCGTGCCTCTATTTTTTTAATCATGTCACGGCAATGGCGATCATCGGCATTGAGCACGGCGGTATTCCGCGCCCGCGCAACGATGGAACATTTCAGTTCAGCCATCTGCTCGACGGTGTCAATGCCGAGCAGGCCAATATGATCGTCATCGACGTTAAGGCACACAGCGGTATCGCACCAGTCAAAAGCAAACCCCCTTTGCGCCACACCGCCGCGTGCGGTTTCGAGGATCGCCACCTGCGGCTCGGGAGATTCAAATACGCGGTAATGCCCCATCAGGCCCGCAAGATCGCCGGTCTCGGTGGTCACCCCATTGATTTTCACGCCACTGGAATACGCGACCCCGGTGACCAGGCCATGGTGGCGCATGATGTGATCAACCATGGTCGTGGTAGTCGATTTTCCGTTGGTGCCGGTGACGACGATGGAGGGAATCCGGGATTCCGTGCCCGCCGGAAATATCCATTGGATGAAAGCTTCCGCGGCACGCTTTCTGATCTCGTTACCGGGCAGCGGTAGCGAATCGAGCCGTGGTGCGAAGTCCAGGTCCTGCACATTGACAGGACGTTCGCCGCGTTCTTCGACATAAGTCACCAGCAACAGGCCACAAGGAAATTGTTGGGCGATCTGCTCAAGGTGCGCGCTTACCCGCGGGTCGCCGAACGCTTCACTGCCGTCAATGCAAACGAGTTTTTGCGCCGCCAGCAAGGCGCTGCGAATTGGCCCGTTTTCGCTAACTACCGGGTTTCCCAGCCCCATCGATTGCAGCGTTCCCAGCCTTGAATTGCGATCATGAAGCAGCGGCAGCAGCTGGTGACTGCGCGTCACGCAAATGGTGCCGTCCACGACCTGGCGGTGGCGGCTGTGGCCCAGCATCAACAGGCTGTTGGCCCGGATTCGCTGCGGGCCGGGAAGTGGCTGGTATGGGTCGCGCTCAAGACGAACGCACGGTACATCCAGGCTTCGTGCAGCAGCGATGATGTCCAGCGTGTCGCGGGGCATCGCCAGCGGCCTGGCCAGTGTCTCGAACTGCCTGAGCATTGCGGCGGCATCGGTATCAATAATTCCCGTTCTCGATGTCCAGACTAAACCGGGCAGCTGTTGAACCAGCAACAGCATCACGGTGTCACCGGCCTTCTCCGCTGTGCTTCGTTCCTCGTGCTGGTAAATGAACCTTTGCTGGCTTTCACCACTGCCGGGAAGTACCTGCCATTGGGCGACTTCGTGACCGGCCCAACGCTGAAGTGCAATACAGGTCTGGCAAAAAATTCCACCCAGGGCTCTTGCCGCATCCGTATCTGCCGGCACGGCAAGAAATCCATCGGGCAATTCAACACCCGCCACTTCCAGGGTTTTCCGGAGTGGCTCGCAGAGCGTCCCGACATGATTACGTAGAACCTCGAGTTCAGATGAATCAAACTGCAACAGCATCTCGATTGCCGTGCAATCGAAACGCCGGTTTGGACCCATGTAATTCAATGCTTCGAGCAGTTGCACAGACCGAGTTCCTTGGCTAACCCAGGAGGGTGAAGAATGGGGCAGAATATAGCAAAGGTTTTAACGCCCGTTCAGGAGCCCGTGTCACTGTGAGATTGTTGCTGGTGCCCAATTCATGTGCGCGGTCCGGACAGGCAGGCAAGCAGCTCGATGGTTTGCGCCTGGCAATGGACAATCTCGGCCTGGACGCGGAATTACTGGACGTGAATTCCGCGGAACAGGTCACCCGCGGTGTTGCGTCAGCCCGGCTTGCTGAGTTTGATGCCGTGGTGGCGGCCGGTGGCGACGGCACCCTGTTTCGTGTGCTCAATGGCCTGGTGCTGAATGCCAACAGCTGTCCCCTTGGGGTGATTCCGCTGGGAACGGGCAATGCTTTCGCCCGTGATCTGGGCCTGCTGAAAAATGAATGGATAAAAGCACTGGACATTATTCACAGGGGCAGGACACGTGCAGCAGATATTGGCGAAGTCCGGTGCGCGGATCGCCGGTTTTACTTTCTTAACATCGTCGGAATTGGTTTTGTCGTCGAAGCCGGAATAACAGCCTCGAGGCTGAAGTTTACCGGCCCGGTTTCGTACAGCCTCGCCGCGCTGTGGAACATGCTTCGTCTGAAGCACCAGCATCTTGAGTTTGTCTGTGACGGGGCCTCTACGAAAATCGACAGCCTGTTCCTGGAGCTATCCAACAGCCGCTACACCGGCACCAACTTCCTGATTGCACCCGAGGCCCGTATTGACGACGGCTTGCTTGACCTGACCTTGTTGAATCGTGTGTCGCGGGGAAGGTTGCTGAGGCTTTTCCCAACCATTTTCAGTGGCAGGCACGTGCAATTCGAAGAAGTTCAGACCGGTCAAATCCGTGAGCTGGAGTTGTTGAAGCCTGCCGGTATGCCCTTGATGGCGGACGGTGAACTGATCGGACAAACGCCGGCCAGGATCAGGTGCCTGCCCGCAGCGATCGACCTACTGTGTTGATTCGTTAACGGCGAATACCGGCTGGGTCCAGGCGTAAAAAGCACGGGCACGGTCAGCGCCGAAAAAACTGAATTTTTTCTTCAGGTATGTCACCCGTGCACGCATGTACGGCTGATCCGCAGGTAACGAATACGACGCCTGGTACTGGTCATGTGTCCAATGCAATCGCTTGCCATGCACGCCGATGAATTCAATCACGACATGGCTGTCATCTGAAGGCACTTCGGTCGCCGCAGCCTCGACCCAGTACAAGGATGTTTCGGCTTCGGTCAATGCCGGATTCACGGCAACACGCAATTCGTTTTCACGCCAATCAACGTCACCGAGAATGACCCCCGTGCTGGCGTAAAAATCTCCCGATTCGAGGGCGTCAAGAATGTCTTCCCTTTGCAATTTTGGAGCCCGAACCATGATCCAGGCGCCACCCGGAGGGGCAGCGCCAAATCGGCGCATCAGCCTGCCGGACCAACCGAAGTCATGTGCATCATCGGCCGCCACGCCCCAAACCTGCCGGCCCGAGCTGAGTAGTTCATCCCACAGCGTTTCGACAGACGGGCGAAATCCTGCATGGCCCTCCTGGTTGGCCCTGGGGTGGGCGTTGACGATTTCGAGCAAACCGAGTTCCGGTGCGTCGATGATGTTCTGGAACTGGACCTGGAAGGCATAATTGGGGTGATTGAGGACCGCCAGTCCCCCGGCGTTTTCGGCATCAGTAACATGTTGCCGGATGATGTAGGGCACCGATGGATCCTCGAATGTCCAGTTCAGGGGCTGTTTCGTACCCAGTGCCGTGCTGTGTATTCTTCGCTGACCATCTTGCGTCACACCTGGGTAACGATGATCGCTGGTGATTTCCATGCCGCTGAGCATCAGGAAATCATCGCCAGCAACGTCTTCGACGCCGCCGCCATGCCAGCGGTTGTGGTCGGTGATGGCCGCGAAATGATAGCCATGATCGTGGTACCACTGAACCACTTCGGCAGGGGCTGCGTTGCCGTGCGACCAGCCATTGATTTCGATTTTGGCGTGCGCGTGCGTATTGCCTTTGAACCAGAACGTTGCAGTTCCGTCGGGCAGGGTCCCCGCGGCGAGGGGTTCTGTTTGAAGCGGTCCGGGCCGCGCAACAACCCACCATGCAATGGCTGCACACCAAAACAGAATAACCAGTAGCTTGACGTGGGATTGTGTCATCTGATTCCGAAGTCAGATTGGAGCTTGTTGCCAGAAGTTATCCAATCGCGGCGCATTATGGCACAAGCCAGGTGGTTGGCAGATATTCCTGCCGATAAAAAGCAAAAAGCCGCGCTGTGGCGCGGCTTCTCGGTGATTTGGCTCCCCGGGTCGGATTCGAACCAACGACCTAGTGATTAACAGTCACCCGCTCTAACCAGCTGAGCTACCGGGGAAGAATACAGATTCGCTATCTGCGAGGCGCGGTATTTTCGGTGCTTTACCGGGGTGAGTCAAGGCATGGCGAGGCATTTCTGCTCGCCAGCCGGACGAAATTCAGGAATCACGCTCACCGCACAAGGCGCTGTCAGCGAAAGTGGTCGCGGCCTGCCGAATCCTGCCTGAATGGGAAACCAGCAATTTCATGCCTTTGCCGGGCCCGCGTTCGTCACAGAACACGATCGAGAGGTTGCTGGCTGGCGCGGTGCCGGCCGGGCTGAACCGGACCTGGGGCCGCGTTGCGGCACTGCGAATAGATAAACTCTCTACCAGGTCTGAAAGCCGAATGATGGACTCTGAATCCTGGTGCCGGTGATCGCCGTTGTGGTCCACGAAGGCCATCCAGCCGCCGTGCCAGGCGCCATCATCGGTACAGGACTGATCTGGCGATATGGGACAAACCACCGTCAGCGCCCTGGCATCTACGGCCGTAATACGGGCAAAGTTCAGGTCGGCCTGTAGTTGTGACATGGAAGCGCGCAATCGCTTGTCCAGGCTGTATTCCTGCAAGGCAGGTATGCCCAGGCCGAGCATGATGACGGACACAGCCATGGTGATCATCAGCTCGGTCAGGCTGAATGCCCGAAGCGAGCCGGGCAGGCCACGTAACGGGCTTTTAGGACGAGGCTGCATAACGGAATAATGCTGGCCCGGCGCGGGAAAATATTGAGCAAATTTCCCGGATTTACGAGGTCATTTCGCGAATTAAGCTGTAGTGGATTCCAGTGACCGGCGAATGCGTGCGATACAGTTTTCGAGGTTTTCCATGCTGGTCGCGAAAGACAGCCGCAGGTGTCCCGGAGCGCCGAAAGCCGAGCCCGGCACCATCGCGACACCCGCATGTTCCAGGAACCAGGAAGCTAACTCGACGTCATCGCGCACATCGGGCAAGCGCTCGATCACACCGGCAAACGACGGGAATGCATAAAAGGCGCCGTCGCACTCCAGGCACTCAACCCCTTCGATGTCATCCAGCGCGTGGATCAGGTAGTCGTGACGGTGCTTGAACTCGCTGCACATGTCGGCCACGCAGTCCTGGGGGCCATTGAGGGCTGCGGTAGCCGCCGCCTGGGAGATTGAACTTGCACCGGATGTGCTTTGGCTCTGGACCTTGGACATCGCCTTGACGAGATCTTCAGGGCCGGCCGCGTAACCGATTCGCCAGCCGGTCATGGCAAAGGCTTTTGACACGCCATTGATCACCACTGTGCGGTCCGCCAGGTCCGGGCAGTCATTGAGCAGGGTGCGAAACGGACTTTCAGCCCAGTAGATATGCTCGTAAATATCGTCACAGGCAATCAGTACCTTGGGATGCTCCTGGAGCACTTCGCCCAGCGCGCGATTTTCACTTGCGCCGTACACCTTGCCGGTCGGGTTGGAAGGCGAGTTCAGGATCAGCAGCCGCGTATTATCCGTCAGCGAGCTTTCCAGCTGGCGGGCGGTAATCTTGAAGTCGGATTCGGCGCCGGCATTGAGGATCACCGGCTGCCCACCCGCCAGTTTCACCATGTCCGGGTAAGACACCCAGTAAGGCGCCGGAATGATCACTTCTTCATCCTCGTTCAGCAGCGCCAGCAACAGGTTGAAAAGGGACTGCTTGGCACCGTTGGAAACAATGATCTGGTTGATGTTGTACTCGAGGCCGTTGTCACGCCTGAACTTGGAAACGATGGCCTCGCGCAACTCCTCAGTGCCCGGAATAGGTGTGTACTTGGTACGCCCGGCCGCAATGGCTGCATTTGCAGCGTCCTTGATGTGTTGTGGCGTATCAAAATCCGGTTCGCCAAACCCCAAAGAAATAATTTCGCGCCCGGCCGCTTTCAGGTCACGGGCTTTCTGACTGACGGTGATGGTGGCGGAAGGCTTGATTTGCGCAACGCGATTGGAGATTTTCACTGACACGCCGATCCTCTGTTCAAATGGTTTTACGGGTTGGGACATGAACGCCGGGACGTGCTTCAGAAGCGCTTCTCCCTCGGGTCCAACTATACCACTTCGTGATATTTTCACCGCCGCATATTTGGCCGCAGCAGGTGAGCCAGATCAGCAAATGTGAGTGCAGGGCAGAAGCTTGGTCCCGCAGGTCGCCATCTCGCTATAATGAACGGTTTCGCCGGTGAGATTGCATCACGTGAACGACAACACCAGGCCATTCAGGCTGCACAGCGACTTCAAGCCCACCGGGGACCAACCGCAAGCCATCGAGAAGCTTGTCGAGGGTCTTCGCGACGACGGTTTGTCGCACCTGACCTTGCTCGGCGTCACCGGTTCGGGCAAAACCTTCACGATGGCCAATGTCATCCAGCAGTTACAACGGCCGACACTGGTCATGGCGCCCAACAAGACGCTGGCGGCGCAATTGTACGGCGAATTCCGGGAGTTCTTTCCGTCCAATGCGGTGGAGTATTTCGTTTCCTACTACGACTACTACCAGCCCGAGGCCTATGTGCCCTCGTCGGACACCTACATCGAAAAAGACGCCTCGGTAAATGAGCATATCGAACAAATGCGGCTGTCGGCGACCAAGGCTCTGCTCGAGCGCCGCGATACGATTATCGTCGCAACGGTATCGGCCATTTACGGACTGGGTGACCCGACCCAGTACCTGAGCATGGTGTTGCACGTTTCCAAGGGTGAACTGATTGATCATCGCAGTATTTTGCGGCGCCTGGCCGAGATGCAATACAGCCGGAATGACCTCGAGTTGAGGCGCGGCACCTACCGCGTGCGCGGCGATGTCATTGATATTTTCCCGGGTGACGAGGAAACGCAGGCGGTGCGTATCGAGCTGTTTGATGACGAGGTTGACCAGATTTCGATGTTTGACCCGCTGACCGGCGAAGTGAAGCAAAAACTGCCGCGCATCACGATTTACCCAAAATCGCACTATGTTACGCCCCGGCAAATTGTGCTGGATGCGGCGACATCCATTCGCGCAGAGTTGAAAGAACGCCTTGACTACCTGCGCACGCACGACTGCCTGGTGGAAGCGCAGCGCCTGGAACAGCGAACCTTGTATGACATCGAAATGCTGCATGAGCTGGGTTATTGCAACGGCATCGAGAACTACTCCCGTCACCTGACCGGGCGTGGTGCAGGCGAAGCACCGCCAACCCTGTTTGACTACCTGCCGCAGGACGCCTTGCTGATTCTCGACGAGAGCCACGTCATGGTGCCGCAACTGGGCGCCATGTATAAAGGCGATCGCTCGCGCAAGGAAAACCTCGTGACATACGGGTTCAGGCTGCCGTCGGCGCTGGACAACCGGCCACTGAAGTTCGAGGAATGGGAAGCGCGCACCGGTCAGACGGTGTTTGTATCTGCAACCCCGCGGGCGTACGAACTGGAGCATTCCGGTGAAGTGGTCGAGCAGGTGGTCCGGCCCACCGGGCTCATCGATCCCGAGGTTGAGATCAGGCCGGTCACCGACCAGGTGGATGACCTGCTTTCTGAAATTCGCGAGCGAACGGTAAGCGGTGATCGCATTCTCGTCACCACGCTGACCAAGCGCATGGCAGAAAACCTGACCGAATACCTGGCAGATCATGGGGTCAAAGTGCGTTACCTGCACTCTGACATTGATACCGTGGAACGGGTCGAAATTATCCGCGACCTGCGGCTGGGAGAATTTGACGTACTGGTAGGCATCAACCTTTTGCACGAGGGGCTGGACATGCCGGAGGTTTCTCTGGTGGCCATACTCGACGCCGACCGTGAAGGCTTCCTGCGCTCAGATTCATCGTTGATCCAGACCATGGGACGGGCAGCCCGCAACATTCGCGGTAAGGCCATTCTCTATGCTGATCGGATAACCGGGTCGATGCAGCGCGCCATCGAAGAGACCGAACGACGGCGTGCCAAGCAGGTCGAGTACAACGAGCAACACGGCATCACGCCGCAGAGCATTATCAAGAAAATTGCCGATATCATGGAAGGCGCCCGGGATACTGCGCATGGGCGCTACCGGTCAAGCCGGGGCGCTGTGGCCGAGGAGAAGGGTCCATACGATGACATTGCGCCCGATAAGCTCGGCCCGGCCATCAAGGAACTGGAACAACAGATGTTCCGGCACGCCGAATTGTTGGAATTCGAGGAGGCGGCAAATATTCGTGACCAGGTCCAGAAATTACGCGAGCGGGTGCTCAAAGACCCTGGAATCTGACTAGTTGGCTCCTGCAGGTAAGCGCACATCAAGCCACACCAGCCGGTGGTCGCTATGCTGGATCAAGTCGTGACCCGGTTCCCCGGCCGCCGGCCAGAAAACCCCGCATTGAACCGTTTCGAGGTTTCTTGACGGCAACACGTAGTCGAGGCGCAGGTTGCCGGTCGTACGGTCGGAAAAATCGGATGTATCGAGCGCCGGGTTGCCGCGGTGACGCGCATTGACGCCGCCCTGTAGCCGGGCCGCTTCGGCGCCGCCGGAACTGGCCGGCAGACAGGAAGCATTGACATGCTGATTGTCGAGCAAGCGGGAGATCGAACGTTCCAGCGAGTCGCCGTCAAGCGGGTCTGAATTCTGGTCACCTGCGATGACAAACCGGGCACCGATCTGCAGGCCGCCCCGGACACCCGAATCGTCAAGCAGGTAATCCCCGCTACCGGAAACGTAATCGGCCCACAACCTGATTTCATCATGATTGCGCCGCCCATTTCGATCTTCGGGGCCGTCAAAGACCGGCGGTGTGGGGTGACTGACCAGGAAGTGAACGGTGGACCCATTAAGCGACAACGGCAAATCCAGGTGATTCTTGGAACTGAGCCTCAACACCCGCCATGCGCGTGGCGAATAGAAAGCGGCGCCATCAGCCTGCCTCGGTTTCAGCGCGCCCGGCATGTCGCGCCAGCGAAACAGGCGAAAGCTGCGCACCTGGTCATACTCGATCGGGTAGCGTGAAAGCACCAGCATCCCGTATTGCCCGGGAAACACGCCGTAACCCCAGGCATCTCCTGGTTCTCCGGTGATGCCGTTCTTGTCCAGGTCCAACAGGCTGTTCACGCCGGTATTGACCGTTGCCTGGTACGCCCATGGATAATCGATAACGGCATCGCCATGTTGCGAATGCTTGAGGTAATTGGCAATCAGCGCGGCGGCATTGTCGAAGCCTTGCTGGTGATCGAACTCATTGAGCAGGACCACGTCCGGCCGCGTACGCTGGAGGATTGCTGCCAAGGCCATCAGCGCGGGGTCGTCGCCGGATTGCAACCTGGATTGCAGGTCACCGGCAGTCTGCAGGCCCATCGCGGCATTAAAGGTTGCGAAACGGACTGTTGTCGGACCTGGCCGGGTCGCGCAGGCGCACAGGCACAATGTCAGGATTGTCAGCACGAATCGGCAGCTTGCTTGCATAAAACGTCCCGGCGAGGATTGCCAGTATCATAAACAATCAATCGCCGGCAATGAATTACTGGTAATGGTCTGCTGGCATAGAACCAATGGAGAGGGAGTGGGATGTCTTTTATTTCGGTGATACCGCCTGAACAGGCGGACGAACGCCTGGCACATATTTACCGGCAGGTCGCCGGACCGGGCGGCCAGGTGGACCAGGTGCTGCAGGTGCATGGCCTGAGACCCCATGGCCTGGAAGGCCACATGGCCTTGTACAAGTCTGCATTGCACCACCGGGATAACGAGGTGCCCGAGTGGTTCCTGGAAGCAATCGGGGTCCTGGTCAGCCGCCTCAATGGCTGTGATTATTGCGACCGGCATCATACGGTGGGCATGCTGCGGCTACTGGGCGGAGCAGCTTCTGATTATGACCGTGCGCTGAATGACGACCCGCCCGGTGCGCCATTTACGCGGGCGGAACAATCCGCGCTTCAATACGCGGCGAAACTGACCCGCGAACCCGCCGCCATTGAAATGGAGGATGTCGTGTCGCTGCGTGATAACAACTGGAGTGACGGGCAAATCCTCGAAATCAACCAGGCGGCGAGCTATTTCGCATACGCCAATCGCACCGTATCCGGGTTGGGCGTCACCACCGCGGGAGAAGCGCTTGGGTTTTCGCCTTCAAGTGACAGCGATAAGGAAAGCTGGAAACACGGCTGAATTCACGTTGCCCGGCTTAGTCCGTGCAGCCACTTTTGTGCATTGCCCCGTTGAGGTCATAGTGGTCGGCGCCAAAGACCTGCTGCAGGCTATCCAGGGCAGGGGCGGCCTGCTGCCACAGGCGGTCACTGGCCTCGGGATCGAACCCGGCGACCAGCCCGTCCTCGCCTGCGTAGCGCCAGGACCTGACGGACACGCCCAATGGATCAAATGTCTCGTGTATCGCATCGAGGTTTGTCTGCTTGTCATCGAGCATCAGGATTACCGATGGCATTTCAGCGCCGGTTTTTCGGAGCAGCGCATCGAGCATGGCACCCTTGTGTTGTCCCGTGGTCAGGAACACGCCATCCTCGTAGCGAACCGGGCGAATGCCGTTATCTGGCACAAAGTCGTCCGGCCATCCTGCTTCAGGAGACAAAGCCGAACGCCGGAAATCGTAGCCATTACGGCGTAACTCTCTGAACGTCTGAAGCCTGAAGTCCACGCCCCTGGAGGTCAGGGCAATCACGGGAACGTTCAAATCCTGTAACTCACGCAACAGCTCAGGTGCATCGGGCTGTGTCGGGCGCATGGCACTGGCGAAATACAAGGCACCCTGGACGGCCAGGCGGTCACCGACAACCCTCGGATCACAGGGTTCGTGTGCATGTTGTTCTTTTTGCCACTCATACCACTGGTCAGAGCCAAGGCCCTGTTCCATCGCCAGCAGCGTGTTATCGAGGTCGAAAACAGCCAGCACCCGCGGTGCTCCGACCACGGAAACCTGCGTTCGCGCATCGGCTACGAAGGCCCCGACATCATTGGTTTGGCCCGAATGCCGCGCGGGTGGCGTGACTGCGCAGGATGAGGCAATTAAAGTGAAGAGCAGCGCGATAAGCAGCCGGGGTACCTGGAAGTGGTGCATGATCGTATGCCAATTCTATTTCAACAGCCGCCAGTCTCACCCATGGCGCGCGATACCTGCAAGTATTTGCTGCGATTGATTCGCGTCATCAGGGCCGTCTAAGCAAGGAACGCATTCAAGGCCTTGATATTCATTGAACCTGCAACGCCCATCACCTAAAATTGCCGCCCTTCGCGTGCCTCTTGCAGCATTTCTTGCTGCTTGGCCACGCGGAACGTACGAGTTGATTGAAAGACGGAGAGGTGCCGGAGTGGTTGAACGGGCTCGCCTGGAAAGTGAGTATACGGTGTTGAGCCGTATCGAGGGTTCGAATCCCTCCCTCTCCGCCAATCAAATTATCACTTTCCGGCAAAAAAATTTGCGGGGATACTGCCCCGCAGCACCCCTCTCCGCCAGTCGACAGCAATGAAAATCTCCTGTTTCTCCTTGATTCGTGACGGCAACCGCCTCGGCTATCCCTACGTGGAAAGTATTCGCTCGGTACTGCCGCTGTGCGACGAGTTCGTGGTTGCCGTAGGTGAAAGCAGCGACGGCACACTGGATACCCTGAAGTCGCTCAATGAACCCAAGTTGAAGTTGATTCCCACCCGGTGGAACGAAAACTGCCGGTCTCACGGTTTCGTGCTTGGACAGCAGAAAATGATTGCGCAATACAACTGTACAGGCGACTGGGCGTTCTACCTCGAAGGGGATGAAATTATCCACGAGGATGATCTTGACCGTATGCATGGCGCCATGTTGCATTACTTGCAAGATTCGGAAGTAGAAGCGCTGGTATTCGATTACATTCATTTTTACGGAGACCCGCAATACATCAATGTATCGCCCGCGGCTTACCGGAAAGCAGCGCGTATATTGCGCAATAACATTAGGGCCATCGCACCCGATGGCCTCTATTGGGCAGTGATCAAGGACAAGACCTGGTATGGGTCACGCAACAAGCGTCGTACGCGATACCCCCGTTCCGCTGCCTTGAATATTCCGATCTATCACTATGGCAATTGCCGTCACGAACGATTTTTGCTGGCCAAGGCCGAGACCGGCAACCAATACTGGCAACACCGCGTTGCCTTTGAATCTACCTACGGCGATATCGATCCCACCGTGATCGTACCTTTTGAAGGGCAGCATCCGGCCGTGATTCAGGACTGGATCGAAAATTCCGCTAACCCCTCATTTACGTTCAATCCCGATTACCAGCTGTCACGCAGAGAGCGAAAGCACCGCTTGCTGAGACCCCTCGAGAAACAGTTTGGATGGGATGTCAGTAGACGTCATTTTCGGATCATTCGCGATTACCGGCCCGGGGATTGATACCGTTGCTGTATCAGCCCGTTTTTTCCAGTACATCCGCGAAAAATTGTGTGGTCAGGAGAGCGGTATTTTTCCAGGTGAAATTTTGTGCTCTTTCCAACCCCGCTGAAACGATGTGTTGACGTTTTTCCGAGTCAAAGATTAAGCGGTCAATTTCGGCCGCAAATGCCGTTACGTCATCCTGTGCAACGACCGGCCACACGCCACCAGATACCTCGGGCAGGCAGCTCGAATCACTGACCACGCCAGGCAGTCCACATGCCATGGCCTCCAGGATCGGCAAGCAAAATCCTTCGTATCGTGAAGGGTGAACCAGGCACGAAGCGCCGCTGACCAGGAAGGGCAGGTCTTCGTTACTGAGGTGGTCAAACCACTTGATCCGTCCGGAGACGCCACAGTCGGCAGCAATGCTGGCCAGTGAATCCTTGTAGGCGCGGGTGCCGCCACCCCCAACGAATACCAGCTCATGGTCGTTTCGAAATGCATCGGTATCGGCAAACGCCCGGATTGATAATTCTGGATTCTTATGCGGAAACCAGCTGCCCAGTTGCAACAGGTAGGGCCGTGTCAAACCCAGCGAACTCAATACCTTCGCTGTATTACCCGGATCGCGCGGGTAGAACACTCGGTGGTTGACGCCGTGCGGGATGACTGCCACGTGCCTGTTGAGTGTGCCGGGAAAGTGTTCCTCAAGCCTTCCCCTGCCATGCTCGGTGAGGCAGATAATACCGGCCGCGCGCTTGATGTTGCGTCTCAACCTGCCTGGGGATTCAGAAGGGTTGATCGGGTTGTCCAGCGCCCGAAAATCGTGAATCGTGAACGTGGTGGGCACCGGGGACCATAGCGGAAGGTGGTTACCGAAACTGTGGAACAAGTCCAGCCCGCGTACGCTCATAATCGATGACAGCGGCATCCACCGGCGCTTCGATGACCTGGAGACGTCGTTGAAATACTCGCGGTGCAACCAGCGTTCCGAGCGAATGCAAAAAGTCACGTCGAGGCCGGAACCAGTACTTGTGAGAAATGGGGATACATCGCGAATGTAGCGCGCGATGCCTCGGCCTTTCCGCTTGACGGCTTGCGTCACATCCAGCCCTGTACGAATACCCAGGCCCATTCTCAGGAGGCGCTTTCGTGAATGAAAACGAAATTGTTAACGTACCCAGTACTGCCTGGACTGGACTGATGGCTGGCTTCGTCGAATTCTGAGATCGGCCTGATGCCCGAGGGACAGAAGAATGACCCTGAATACCCCAGTTCGGCAAGATAGTTGAAAACTTCACCGGTACTGCCGGCCCCGCGGTGGCGGGCTTCGCATTCAAACAATAATAGAGGCCGGTGAGTTCGCAGGATTCGCTCTCCGCCCCGGAAGACCTGCAACTCGTGACCCTCGGTATCGCACTTGATGAGGTGGATAGGCTGAACCAGCGGCACAAAATATTGGTCGAGGCTGGTCACGTGTACGCTGACAGGCTGCCCGCCCAGTGCATCCCGGGTATTTTCGAACGAAGCGCCCGGAGAGTTTCCGCGCGCCGGGACCCTGAGCTGCATTTCGGTTTCAAAGCGCGACACGCCCATTTGTTCTACCTTCACAAATTCGAGGCCTCTTGAGCTGACAAGCGTTCTCAATTGGTTCGCCAGGTCGGGCTGAGGTTCAAACGCGAATACCCGGCCCGCGGGCGTAACACGATTCGCCATCCACCAGGTATATGCGCCCTTATGGGCGCCAATATCAACTGCAGTTTGTCCTGCTTGCAGATTGCACAACAGCCAGGCGATTTCCTGGCGTTCGAGCCTCAGCCGATATCGCCATGCACGATATATCCACTTCAGATTCTGAATCATTTCAACCAAAAAACCGGGACCCGGGCGCGAAGAACATCGTAAACCATCAAGCCCGCTGAGGGTGGCTGCGATTGACCTGTGATGAATTGATCGTCCAATTGGAAACAGTTTCCAAAGTTGGTGAATAAATTTCCATTCGAGTAATCTGCTGCCATGGTTGCAACTGCCGTCATCGTGTCGACCTACAATAGCCCACGCTACCTTGACCTGTGCCTGCAGGCCCTGCGCCGCCAAAATGTTCAAAATTTCGAGATTGTTGTGGCGGACGATGGCTCGGGTGATGAAACCCGTGCTTTGGTTGAAGACCACCAGGACAAGGCCTCCATCGAGATCAAGCATGTGTGGCAACGCGATGCCGGGTTTCGCAAAACACGCATATTGAACAAGTCTCTTGCAGCCACGCATGCCGATTACCTGATTTTTACAGACGGTGATTGCCTGGCCCACCCCGAATTTGTTGCGGAACACATCAAGACTTCTCAGCCTGGAACCTACGTGAATGGTTCATTGATTCGGCTCAATTCTCGACTCACGGAACACATCAAGTCACTGGATCTGGTTCATGAGGACATGTTTGATAGTGGCTGGCTCAGGCGCCATGGTGAACATTATGACCGGCGCTTTTTGCGCCTTTCGTTGCCTTACCGGCTGAGGGTTCGGCTGAATCACTGGTCAAAGACCACGCTGTATTGGCTGGGGTCCAATTCATCTTGTTTCCGAAAAGACGCCATCGCGGTCAATGGCTTTGATAACCGCTTCACTTATGGTTACGAAGATGGCGATTTTGGAAATCGGTTGGAAAATTACGGTCTGACTCCTCAGACGGTAAGGTGGACAGCCTTGGCACTCCATCTCGACCATGAGAAGCCCTGGTCGGATCCTCTTGAGATTGAGCGTAATCGGCAAAGAGAGACTCCGATTGAGCCTGGAGGCCGATACAAGGCTGTAGATGGGCTTGAGCAGCTTGCAGCCACGGACTCCGATTAAGCTTTTGGCCGTGCGGAAGTTGACAAGCACCGGAACCTGCAAGGATAATGCGCCGCCTTCGCGCCCGTAGCTCAGCTGGATAGAGTACCTGGCTACGAACCAGGCGGTCGGGAGTTCGAATCTCTCCGGGCGCGCCAATTTTCCAATCAGGCCCCACAGCTGGGGCCTGATTTGTTTTGTTAGAATGCATAAGTTTTATCGTGTCGGGGCGTAGCGCAGCCTGGTAGCGCAACTGCTTTGGGAGCAGTGGGTCGGGGGTTCAAATCCCTCCGCCCCGACCAACAATTAAAATTGCCCGGCCTCACAAGGCAAGGGCCGGGCAATTTATAATTGTCGGGAAAGGAGTTGGAAGGCCAACAGGGGTTCACAAAATCGCCGGGAGCGATTTTGAATGAGACCGCGCAGGGCGCGGCGAACCCGGAGGGCGAGGGCAGGATGCCCGAAGTAAATCCCTCCGCTGTGGTTGGCCTTAGCTTAAGTGTTTTGAGCTGAGACCGCGCAGGGCGCGGCGAACCCGGAGGGCGAGGGCAGGATGCCCGAAGTAAATCCCTCCGCCCCGACCAGTTTAAGAAAACCGTTCGCTTTCTCTGAGAGTGGATCGGACCGTTGAGCGCCCGTAGCTCAACTGGATAGAGCATCAGCCTTCTAAGCTGAATGTTGCAGGTTCGAGTCCTGCCGGGCGCGCCATGATTCAGGAACATTCCATTATAGAAATTCGCCCTTGGCAAAGCGCTTGAATTCGGCGCAGACAGGTTGCATTTCTTGCTCGCACGGCTTCGGTATTTGATAGAATGTGCGGCCGGACTGCGGTCCGGGGTTTATCCGTGTCATTGAATGCCCGGCGCGGATAAAAAACAGTGGTGGGCGTAGCTCAGTTGGTAGAGCACCGGATTGTGATTCCGGCGGTCGTGGGTTCGAGCCCCATCGTCCACCCCATTATTTTTTGCAGGCCGTATTTACGTCAACGGCCTGGCGATGGGCCATTAGCTCAATTGGCAGAGCAGTTGACTCTTAATCAATTGGTTCTAGGTTCGAGTCCTAGATGGCCCACCAGTATTTCGCTCCGTCCAGCCACGAGGCATGGGTGGAAAGACAATTGGGAACACGGGATATCGATTCACTCAGACGAACTGCGAAAGTGGCGGAATTGGTAGACGCGCTGGATTTAGGATCCAGTGGGGCAACCCGTGGGAGTTCGAGTCTCCCCTTTCGCACCAGGCATCGGCACTCGCAATTCGGCATCACAGGTCAAGGTTAAGAAAATTTATGGAAGTCACCGTAGAAAAATCCAGCGAGTTGCAACGCAAGCTGACGGTCAAAATTCCCTCGGAACAGCTCGAGAAAAAAATGGATGCCCGTTTGCGCGAGATTGGCAAGCAGGTCAAGATCAAGGGCTTTCGCCCCGGCAAGATTCCGCCCAAGGTTCTGAAGCAGCGCTACGGCAAATCGGTGAAACAGGAAGTTGTATCTGAAGTCGTCCAGTCCAGCCTGTTTGAAGCCATTGAAAACGAATCTTTGCGGCCTGCATCCAACCCGGTACTGGATAACATTGGTGAGTTTGGGGAAGGCACTGACCTGGAATTTACCGCCAGCATCGAGGTTTATCCTGAAATAGGGCCCATTGACGTCAGCGGAATCGAAATCAGTAATCCCGACACCGAAGTTGTTGATACTGATGTCGATGAGATGCTGCAGACCTTGCAACAACAGCGGCAATCCTGGGAAGACACCGACGAGCCGGCCGGTGATGGTCACCAGGTCGTCGTCGAGTACCTGGCCGAAGTCAATGGCACCACCGTTCCGGCCCAGGGCAAGCAACGCCTGTCCCTGGTACTGGGCACATCCGGTTTTGAGGATCTCGAAAACGCGGTGACAGGCAAACGCGCTGGCGACCGCCAGGAAACCGAGCTCAGATTTCCCGACGGATACGGTGACAAGCAATTGGCGGGCAACGTGGCCAAGGTTGAACTCGAAGTCATCGAGGTTCAGCACGGCAGGATTCCTGACATAGATGAAGAATTCATTCGTTCATTCGCTGTCGAAAGTGGGCAGCTTGAAGACTTGCGAAGCGAGGTAAAAGCGAACCTGGAACGGGAGTTACAGCAAGCCAGGAACACGTGGTTGAAGTCCCAGGTGGTCAAGCAGCTGCTGGCCCAGCACGCCAACCTCCAGGTACCGGATGCGATCGTCAGTGATGAGGCTGAACGCCTGAAAAAGCAGGCCGCCGAGCAACAGGGCGAGGAGGCAGAAAATCTGCCTGATGAAATTTTCAGGAATGCAGCCGAACGCAGGGTTCGCAGCGGGCTGTTATTGGCGGAAATGGCGCGCCAGAATAATATCGTCGTGGACGGCGCCCGCGTGCGAAAGGCAATCGAAACCGTGGCCGAAACCTATGAGCAGCCGATGGAAGTCGTGCAAATGTACTACGGGAACCAACAGTTGCTGGGTGGCGTCGAAAGCCTGGTACTGGAAGAACAGGTCGTGGACTGGGTGGTTGAGAATGCCAAGGTCGATGAACAATCCATGACGATGAAGGAAGTAATCAACGCAGCGGCGAACTCAGGACAAGCAGAATGAACCAGGAAACCAGGGCTTTGAATCTCGTACCGATGGTGGTCGAGCAGACCTCCCGTGGGGAACGCGCCTTCGATATCTATTCGCGGCTTCTCAAGGAGCGGGTGATTTTCATCGTTGGCCCGGTTGACGACCATACCGCGAACCTGGTGGTTGCCCAGTTGTTGTTTCTCGAGTCAGAAAATCCGGACAAGGACATCAACCTCTACATCAACAGCCCGGGCGGCGTTGTCAGTGCAGGCCTCGCAATCTATGACACGATGCAGTTCGTGCGCCCGGACGTCAGCACCATGTGCCTGGGCCAGGCGGCCAGCATGGGGGCATTGATCCTGGCTGCCGGCGCCAAGGGTAAGCGCTTCTGCCTGCCGCACTCGAGGGTAATGATTCATCAGCCGCTGGGTGGATTCCAGGGACAGGCCACTGACATCGACATCCACGCACGTGAAATTTTGAAATTGCGCGACCAACTCAATGACATCCTGGCTTCGCATACCGGGCAGAGCATGAAAGCCATCGCCCGTGACACTGACCGGGATAATTTCATGAGCCCCGAGCAGGCCCTGGATTATGGCTTGATAGATCAAATACTTGACAGCAGGAATGCAGGCCCTGACAATTAAAAATATAAAGCTTTTCATTGAGATATCGGAACAAGCGAAATGAGCGATCAAGAACAGAAAGGCTCAGATGGCAAGATCCTGTATTGCTCCTTCTGCGGTAAGAGTCAGCACGAGGTTCGCAAGCTCATTGCCGGCCCCAGCGTGTACATCTGCGACGAATGCGTCGAGCTGTGCAACGACATCATTCGTGAAGAACTTGAAGAAGCGGGCGTCACGGAGCGCGATAACCTGCCTAACCCCAAGGAAATACACGCTTTTCTGAATGATTTTGTTATCGGCCAGGAGCACGCGAAGAAGGTCCTGTCGGTCGCGGTTTACAACCACTACAAGCGCCTTGAACCGAACAAGCTTGAAGAAGAAATTGAGCTGACAAAGAGCAATATCCTATTGATCGGGCCGACCGGTTCCGGCAAAACGCTGCTGGCCGAGACTTTGGCGCGAATGCTGAACGTGCCTTTCACGATCGCCGATGCCACCACCTTGACCGAGGCGGGGTACGTGGGCGAAGACGTTGAAAACATCATTCAGAAACTGTTGCAAAAATGCGACTACGATGTCGAAAAAGCCCAGACAGGCATTGTTTACATTGACGAAATCGATAAGGTGTCCCGCAAGGCGGAGAACCCCTCGATCACGCGCGATGTGTCCGGCGAAGGTGTTCAGCAGGCATTGCTCAAGCTGATCGAGGGAACCATCGCCTCGGTGCCCCCACAGGGTGGCCGCAAACATCCGCAGCAGGAATTCCTGCAGGTCGATACCAGCCAGATACTGTTTATTTGTGGCGGCGCATTCGCGGGCCTCGAAAAAGTCATCCAGGCGCGCTCAAGTTCAGCGGGAATAGGCTTCTCAGCCGAGGTTACAGGTGCAGACAACCAGAAGGACCTTGGCGAGATGCTCCGCGACGTGGAGCCTGAGGACCTGGTCAAGTACGGCCTGATTCCTGAATTTGTCGGTCGTTTGCCGGTGGTTGCAACGCTCGAAGAACTCGATGAAGAAGCCCTGGTTCGTATACTGATCGAACCGAAGAATGCATTGATCAAGCAATACCGTCAGCTATTCATGATGGAAGGCTGCGAACTCGATGTTCGGGAAGAAGCCATGCACGCCATCGCCCGTCGCGCCATGGCGCGCAAAACGGGGGCAAGGGGCCTGCGGACGATACTCGAAGGCGTGCTGCTCAACAGTATGTACGAATTACCAACGCTTGAGAATGTTTCGAAAGTCGTTGTCGATGAAACCGTGATCGACGGAGAGGCAGAGCCATTAGTGCTGTACGACAATCCCCAGCAATCGGTCGCCGGATCGGAATAGTCACCACCACACCGCTATAATTCCAACATCGTTCTGTGTCCGGGTCGCCGTGAGGTGCCTTGAATTCCCCGGCGCGCGACAATATTTCTAGGGTTAACATGGAAGGCTTACCCGGTTTTCCGCCCTTTTCAATTGGAATTTTCTGGCCGCAATCCCGCCAGGACTCCTGAGAGAGAAAATGTCCGAAGACATCAAAAAAAGCAGTACCCGCGTGAGCAAGTCCAGATCAACTCCGGTGCTTTCACTGCGTGACGTCGTGGTATATCCCTACATGGTCATTCCGTTATTTGTCGGTCGTGAGCGTTCTATCCATGCGCTGGACGAGGCCATGAACGTGGACAAGAAAATAGTGCTGGTGACCCAGCGCAGCCCCGACGTCGACGAGCCGGCCCCCGATGACCTTTTTGAAGTGGGTACGCTGGCGACCGTACTGCAACTTTTGAAGCTGCCTGATGGCACCACCAAGGTCCTGGTCGAAGGCGGCGAGCGAGTTCGTATCCACTCTTTCGAGGACCGCGAAACTTACTACGAAGCAGATTGGAAGCCGATACCTGACCAGGGAACTGAACCCGAGTCAGAACTCGAAGTCATGATGCGCTCGCTGGTGTCCCTGTTTGAGCAATACGTGAAACTGAATCGAAAGATTCCACCTGAATTGCTGACAACGCTGGCTGGAATTGATGACCCCAGCAGGCTGGCAGACACGGTGGCTGCGCATTTGTCCATTGCACTGCAGGAGAAGCAGGAATTGCTCGAGATGGGCAGCCCGGCGGCGCGCATGGAGCACCTGATGGGCCTCGTCGAGGGCGAAATGGAAGTGCTGCAACTCGAAAAACGCATTCGCGGACGCGTCAAGACGCAAATGGAGAAAAGCCAGCGCGAGTACTACCTGAACGAACAAATGAAGGCCATCCAGAAAGAGCTGGGCGACATGGACGACGCACCCAACGACCTGGAAGACCTGGCCCGCCGTATCGAAGAAGCGGGAATGAGCGAGGAAGCAAAGAAAAAGACAAGCAATGAACTGAACAAGCTGAAGATGATGTCGCCGATGTCCGCCGAGGCAACCGTGGTGCGAAACTACATCGACTGGATCCTAAGCGTGCCGTGGAAAAAACGCAGCCGCATCCGTAAGAAACTGGACCAGGCCGAGGATATTCTCGAGGCGGATCACTACGGACTTGAGAAAGTCAAAGAGCGCATCCTGGAATATCTTGCCGTGCAGCAGAGGGTCAAGGCCATGAAGGGTCCGATCCTGTGCCTGGTCGGTCCACCCGGCGTCGGTAAGACCAGTCTCGGTCGATCAATCGCTCGCGCGACGGGGCGCAAATTCGTACGCATGTCGCTGGGCGGTGTCCGTGACGAGGCGGAAATCAGGGGTCACCGGCGTACCTATATCGGCTCCCTGCCGGGCAAGATTGTGCAGAACCTCTCCAAGGTCGAAGTCCGCAATCCGCTGTTCCTGCTGGACGAGCTTGACAAGATGTCCATGGATTTCCGCGGCGATCCGTCATCGGCGTTGCTGGAAGTGCTGGAACAGAAC
>JABDJL010000008.1 GCA_013002505.1 Lysobacterales bacterium | reverse complement strand
TCCAGCGTCGGCTGGCCGGAGAACTCGATGTCTTCGCGATCAATGGTGGTTAACGGGCTGGGCGAGGAGAAATCACGGCGCTGGATGCGGGTGCCTGTTACGACAACCTCTTCGACGAAGATGTCTTCGTAAGCCTCGCTGCCGGAGTTTTCTTGGGCGAACGCGGCCATCCAGCCCGGGCTCAAGAAAATTGTTGCTGTGCAAGTCCATTTGAACAGGGTGAATAAGGCTGGCTTATACACGTTTGTCATGGTGTTGTTTTCCGATAGCAACCTATTCAGTATAGCAATCTGTGCATTGACTGCATCCACCGAGAAAAACTCTTAGCTATTGAAAATACGGCGATTAAGAGGGGAAGTTGATTCGGGCAGGCGCCAGGCTGCTTTCGTCCAGCGACAGGGAGTCGCGTAATTCAGCGAGCGTTCGATCGTGTCCGGGGAAAGTGACGTCGGGCGCAATATCGGCCAGTGGAACCAGCACATGGGCAAATTTGAGAATTTCGCGGCGTGGAATTTCCAGTTCATCGTCGTAGATCACCAGGTCGTCAATTAACAGGATATCGATATCAAGGGTCCGGTCAGACCATTTCGGCGCGGCGCGATCACGTCCGTGCTGTCCTTCGAGGTCACGAAGAAATGATCTGAGATCGTAAGGGCCCAGGCTGGTCTCGATGCTGGCGGCCAGGTTCAGAAAGTCTTCACCGTCGAACCCGACCGCCTTGCTGCGATAAACCGGTGAAATGACGACGCCGCCGAATCGTTGTCGCAGCGCATCAATGGCAATCCGGATATGCCGTTCGGCATCGACATTGCTGCCCAGCCCCAGGTAAGCCGTGTTGGTCACCAGTCCCGGTCCCGCGTGCCGCGTTCGATGATGACGCCCACCGCGCTTGAACCACGCACAGCGCCGGGCTTGCTGAGCTTGAGGCGCAACCAGCGCACCGGAAATTCGTTCAGAACAATGCGCGCGCATTCCTCGGCCAGTGTTTCGACCAGTTGGTACTCGCTGCCTTCGACAAATGCGATCAGCCGCTTTGAAACGGCTTTGTAGTCCAGCGTGTCCTCGATGGCGTCGCTTTTTCCCGCCTTGCTGATGTCGAAACCCATTTCAAGGTCAAGGCTGACGGTTTGGGTGATTTCCCTTTCCCAGTCAAAAATTCCGATGACTGTCTGGATGCGCAGGTCTTCGATAAAAACAATGTCCAAGATGATCCTCCGGTTTTTCAGGCAAGTCGGGGCGCAGAAACGAGCTGGTCCAGCGGCCAGCGCGCGCGGGCCGAAATTTCAAGATCCTGGCGTTCGCCGGCCAGCAGGTGCTTGCATCCTGCGAAAGCAATCATTGCACCGTTGTCAGTGCAAAACTCAAGCCGCGGATAGGATACGTTCCAGCCGTGTTTTTCGCCTTCAGCGGTGAGTTTTTCTCGCAGGGCAATATTGGCGCCCACGCCGCCCGAGATGATTAACTGCCCGGAACCGGTTTGCTGCATTGCACGGCGGCACTTGATGGCCAGCGTCTCGGTGACCGCTTTCTGGAAGCCGGCGGCAATATCGGCACGGGCACTTTGATCTTCGTTGTGCTCCAGCCACAGGTTGCGGGTGTGGGTTTTCAAGCCGCTGAAGCTGAATTCCAGGCCGGGCCTGTCTGTCATGGGCCGCGGAAAAGCAAAGCGCCCGGCATCACCGCGTTCAGCGAGACGGGCCAGCGCCGGTCCACCGGGGTAAGGCAGGCCGAGCAGCTTGGCAGTCTTGTCGAAGGCTTCGCCGGCAGCGTCATCCAGCGTCTCGCCAAGTAAGGTGTAATCACCCAGTTCGCGCACCTCGACCAGCATGGTGTGGCCTCCGGAAACCAGCAGCGCCACGAACGGAAAGGCCGGCGGATTCTCCTCCAGCATGGGCGCCAGCAAGTGGCCTTCCATGTGGTGAACTGCGATGGCCGGGATGTCCAGCGCCATGGCCAGTGAACGCCCCGCTGCTGCACCGACCAGCAATGCGCCGATCAGGCCCGGCCCGGCCGTGTAGGCAACGCCGTCAATAGCGTCGCGTGTCAGGCCAGATTCACCGAGGCACTGATCAATCAATGGCAGAAGCTTGCGCACGTGGTCGCGGCTGGCCAGTTCCGGAACAACACCGCCGTACTCGGCGTGCAGTTCCACCTGGCTGTACAGGGCGTGCGCGAGCAAACCGTGCTCGCTGTCGTACACGGCGACGCCGGTTTCGTCACATGATGTTTCAATGCCCAGTACTTTCATAAAATCATCAATTGCCCATCATTTAGGGGTCAGAGTCGCGACTCTGGCACTTTACTCTGGCCCCAACTATCCTTGCCACCCCTGTATATTGGGATGAATGTTGACTGAGTCTACCGGAATCGCAGCAAGCGGCCACGCCGAAACATCGAAGGCCGCTGTGCGCCTGCTGGAAAGCGGCGGCAATGCCTTCGATGCAGCGCTCGGCGCCATGTGCGCAGCCTGCGTGGCGGAGCCAATGCTGGCCAGCCTCGGTGGCGGTGGGTTCCTGATGGCGCTGCAAGCCGGCTCGGAACCCGTACTGCACGACTTCTTCGTGCAGACACCGGCACACAAAAAACCCGCGGAGGATATCGATTTTTATCCCATCCTGGCGGATTTCGGAACCGCCACCCAGGAATTTCACATCGGCATGGGTTCCATGGCCGTGCCCGGCGTCGTAGCCGGCCTGTTCAACGCGCATCACCTGTGCCGCCTGCCTGTTTCAGAAATCGTCGCACCGGCCGTGGACCTGGCGCGTGAGGGCGTGAGGATCACGGCCTACCAGAGCGAGATATGCCACATTCTCAAGCCGATTCTGGAAGCTTCCCCGGAGGCCATGCAGCTGGTCGCCACGGCCGAAGAGCCTGGCGCCATCGCGGATGAGGGCAGCGTGGTGCGCAACCCGGACATGGCCGAGACCCTCGAAGCGCTGGCCCAGGAAGGCCCTGACCTGTTTTACCGCGGCGAACTGGCCAGGCACCTGGTGCGCGACTCCGAGGAGCAGGGCGGCATGTTGCAGCTCGATGACCTTTCAGCTTACCGGGTGGCTGAGCGAAAGCCGGTTTTTTACACCAGCCATGGCGCCAGGTTTGCCTTCAACAGCCCGCCATCGCCAAGTGGTTGCCTGCTGGCATTTGCCCTGACTCTGATTGAATCCCGCGATCTCGCCGATCATCGGTGGGGCCATGAATGGCATGGCGTGGCGCTGGCTGAAACCATGCGCGCAACCAGCAAATTGCGCCGCGAATTGGGCGTTGACCGTCATTTGTCGGCACAGCGCGTCGCTGAAATCCTCGACCCCGATCACGTTCGGAGCTGGCGCGAATCGCTGCGTAATCGCGCATTGTTCTCCCGCGGCACCACGCAGATCTCCGTGGCCGACAAGGAGGGCAACCTGGCCAGCCTGACGGTTTCCAACGGCGAGGGTTGTTCCTACGTGCTGCCCGGTACCGGCATCATGATGAACAACATGCTGGGCGAAGAAGACCTCAACCCGGACGGATTCCACAACTGGTCGCCCGGCATCCGCATGGCGTCGATGATGTGCCCGTCCGTGGCGATCCTGCCAGGCGGTGGCCGCGTGGCGCTGGGTTCAGGTGGCTCCAACAGGATCCGCAGTGCCTTGTTGCAAGTGCTGATAAACCTGTTCGAGTTCAGGATGCCGCTGCTGGACGCGGTCGCCGCGCCACGCCTGCACCTGGAGCGGGATCACCTGAGTATCGAGCATGGTTTTGAACCTGAAACCATCAGGGCGCTGCAGCAGGGCTGGCCGGACCACCGCCTGTGGCCTGAGCCGAACATGTTTTTTGGCGGTGTGCACGCCGTGGTGCGCCACCCGGATGGCCGCTTTGACGGCGCCGGAGACCCGCGCAGGTTTGGTGCAGTGGCGCTTGCAGGGGCTGGCTAAAAGTCTCAATCGGGCTTTGCACAGGCTGGTCAAACCGGGGTAAAATAAGCGGCTGTGCCCGGTAAGGGTGAAATCAAACATTTGTGGAGTTCGAATGCCCAGCGTAAAAGTTCGCGAAAATGAGCCATTCGAGTACGCGCTTCGTCGATTCAAGCGTTCGTGCGAGAAGGCAGGAGTCCTGGCGGAAACGCGCCGCCGTGAGTTCTATGAAAAGCCCACGCAGGAGCGTAAGCGCAAAGCCGCTGCTGCCGTGAAACGCAATCTGCGGCGCCTGTCGCGGGATGCCAACCGCCGTACTCGCCTGTACTAAGCGCAAGCCGTTCTTGCCAGCCTGGTGCGGGAAACCCCGCGCCTGACAACCATGACGCTTAAAAACACCATCCTGGACAACGTCAAGCAGGCCATGCGTGAGCGCGATCGCCAGCGGCTGGGTGTCTTGCGCCTGGTCACGGCTGCGATCAAGCAAAAAGAAGTCGATGAGCGCATTGAGCTGGATGACGCAGCAGTGCTGGTTGTGCTCGACAAGATGGTCAAGCAGCGGCGTGAATCGCTGGAGCAATATGAGAAGGCCGGCCGTGATGACCTGGCGGCGCAGGAACGCTTTGAACTTGAAGTGCTCCAGCAATACATGCCGGAACCGCTCGATGAGGCACAGTTGGAAGCGCTGATCAGCGACGCCATCAAGTCCTCAGGCGCGCAAAGCATGCGTGACATGGGACCGGTTATGGCCGCATTGAAAAACCAGGTGCAGGGTCGCGCCGATATGAAGGCCGTCAGCAATGCCGTGCGGGCCAGACTGACCGGCCAGGCCTGAGTGCATCGACACAGCCTGGCAAGTCACCGTAAGACCATTGTTGGCCCACAAGGTCCCGCGTTCCGAGATCAAACCGGACATTGTTCATGAGTGGTCGCATTCCAGAATCATTCATCGAAGAGTTGCTCAATCGCACCGATATTGTCGAGTTGATTGAGCGGCGCGTTGAGCTGAAACGCGCAGGCAGCGAGTTCCAGGCACGTTGTCCTTTCCACGAAGAAAAAACCCCGTCTTTCACGGTCAGCCCGACCAAGCAGTTCTACCATTGCTTCGGTTGCGGTGCGCACGGATCGGCGATTGGTTTCCTGATGCAGTACGAAGGGCTTGAGTTCGTCGATGCGATCGAGGAGATGGCCCGCAATGCCGGGCTCGAAGTGCCGCGCACCGGCGGCGGCGAGGCGCCTGCCAAGCCGCGTAATGAGCTTTATGAAACCCTCGACAAGGCAAGTGCGTTTTTCCAGGCCCAGTTGCGCGAACACCCCGAGGCCATTGAGTACCTGAAATCACGAGGATTGTCGGGAGAGATTTGCCGTGATTTCGACGTCGGTTTCGCGCCGGATAGCTGGGATGCACTGATGGGTCACATAGGCAACGACGAAAACAGTGTGAAGCTGATGCACCGGGCCGGCCTGCTCAGCCAGGGCAAGACCAAGGCCTATGACAAGTTCCGTAACCGCATCATGTTTCCAATCCATGACCGCCGTGGCCGGGTCATTGCTTTTGGTGGCCGGGCGATGGCTGATGATGGCCCCAAGTACCTGAATTCGCCGGAAACCGAGTTGTTTCACAAGGGCCGTGAACTGTATGGCCTGTACCTTGCGCGCAAGCGTATCGGGCGCCTTGATTCGATCATCGTGGTCGAGGGTTACACCGACGTCGTGGCGCTGGCGCAATACGGGCTGCGAAATTCGGTAGCGACGCTGGGTACGGCCACCACGCCCAACCACGCCGAGATACTGTTTCGCGCCACGGATACGGTTATTTACTGTTTCGATGGTGACGAAGCCGGCCGCAAAGCAGCCTGGCGGGCGCTGGAGGCGACCGTGCCGAGATTGCGCGAAGGTCTGCAGGCGAGGTTCCTGTTCCTGCCCGACGGGCAGGACCCGGACAGCCTGGTGCGCGAGCAGGGCAAAGAAGTTTTTGATGGACTGCTCGAGGAGTCGCAGCCGTTGTCGGACTTCCTGTTTGACCATTACACGGCCCAGGTCGACATGAACAGCATTGACGGTCGCGCCAAGCTGGTTCAACTGGCGCTTCCTTTACTCAAGTCACTGCCCGAGGGAGTATTCAGGGAAATGATGATGGAAAGGTTGGAAACGCTGGCCCGGCATCGCCTGCCGGGCGCCCAGTCGCGGCCGCAAGTGCACAGAAAAAGCGCCGCGCCAAGAGGTGGTGATCACCAAAGCCGATCTCCGCTGGGCTGGGCAATGGCGTTCCTGATCCAGAACCCGGGGTTTGCCGCGCTGGCAGACGGGCTCGATGAATTGGAAGGTGCAGACATCAAGGGTATCGAAATCTTTTTCAAACTTATTGACATATGCGCCAAACGCCCCAATATGACTACCGCTCAGGTGTTGGAACACTTCCGGGAACATCCGGCGGCCGGGCACCTGGGAAAGCTGGCGGTCTGGGAACTGCCGGGCGATGATGATCGCCGGGCACTGGCCTTTTGTAATTCGGTGGATCGGGTCAAGCTCCAATGGCTGGACGTGCAGTTACAAAACATGCCCAGGATCGGCGATCAAAGCAAAGAACAGAAGCAACAATACCTGGCGATCCAGGAACGCAAGCAGGAACTAAAAAAATCGCTGGACCTGGCCGGTCCCAAGGACTGAGCCGGGGTGGCACCTCTTCAAGATTTTACAGTCAAACACAGTGTAAATTCTTGAACTAAACTTACGACATCGCTTGACGAGAATTCGATGAATCAAAACCAGCAATCACAACTGAAACTGCTCATTACCCAGGGTAAGGAACAGGGGTTCCTGACCTATGCGCAGGTCAACGATCATCTGCCCGATGACATCGTGGATCCGGAGCAGATCGAAGACATCATCAACATGATCAATGACATGGGTATCCAGGTGCACGAGAAGGCGCCGGATGCCGATTCACTGATCCTGAATGATTCTGCTTCCACCGATGCCGATGACGATACGGCAGCCGAGGAAGCCGCCGCTGCGCTGGCCGCTGTCGAGACCGAGATTGGAAGAACCACCGACCCGGTGCGCATGTACA